>CACERX010000022.1 GCA_902562015.1 uncultured SAR324 cluster bacterium
CCGGCTGATAGCGAATTAGAAACATTAAAAGAATACAAACTCAGTTTAATCGCTGTTAAAGACATGCTTCCTGGTGAAACTATTTCAGGCAATGATTTTGTTATTTCTAAGCCCGGAACGGGGATACCACCAAAAAATTCTGAACTTATTGTTGGTAAGCAGGTCATACAAAAAATAACAAAAGGTCATCCAATCAAGTGGAATAACCTTGAAATAGGCTAAATTTTTTATAGATAAAATGAAAAATAATCAATACTTGGCTAAATCGACGATTTTACTTACTGGGGGGGCAGGATTTATAGGTTCACATATAGCTGACAAATTGTTGGAATTAGGTGCATCTGTAGTGATAGTTGACGACCTATGTTCAGGCCGAAAAGAAAATATCCCAGATGGAGCCATTTTTTATAAAACTAATATCATTGATTATAAGAAATTATCTAATATTTTCTCAGTTCATAACTTTGATTACATTATTCATGAGGCTGCAAAGATTAATACTAATGTAATGCTTGAAGACCCTATCGAGGACGTAAAAAGCAGTATACTTGGCACACTAAATCTTTTGAAATTGGCAGTTAAAAATTCAGTAAAAAAATTCATCTATGCATCCTCAGTTGCGGTATATGGCCGTCCCAAAAAACTTCCTGCTAGAGAAAATGATGAACTGATGCCAATATATTCGTATGGGATAGTAAAAAAATGTACTGAAGAATATATAAAATATTTTTCAGATAATTATAAAGTAAATTACTCAATTTTAAGATACGGGAATGTATTTGGACCCCGACAACCAATTTTTGGGGAGGTCGGTGTTATTGCAATATTTACTGAAAAGATAATTTCTGGTGAAAATCTGGTAGTATTTGGTAACGGGAGCAACTTGAGAGACTATATATTTATAGATGATGCTGTTGACTTAACGATTCAGACTATTCATCGTGGTGATCGAAAAATTTTCAATATTGCTCAAGGAATAGGGATCTCCGTAAATTCAGTAATAGAAGCATTTGAAAATGCTTGGGAACAAAAATTTTCAGTAGAAAAAAAACCTGAGAGAGTCGGAGAAATAGGTAATTTTTATTCAGATATTTCCAAAGCTGGAAACGAGCTACATTCTTTACCAAAAACTGATTTACAAACAGGGATATCTAAAACAATTTACTATTATCTGTCAAAATCAAGAGATATTACTAGCTTAGATATGTCGACTAAATAGATATATTAATTAAATTAAATAAATAAAAAAAATTTATTTAGTAGAACTTATATTATCGCTACCCTCCAGCCTCTTGGTTATTTAGAAATTTTAAGAATGTACCTTCGCTAAGAACCCCACAACTTTAAATTATTTTAAAAAATTATCATTATTTAAAAGTCTATTTTCAAACAGTAGTCCTTGTATGACAGAACATATTAATAAAGATTCAATAATCTCGTATTATGAGAAGACTTTTAAAGATAACAAAGGTGGATTCGCTTCTTTAGCCTGGGGTAGTCGAAAGTCTCAGGAAAGAAGATTTGAGATTCTTTCTCAAGTTGCTCCATTAATGGGGGCAAGTGTACTTGATGTAGGTTGTGGTTTAGGGGATTTTTATGGTTGGGCATGTCGTACTGGATTACAAATCTCTTATAAGGGAATTGACATAACGCCTTGTATGCTGAGTCAGGCTAGGAAGAAATATAAAAACACTAAATTTGAGGAAATTGATTTACTAGTTGATGAACTCCCTTTATTTTCAGTCGATTATGTCATTTCATCAGGAATTTTCAATCGAAAAATACCCCAGCATTCCCATTTCGTAGAACAAATGATTTCAAAGATGTATTCTATCTGTAAGAAAGGGGTGGCTTTTAATATCATGAGTAAAAAAGCGGACTATAAGGAAGAAACAGAGTTTTACGCTGATCCGGGTGAAATATTGAACTACTCTCTGAAATTATCAAGAAAAGTTGTATTGAATCATAATTACATGTCTCACGACTTTACAGTGTATATTTATAAGTATCCAAGAGAACAAAATGAATAAAAAAGAAGATATGAGAGTAATTTTTCGGGTTGATGCCACACATGATGTAGCTCTCGGACATCTTAAACGCTGTATTTCATTAGCAAACAAGCTTCTTATTTTTAACATTGATCTAATTTTTGTAACAGCAGAAGACTCTTATACTAATGAAATTCTCAACTCTCTTGGATTTATAAACCATTTTTCAAAAGCAAAAACAAATTCTTATCAGGATCTCAAATTTACAACTAGTATTGCGGAAAAATTTTGCGTAAATGTTGTCATTATTGATTCTTATGAAATTGATTCGGCTTATCGGAAAGGTTTGATGGATAAGGGTTTATTTGTTGTTTCAATAAGTGACATGGTCAATATGGATGTTCCAGCACATTTAATTGTTAATGGGAGCTTGAATGCTGAGAAGTTGTGCTCAACTCCTGATGGTACAGAAGAGGCATTTGGGATAAAATATTTGATTTTGGATAAAAATTTTTGGGGAGAGCAACTATATCCAATTTCTACAGATCAAATTAATAACATCCTCATTACCATGGGAGGAATTGATCATTATGACTTAACTACTTGTATTTTAAAAATTCTAGACTCAATCGATGGGGTTTTTTCGGTAACAGCAATTGTAGGACCTTACTACGAAAATCTTTCTTCAATAAAAGATCAGGTCAGAAAAATGAAAAAGCCCGTAAAACTGGTTATGTCTCCGACTAGTTTATTTAAATATATGCAGAAGTGCTCACTAGCTTTTTCTGCAGGTGGTCAAACATTATATGAGCTTTTAGTATTATGTAGACCTACTATTGGGATCTCCTTATGGGGTAATCAAAATAGTAATGTTATGGAACTAACCCAAAAGGAAGCAATTGTAGGGATTGTATATGAAGACAATCCTAGTTTTGAAATTAAGTTGAAAGCAAAGACAAAATCGCTAATTGATGATCAAGATACTAGAGAAAAAATAATAAAAAATGGTAAAGCGATAGTTGATAATCACAGCACAGAGAGAGTATATAATAAAATATTCAGTGCATTTAATGAATGGCAAAACACTAAAATTTGTAAGAAGCAAGATGTCAAAAAATCATAAAAAAGATAATTATAGATTAAGTTTACCCCTAAGGTCCCAAAACGAACGTAGTTATGTAGATGAGTTAGGGAACTTTCTAGAAAGCAGTCAACTTTCTGAAGTCGAGAAAATAATGAATTTTTCACTATATACTCCTCGACAAAACATTGCTTCGTTTTTAGCTAAGTATGAATTATTTAAAAAGATACTAGATGTTCAAGGCTCTATTATAGAGTGTGGTGTAGCTTATGGTAGTGGACTTATGGCATTTGCAAATTTTAGTTCTATATTTGAACCTGTTAATTATAATAGAAAAATCATTGGATTTGATACTTTTTCGGGATTCCCCAGCCTATCTTCAAAAGACAAAGCGGGTCAGGACCCTCATGCGGAAATTGGTGGAATGAAGGTCGAGTCATTTGAAGAACTTCAGAGAAGTATAGCATTGTATAATCAAAACCGCTTTATTGGCCATATCAATAAAATCGAATTAGTTAAGGGTGATGTCTTAGAAACGATCCCAGAATATATAAAAAACAATCCTCACTTAGTAGTTTCTATGCTTTATTTGGATCTTGACCTATATGAACCTACTAAAAAATCTATCGAATTATTTTTACCAAGAATGCCAAAGGGAGCAATTATAGGATTCGATGAATTAAATCATCCAGATTGGCCTGGAGAGACGATAGCAGTAATGGAATCGTTAGGAATTTCAAATTTACGAATAAAAAGGAATCCTTTCGACAGTGTACGCTCCTACGTAGTCATTGAATAGGTAAAAATTTATAAATTATATAAAATTGAGTGAAATTCAAAGGGAACTAGTCATTATTCATTCGCTTTCTGACAGTAATTTACTTTCAAATTACAATGCAAAATCGATTGATATATTAGCTATGGCACCAAGTGTCATGTTGACTTTAGATAAGCATAAAATTAGTTATAAGTCAACGGAAGATTTATATGATACCGAAGATTATGTCACCGATGTCGAAAATTTAAAAAATGAGGCTGAGAAAATGTTTTCATATTTGGATGAAGCATGTAATCCAATTTTAGATTCTTCATTCCCCTACACTGGAAATGCTCCATACTTCATAATATTATTCGCTGATTTGTTATATTTGGAAAAACTAATAAAAATTATTGGTGAACAATACCAGAAAATAGTCCTGGTAAGCCACACTGAGCCAAAAAATTTCTCTTGGAAACGACTTAAGTATGCTGATTTAAAATCTAAACATGGATCCGGAACTATAGCGCTTCCCTTATTAGATAATTTAGAAGAAAAAATTGGATTACTTTACAAATTTATTCCTATGGAATTCTGTTTTGGAGGCAAACAAGATATTCAGAGAATACCTATAATCATCAAATTAAAAGCTTTCAAAGAAAAATTATTCTACTATTTTAAAAAAAGGATATCTAAATTTAAAAGGAAAAAATATATACAACAAGTGGTAAAATATATTGCTACTAAAAAAGTTAAATCGCAAAAAATACTTGTAATACAAGATGGCTATGAAGTTTCCATATTGAAAGATTATCTTTGTGAATATAGTTTGTGGGAAAATACAAATAATTTAAGATATTCAGTAAATAAAAATGAACCAAAAAAATATGATTTTGAACAAATTAGACCAATAATATTTTCTTTTTTGGCTATAAATTTCCCAAATTTAAAAAATATTATTGGAGAAATGTTTTCAACATATCACAGTGAAGTTGTAGGAAGACTAGACAATTTTGGAAAGTTATTTAAAGATGAGCTGAAGGATAGAACCATTAAAGCTTTATTATTTTCAGTAGGAGTTCGGGATGTATTTGATATGACAATGGCTCATTTAGCAAACAAGAGTGGAATTCCTGTGGTTTTTTTCCAGCATGGAGGTTGTGGAGTCTTTCAACGTACGCCTTTCAGAAAATATACAGAAATAACTCCTCAAATAAAAAAAATTCTTATACTTAACTCTATAATGGAATTGGAATCGTCGCAGCATAGAGGTTCGATATGTAAAGTGTTTGGTTCGATAACACGTTATCATTTAATTAAAAATCAGAGTAAAGGTTCTTCGACTAAAGAAATGCTTTACTGCACAAGTCCATACAACATTTCAACTTTTAAATCACTATTAACAAATCACTCAGACAAGTCTTCACACATAATTAATGATGAAATATTGTCAATTGCAGAAATGTATTCCGTTAATTTAGACATTAAACTACATCCGATAGCACAAAATTATTGCTATAATTATTTTAATGAATTAATAAATTCTAAAGGATATAAAAACTCCAATCTTGTATATGGTATTACTGCAGAATCAATAGCAAGTAGGTATAAACTAATTATTTTAGACTTTTTAGGAACAGCCATAGTTCAATATATATTATCATTAAAAATCCCAGTAATAGTGTACGTTAGGTATTTCGATATATTGGATAATCGTGTAAAAGAAGACTTATTAAAAAGATGTTATGTGGTTCATAATCGGGAAGAATTGAATGAAATAGTACAAAGATACTCTTATGGAGACCTACCTTCTAAATATAGCAAGGAATTTGTTGATAAATACGTCTATCCAGTTAAAAAAGATGATCCTGGAATTATGGTAGCAAATTATATTAAGTCTATTGTCTAAATTATAAACTAACCATTAAATTATAAAAAAAATATGGCAGGATCGATTGTTGGATTAGTTCCAGTTAAAGCACAATCTGATCGAGTAAAAGGAAAAAATACAAGAAAATTTGGAGATACTAACCTTTTAGAGCTAAAGTTAGATCAATTGTCAAAAGCAAAAGGATTTGACGAGATAATTCTTTCCTCAGAAGATAAAAAAATAAGAGAGATTGCGAGGAATATGGGCTTCGAAGTTCATATAAGAGACTCAAAGTATTCAACAAGCTACGTCTCAATGAGTGAGGTTTATTCAAAAATTGCATCTGAAATTCCCGGAGTAAATATTGCATGGATAAATGTGACTAACCCCCTTGCAGGCACCGAAATCTATGAAAATGCTGTTATTGAATATCGCAAACTATCAGATGAATATGACTGTCTTTTAAGTGCAGTAGAGGTGAAGGAAAATATTTTTTATAATGGTAAACCTGTAAACTTTAAACGAACACCATGGCCTCGCTCACAAGATCTTACTGGATTGTGTTCGTTAACTTTTGTCATTAATATCTTAAAGAGAAATGACATGGTAAAATGGGGCTCTTGTGTCGGAATGGCCCCATATTTTTACCTTCTTGACAAAATAGATTCATGGGATATCGATAGCATAGAAGATTTTAAATTCTGTGAAATGATTTACCGAATGCGTAATATTTAGAAATGCCTTCTGATTACTCAAAAATTTTATGTTACAACGAAAAAGACTTTCTACGCTATTCTAATAGTTCTTGTATTGAAAAATGGTTTAAATTGGGCTTCTTTATAAAATTTAACTAATGTCAAAAAATACTGACACAATTATTTTTATATTTTTATTTATTAAATATTTGCTATGAAAGAACACATTATTATTTCATTTCAAAATTTCTCAATCTAACTAAGTATATTATTATATATTGTTTGAGTTAATTGGGTTTAAAATCTTAGTAAAAAAATTCAAAAAGTAAACCATATGGTTAGTACCGCAAAACAAAGATATTTGGATATTTTAGAAAACGGTAAAATCGTAATTGATTCTACTTTCAGCAAAAAAAAACATTATCTTAAAAAAGTTAAAAATCTATATTTTAAAATTATAGCTTCAGTTTGCGGAAGTAACATTTCTGAAATTATCAAGAGAGATGGGTTAAAAAATCTACACAAGCACATCCCAGTCGAATATATTATCTTCATAAACAAGATTGTGGATACTCAAATTAAAGATATTGCTCTGTCTTTTACTAGTGATTTTTGTGATGAGATTTTAGACTTAAAAGAGCAATATTATATATATGATCATATGGAAACACGTATCATCTATCCAATTGATATTTGTTACAAATCAAAAATAAAATTTTCTCATTATCAAAAATTAAACTTTAATAACTATGAAAATGTTACCGAAGAAATAGATAATGTCGTTTCAAGTGATTTTAAAAAAAATAATGTACAAAATATTGTTGAAAAAGAGCATTTTGCTGACTTTAGAAAATATTATGGTGACATACCTTACGCTTGCTGGAGAACTGCACCACACCGAGATTCTTGGTACGGTCACCCCCAAAGTAGTATGAATTTATGGTTAGGAATTACAGGTTGCACAAGTGAAAATAGTGTGTTTTTTTATCCAGATGTTTTTAATACGGATATCCCTTACATTAATGGAAGAAATGCTCCACATAGAGATTTTAAATACACAGCCCCTTATTGTCCCAGTGTGCCTGAGGGAAACACTTTAATTTTTAATCCTGAGAATTTACATGCTTCTCATATTGGAACAGCAGATAAAACTCGTATCTGTATAATCACTCGAGTAAATACAAAAGCTCCTTCATTTGCGCCCTACTTTGTAAACAGCAATTATAAAGCAGAACCATCTATATGGCATAAGTCAGAAAATATTCGCAATAGGATCTTTAATAAACCTTTTGAGGTGGATAGAGAAAATTATGTAGGGGATTACCCGATTTATAAGAAAAGGAAAGATCCTCATTTAGGTTTAAAAACTTTTAACATTGACAATTATTTTAAATTTAGTGGTAAAAATGTTATATTTGATGAAACCGTATTAAAAGAACATAACAAAATATTAATTAGATTTAGAAACAAAGAAATTCTTATTATAAGAGACAATGATCAATACAGAGCCATTTCAAACCGTTGTTGTCATGCTGATTCAGAATTAGTGAATGGTACAATTGAAGATGGAATACTTACCTGTCCCCATCATTTGCTGAAAATCAATATTAATGACGGCAGTACATCTTGTCCCTCAATAAAACAGGAGATTTTTTGCATGACTATAGACAAAGGTAAAGTAATTATAAAAAAATAAATATTTAAGCTTGAAAATAAACTAAAAACAAACTAGGATACCCCTTAAATTCATGAGAGAAATTATTCCTTGACTTGAGTTAAACTACAATATGCATTTTTGCAAAGATTTCATCAATCTTCGAACATTTACTAGGACTAAAATTTTAATTTCTTAAAAAAATAGGCAATCATTACAGATCTTTGAACAAATTCTTAATTTTTAGATCATTTACTAGCCCATAAGACATGTATTTGGCATAAGGCATATTACTAGGTACCGAAAGTCATTCTTGATGTAAAAAAAACAATTTTAAAATATATTTAATATTTAATTAAATTATTTGAAACTAATTAAAATCGATTAAAGCATTTTTTATTTTAATAATTTCTGTTTATTCTTGTTCTAAAAATTATGAATTAAAAAGACATTTTTTATTTTAATTAATAACGTGAAAATGAAAAAAATCAAAGTATTATTTATAACCCCTCCTTCAGTTCCATACTCATGGGTTATTAAAATGTTAAAAAACAAAAAGACTTCTGAAGGAAGAAAGTTAGAGGGGAATTATAATCAAACTATCGCCATGCCAATGGGGCTTCTTTATTTATCAGCAGTTTTAGAAAGAGATATTGCAGATGTTGAAATAAGAATTCTTGATTTTTCTAAAAAATCTGTCGAATTTTCAGATTTAGATGGTAGGTTGCCTACTGATTTAGTTCATATTACAAGAACATGGATAACCGAAGAAATAGATGAAAATTGGATTCCAGATTTTGTTGGGATTTCAGTTTTGTTTTCTACAGCCCATCGTACGACACTTGAAATATCAGAGGGTACAAAGAATGTCTTTCCCGATACTCCGATATTGATTGGTGGTATGCACGCTACGAATTCAGTTGAAAAACTATTAAAATGTCCTTCAATTGACTATATATGTAGAGGCGAAGCAGAGAGTATTATTACAGAACTTGCTTATGCTTTTAAAAACAATCATGACCCAGAAAAAGTAACTGGAATATATGGGAGAAAAAAATTTAAGAAAGAATTCTCAACAAATGCTGGGAAGCTAAAAGAAACTTCGCCATTAATTGATAATTTGGATGAAATCCCATTTCCATCTTGGCATCTCTTACCAATGAATGAATATATAAAACCATCTGGTAGGGCAAGAAAAATTGATACAATTTCGCAGGACGGTGAAGCGACTATAATGACGACAAGAGGCTGCCCATTTCATTGTACTTTTTGTGCCTCATGGACTGTTCATGGCAGGAAAATGAGATACAGAACCACACAAAATATTATTGATGAAATAAGTGTTTTATATAACAAATATGGAATTAGATCACTTGTACCAGAAGATGACTTATTTACTGTAAAAAAAGATCGCATAATAGATCTTTGTAGAGCAGTTAAAAAGAATTTCCCGGACATTAGTTTCCAATTTCCAAACGGATTATCTGTTGCCACATTAGATGACGATGTAATCTCAGAGATGATTAATATGGGAATGACAGTAGCTACTATTGCTATAGAATCAGGGTCAAGCTTTGTTCAAAGAAAAATAATAAAAAAGAATGCAAATTTAGATAGGGCTAGAAAGGTTGTCCAAAGTGCAAGAGACCAAGGTGTACTAGTTCGATGTTATTTTGTTATAGGATTCCCTGGTGAAACAAAAGAAATGATGCAGGAAACAATAGATTTCGCTGGTTCCATCGCAGCCGATTGGTGTGTTTTTAATATTGCATCTCCGTTAATTGGAAGTGAAATGTTTGATCAATATTATGATACGGGCCATATAGACGACAGTTTTAATTGGGATGAATCCTTCTATCATGACAGGCTATTTGATACCAAGGAAATTAGTGCAGATGAAATTATAAAATTGCACCATCGAGCAAATATAAAAACCAATTTTTTTGGTAATTATAATTTTAGAATAGGGAATTATGAAAGATTAATTACTTTATTCAATGACATTATAAGTTCTTATCCAGAACATATAGTCGCTCATTACTGCTTAGGGATGGTCTATAAAGAAATGGATGATATGAAATCCTATGCAAAAAAGATTAACGACTGTGAAGAACTTTTGATTAACAGTAAAGATCACTTCATGACTAGGAAATATTTCCTTGATTTCTTCGAAGATTTTGTTGATTTGCAACACATGCATGAAATCTGTGTTAAAGACAATCTTAACGTTGAAAAAAATGCAATTTATTCAATAGCAGACACTCCTAGAAAAGCTAATGTTGTATAAAAATGTTTTTTATTTACAAAAGATTGGTAAATGCTTATAAAATAAATCATGAAAGTAGAAAATATAATACATTTTAAGTCCTGTCTTGGCAAAAGTATCTACAAAATTTGAGGACTTGCTTAAAGAATTATATAAATTCGAATATTAATAAAATTCGGATTTAAGCAAAATTAGAATTATTTCCCCAAAACAATTCTTTGATTTGTTCATTTAATTTTTAATATTTTATTAAAACATAGCAAGAAAGGTTCATAATTATTTATAAATTTTTACCATATTGATCTAATCCCTCCTCATCTAAAACATCTCTCCCAATTTATAGACAACCTAAATAATAATAGGTTCTAATGTTTTTTTGTTAAACATTTATATATCTTTCGATCAATTCAAAAATTCATGATCAGTTATCTAGAAGTAATTAAAGAATTACTAAAGTTCGAGTATTATCGATGTTAATTACTAAAGTTATATTTACTAATATAAATTAATTACTACCGTTTTACAGTGAAAGAATATCTGCGAAAATATTTTCATATCATAGGTGGAAAAAGTAAAAGTCTAATTATATTGATAGTATTCTTCCTAATTTCTTCTTCTCTTGATTTAATGAGTATTGGGATTATTTCGCCATATATATCAATATTAACATCTCCAGAAAAAATCTCTGAAGAAAAACTTTGGCAGAGCTTCAACTCTTTATTTGGAATTAATGAGATACATCAAAGTATAACAGTACTCAGTTTACTTATCGTAGTACTATTTATTATTAAAGGCGTTATAGCTTATTGGATCCAAAGAAAAATTGTTCGTTATTCTATGGATAAACAAAGTGAACTTGTATCTAAGCTGATGTCTGCATATCAAGAGATGCCTTATTATTTTCATATTAAACGAAATTCAGCTTCTCTTATACAAGCTATTACCGAACATATTTCAAATTTTTCTCATCAAACATTAATAGCATCTCTTAGACTTATATCTGAACTCATAGTTCTGTTCCTAATTTTAATACTACTCTCATTTACCAACTTTTTTGCTATGATAGCTGTGTCTTTCGTATTATCTGTTGTTTATCTATTGTACGACAAAATTGTAAAAGACAAAATACATAGAGCTGGACAAAAGGCTGCAGAAACTAATGAGGGAATCATAAAAGGAGTGAATCAAGGGATTGGTGGTTTAAAAGAAATACGTATTTTTGGGAGAGAAAATTATTTTCATAACAAAGTCAGTGACTATGCTGCTGAGTATGCAGAAGTTTCTAGTCAATACCAGGCATTAAAAATAATTCCTCGTTATCTTTTTGAAATTTCTATAGTCTCTCTAACTATCATATTTTGCATTATAATTTTTAACAGTGGAAATAATTTCGTAGAGTACCTACCATCCCTTGGGATGTTTGCTATAGCTGCTATGCGTTTGATTCCTTCTGCAAATCAGATAAGTACCGCAGTAACTTCTATGAGATTTTCTGTATTTTCTCTAAATCAATTGTATGATGATCTCAATGAAATAAATAAAATGTCTTTAAACTCTAAAATTATGGACATTAAGGATCGTAAAGGGATCAGATCGGCAAATTCTAATTTTTCAAAAATTGAAATAAAAGAAATTAGTTACCGATATCCAGACGCGGATTCTTATGCGTTGTCAGATTTATCATTAAACATCGAACAAGGACAATCAATAGGTTTAATTGGTCAATCTGGATCCGGCAAAACAACTCTTGTAAATGTTCTTTTAGGACTTTTGACTCCAGAAAAAGGCGTGATAGAAGTTGACAAAATACCTATAAATAAAAATCTGCGATCATGGATGAACTTGATCGCCTATATTCCACAAGATGGGTTTATAATTGATGATACTATAAGAAGAAATATAGCATTTGGTATTTTTGATAAAGAAATTGATGAAAAAAAGATGATGGAGTCATTACAGACTGCTCAGCTTAAAAACATGGTGAGTGAGCTTCCAAAAGGTCTAAACAATAATGTGGGTGAAAATGGGATGATGCTTTCGGGAGGAGAAAGACAACGTGTAGCTCTTGCTAGATCCTTTTACCATGAACGAGAAATTATTATCATGGATGAAGCAACTGCATCTCTTGACAATGATACAGAGCTACAACTGGTTGAAGCAATAAATGAGTTTAAAGAAGGAAAAACCATGATTATTATAGCACATCGACTCTCAACAGTAAAAAATTGTGACATTATTTATAAACTAGATCAAGGCCGCATCATTAATTCAGGATCACTTGAAAGTTTAGTTGAAACAACATAGCTGGCCGACAATTGTGATCTTTCCCATTGAATATTTTATACAGTTAAATTTATTAGATAACTTATTTTGATATTAGTGAAGGTATATACAAAAATCTTAAATCACAAAATAATATAGGTAATTAATTGAAATGCATAAACCCAATATAGAAAATATTGAAAAAATCTCAATAGACCTTTTAAAAATCAAGCCTCTGAAAGAGTTGAAGGGAGTGCATGAGTTTTATAAAAAAAAGTTGAGTCGTTTTTTTGATGAAAATAGTCAACCTATTAAAAAATATTTTGAATTTGTTTCTTGCCCTGTGTGTGAAAATTATAAAATTGATCAAGAATTTAACATTGATAATTTTATTTATAAAAAATGTTTTTTCTGTAATGTGGTCTATAATAGTCCTAGACTTAAAAATAAATTTGTTAGTCAGATGTATGCTTCTGGTGAGTATAAAACTTATTTCGAAAGGCTTGTTGTTAAAAGTCAGGATATTCGAAAAAATGTTATTGAACAACGTTTCTTTAAACAAATAGATTCTTTTTTTGTTAAACCAGGTAAAATTCTTGATGTTGGCTGCGGTTCAGGTTCATTTTTGAAAGTATGTCAAGAAAACGACTGGGAAGTTTATGGTCTTGATCCATCGGAATCTGCAGTTATTACGGCCAAAGAAAAATATAATCTGGAAATTACTCATGACTACTTTGAAAATTTTAACAGTGATATTAAATTTGATTGTGTTTCTTTCATAGGTTTGGAGCATCTTGCCGAGCCAATGCAAGGCATTGCCAAAGCAAAGAGGATATTAAATCCTGGTGGGCTAATTCTTTTTCAGTCTCCATCTGCTGATTGTTTTCTTTTGCAATATTGCCGTGATAATAATTTCTCTCCATATAGATATATTGAAAGTGCTCGTCATGTTTTGTTTTTTTCAAAGAAATCTATTGATTACATATGTAAAAAATTTGATCTTGAACTTGCATGGATAGAAACAAATGGCTTGGATCTTCAAACAATACTGCCCTTTGAGTTTGAAGATGAAGTGATTTCCAATATTTTAAATGCGCAGCGAATTTTAGATGAATATCTATTAGGTGATCACTATAGGGTCTTCCTAATAAAAAAAGATTGATTAAATCTCGTATTTAGACAAAAGCATTAAAAAAACATTTGGTGATCTTAAAATAAATAATAACATTCAGCTTGCTTTATTTCAGTTAAAAACAACACTACTTGACATCATATGATTATGCAAAAAAAATAACATTTCAGATTATTTTGAAAAAAATGGTTTTGTATGTCTACCAGGAAATATTCCAACTGATCTTATTAAAAGTATTGATTCTGTTGTCAACAATACTGACTACAATACTTTTGCAAAAGATGGTTGCAAAGAAAATATTCTTCTAGAATCAAACGAAGAAAATAATCCTAATTATGCATTCAATAGAATTGTAACACACCCACATATTTTAGATGCCGTAAAGCAAATAATTGGCCCTAATATTCTTTTATTTGGAATTACCAGGTTTTTTAAAAAAGGAGTAGAAAAAGATAAAAATGTTCCGTGGCATCAAGACGGTTATTTTTATCCCATAAAGCCATTAAAAGCAATTACACTAACAATTGCTATTACAAAAACTAATAAACAGAACGGTTGTCTAAAAGTTCTTGTTGGTTCTCATAAGGAAAAAATATTTAGCCATAAAGATGGTAATTCTTATTTTAAACATAATGGTAAAACCATTGGAAATATCTTACCATCAATTAATGAGGATCAAATCAAAGATAAAGAAATTGTTAATATAGAATTGGAGCCTTATAACTCTAATGACCAATTTAATAATGTAATATCAATTCATGATTCACAACTAATTCATTCATCTTGGCCAAATTTATCAGGAGAGCCAAGGCAAGTTTTTGCTATTAGGTACATGCCTTCAACATCAGAATATCGTAAGAAAGATCACATAGCACTTTCAAGGAATCACGATGGAGGATATGATCATAGAGAACTTTTTCTTGTCAGTGGAAAAGACCTAAACTCCAAAATTAATAAAAGCTTGCCATTATTAAAACTTTGGTAACTATTAAAAAATTATGTTTATGATTAAATAATTTTATAACTAGTGTTAATCACTAATCATACTAATCATGTTATCCTAGATATTATCTTTGACAGAAAAAGTAAAAAAACAACATTAAATTACTAAGCGATAACTATAATTGTTATAGGTTCCGTATAAAAATATATAAGATTTATAAATAATAATCTATCAAGTGATTATTTTGCAAAAAAAAATTATAATTAATTATTCGAATGTAAATAAATATAATTCGTTTTAATAATTAATTATTGACCTAAAATAGGTTCATCTTGAATTTTAGATAAAATGCTAGATAAACAAAAAGAATCTTTCTCATTGGAAGACTACATGTCAGGTAAAACTGATGGCAAGAATATAAAAAACATAATTCTTGGGAGTCCGGAAAATATTTCACGTGATTTGAAAATTACTTTTATTACTCCACAAGTGATATCTTCAAAGACGCAGATTAGGCGTGTTCAACCACCTTTAGGAATAGCTTGTTTAGCATCTGTATTAGAGGAGTATGGGTTTCAGAACATACAGCTTATTGATGCATCTGCTGAAGGCTATAATAATATAGTTGATTTGGGAGATGGTTTTGTCCGTTTCGGGTTAGATAATGACGAAGTTCTAAAAAAACTAAATGAGTTTAAGCCTGATGTCGTAGGTATTTCAGCCCTATTCTCTTCACAAATTGGTTGTGCTTTTGAATTATCAAAAATGATTAAAATTTGTTTACCTAATTCAATAATTGTATTTGGTGGAATACATGCCACAAAAATGGCAAAACAAATTCTAACTCAAGAAAATTCCATAGATTACATTATTGCAGGTGAAGCTGATTATACTTTCACGCTACTATGTAAAAAATTAGAGTCTGATGAAAATATTTTTGATGTCCCTGGTCTTGTATATCGCGATAATGAAGTAAAAGGTAAAATTGTTAAAAATCCACAAATGTCAGGTTTAAATATGAATGAGTTACCTCTACCTGCTTGGCATTTAATGGATATGGAGCTCTATTTTGATATAGGAATGCCTCATAATCCATTTATGGAATCTAGAGAATTTTTAACAATGATGACTGAGCGTGGTTGTCCCGAGAAATGTTATTTTTGCTCAAGTGCAGATTTTTTTGGTAACTCTGGCAAATTTAGGCCTCTATCTCCAGAAAATGTTTACAAAATTTTGAAGTACGGTGTTGACAAATATAATATAAAAGAATTGCAGATTGAGGATGATACTTTCACATTAAACTCAAAACGTGTTGTTGAAATATGTAAATTAATTGAACCTTTAAAACTTAGAATTACTCTCCCCAATTCTGTTAGGGCAGATGCTCCCCTTAATCATAAAAAAAGATTAGAAATGTTCAAACATATGGCAGATGCAGGCTTTGTAAAGTTAGGCATTTCTGCAGAGCACGGTGATCAAGAATTTCTTGACAAAGTAGTAGGTAAAAGATTGAATCTAGATGAAATTGTTGCTTCTGTTGAATTAGCACATGAAGCCGGTTTATTAGTACACACTAATTTTATGATGGGGTTCCCTTTTGAAGAAGAAAGGCATAGAAAAAAGACCATCAGTTTTGCAAAGAGTCTAAAATCTGATAGTTTTTCTGTATCACTTGCTGCTCCTTTGCCAGGTACTAAAATGTGGGATATTTGTGAGAAAAACAACCTATTTGCATCTGGATTTAATGTAAACAGGCTTGTGTATGATGTAGTAAATATTATTCCTCATGACATTACACCAGAGCGACTCCGGGAACTAGTTGTTCAGCTGAATTCGGAATTAAATAGCTCAGCCAGAAAAAGGAGTAAATCTGCTAGGGATTATTATAAATTATTTGAAGGTAAAGGAAAAAATTCGAGTGGTGACCGCAAATATTCATACAAAATCCCTTTGAGTAAGAAAGAGAAAAAAGATGAATTTATGCAAAAGGAATTTCATGGGTCTGTCATACCAAGGAATAATTAACTATGTATATTTTAACCTTTTATCATTTAGATCAAGTATCAAATGCAAAAATGAAAATCTTTCAAAGTACTCTTTAATTTTAAGTTTTTTAAAATGAAAAACAATAGTAATAAAAAAAAAATTTTGGTTACTGGTGGTTCTGGATTTTTGGGAATTCATGTAATTGAAGCACTGCTTAAAAATGACCACACTGTCCGTGTTTTTGATTTAAATAAATTACCATATGAATTATCTGATGTAGAATTCATCAAGGGGAATTTAAATGAATTAGAATCACTAAATAAGGCATGTAAAGGCATAGATATTGTTTTTCATTTCGCTGCATTTTCTGACCTAGATAAAGCAAAGGATAGTCCTCTGGATACAGTGAACATAAATATTTTAGGCACCTTAAATTTATTAGAGGCTGCACGTAAAAATAAGATTAATCAAGTAATTTTTAGTAGTTCAATATATGTCCATAGCAGAACAGGGGGATTTTACAGAGTCACTAAGCATTCATGTGAATTGCTGTTGGAAGAATATTTTAACCAGTATGGTATAAATTATACCATTCTTCGTTTTGGGACTTTATATGGTCCGATGGCAGATGAAAACAATAGTGTTTACCTTTATTTAAAAGAAGCATTGATACACGGAGAAATAAATGCTTTCGGTGTGGGTGATGAAGTCAGAGAATACATTGATGTAAGAGATGCAGCTGATGTGTGTGTAAAAATTTTAGATAAAAGATATAAAGGAGATACTTTAATTATTTCGGGTCATCACAGAATGCGTTTAACTGAATTGCTAGAGATGATGAATGAAATCTTAGGAAACAAGATTACTATAAAATATGGGGAAGGAGAGCCTGCTCATTATAAATATACACCATATTCCTATAACCCCAAGCCAGGAATGAAATTAGTAATGGATTCTTTCAGAGATATGGGACAAGGTTTGGTTGAAATGTTAGAAGAAATAAAAAAATAATACCTTGAATCATTCATATAATAATTAACCATTCTATTATATGTATTAATCAAAATAAAATATTCTCATATCACCATTTTATCAAATTTTTACTAACAAAATATTTTATGAAACCAGAATCATTAGGGCTTAGAAAAACATAGAAGTAAGGAATAAAAGATAATAGTATTTAGATTTTTTAGATAATTTATTAAATTTTTTATAGAATTAAATTATATGGTAAAACCTTGAAATATTTTACAGATAGTTAGAGGTATAATTAAGTATAGCCCTAGGTTAGATAAGAATTGTTTGAGTTAAATTTTTTTCTTCAACAACCTGTTTTTCATGAAAACATAACTCTCATAGCCGCTAAATTCTCTATATCTCAAAAAATCCTCCTCTTTGGTAGTTAAATTAAGTTAATCAAAGAAAAAAAGATAACTCTATTTATCTATCTATTCATTGACTACTCTCTTATCCACATTATTAATTATTTTAATTTTCTGAACAATAAGTAGACTTGGTTGATTAATGCTTCCTTAGCAAAGGGAAAGTATTTTTTAGAAAGAAGCTATTTCATTAACCTTTTGCTAATCATTTTTTTATGGGAACTTTTCAAAATATTCAAGGATTTTATTCTAAATTATCTGCTAGTTAATTAATAGACACAATGACAACATGAGTCACTAAAAACTATTTTTAAGGGCTAATTCTTTAGCACCTAATTATAGAAGAATAATTATGGGGAAAAATTTCGATTCAACTATACATTTGCTTAAGTATTCTCATGATAGAGAGGATAATTATAAAAAAACTAATGATGATCTTTTTACTTTGATTGATCAATTTGGTGACAAGGAGCATTTGTATGATCTATATGAATACTATCATAGAAAGTATGGCTTACCAGAAACAGTGGTTAAGCAACATTTAAAAAACACTATCGCATCATTATACAAGTACAAAAAAGGGAGGTTTAGCTCAGATTTAAAACTTAAATACATGGTTGTTTCTGTTCTTAAATTTTTTGCGGTTTTAATTTATTTACTCATTAATTCACAAAATAAAAAAAAATCATATAAATATAAACTTATTATTGATGAGATAGCTGCAACTCTCGAGTTGAGAAGGTTTTCCAAACTAATTGATATCTTTAAAAAAGAGAATGTTCTTATCGTTATAACGAATGAAAGTGTTATACCGGAATGCAATGGATATAATGTTAGATACCAATCTGGTTTAAAAATTTATGACCGACTAGAAGTAGTAAAAGTAATTCGTAATCAATTAGTGACGGGGATATGGGTCCTTTTAAAGATATCTATTAAATTAAGGATTAATTTATTTCGAGTAGCTGTGGGCATAGATAAGGATTATTTGTATTATCGATCACTTTTTAAGTCTTATCATTCCGATTTCATCATTCAAGAAAGACACTATACGACAAAAGCAATAAAAAACTATTTATTCAAACAAATGGGAGGAAGTATTTCAGCAACCATTCAGAAGAATATAATCCAATGCGAGGCAAAAAGCTTTTTTACAGACATAGATTATTTATTATCTCTAGGTCATCGAGGTGTGGAAAGAATGGTCGAATATGGGGGAAGAATTGATTGTGTTATTCCTGTTGGATCAATGTTTATGGAGTACTATTGGTTCCGGAATGTTTCAAATAAAGAAAAAAAATATGATTTGGTTAACTTGGGAATCAATATGAGCAGTGCTTACGAACGATTTGATTCTTACAGTAAGTTTATGGATGATTATTATGATCATATTCGTTGGATAGTAAGATTTAAAAAAGAATTTCCCCTTTATCGTATAACTATTATACACCATGCTAACTCACTAAAAGATAAAATTGAAGATGGAATCATTTCAGGCTCTGGGGTCACTGTGTCAGATAAAACTGAAAATAGCTACAAGATTGCATTCAATTCTAAATGCGCTGTAACTTATGGATCAACCATGGGATATGAATTAATTGCTCATGGATTACCAGTATTATTTCTGGATCCAGAATCCCGTTGTACTATTCTTCCAGACAAAGATAATGATTTGCTTGGGAATCTTAGAATAGGATCTTATGACGCTTTTCGTGATTCAGTTTTTAACATTTTGGAAAAACAAGAGACAAAAAATTATTTACCGTATAATCCAGATGATTTCTGCTTGGAAAGTTCAACAGTTTCTAATCGCATTTATGATGCTTTAGTGGGGAATCTTACAAACTCTACCTAAATTAGTAAACCGTGAATCAAAACGTAAAAAAAATTAAAAAACAATAAATAAAAAATAGATGTACATACTTGGAATATCATCATTCTATCACGATAGTGCTGCATGTCTTGTGAAAGATGGTGAAATATTGTCAGCAGCTCAGGAAGAACGTTTTACAAGAATAAAACATGATCATTCATTTCCATCTAATGCAATTCAATATTGCCTTAAGGAATCCTTAATAAGTGGTGCCGAACTTGATTTTGTCGCTTTCTACGATAAACCTATCCTTAAATTTGAAAGAATATTAGAAACTTATCTTGCTTTTGCACCTAAGGGTATAAATTCTTTTTTAAAGGCAATGCCCTTATGGATAAAGAAAAAACTGTGGATTAAAGAACTTATTAAGGACGAATTAAATTATTCTGGAAAAGTTGTTTTCCCTGAACATCATGAATCACATGCAGCTTCAGCATTTTTCCCATCTCCATTTCAAGAAGCGGCGTTTATTACTATGGATGGAGTTGGTGAATGGTCTACATCCAGTTTTGGAGTTGGTAAAGATAATCATCTTGAATTACTTGCTGATATACAGTTCCCTCACTCACTTGGATTGCTATATTCAGCATTTACTTATTTTACTGGATTCAGAGTTAATTCTGGTGAATATAAAGTAATGGGTTTAGCTCCTTATGGTGAACCGAAATATAAAAAGTTGATTTATGATCATTTGATCGATGTGAAAAATGATGGATCTTTTAGAATGAATATGGATTACTTTGATTACTGTGCTGGTTTAACAATGACAAATTCAAAATTTCATCAACTTTTCGGATCTTTACCGCGGGAACCAGAAAGTAAACTTACCCAAAAAGAAATGGATTTAGCATGTTCAATCCAGGAAGTAACAGAAGAAATTGTAATGAAAATGGCAAAACATGTTAGAAAAATGACTGGGATGAAATATCTCTGCCTTGCAGGAGGTGTTGCCTTAAACTGTGTTGCTAACGGTAAATTATTAAAATCCGGATTATTTGATGATATTTGGATTCAACCTGCATCTGGTGACGCTGGCGGTGCAGTAGGATGTGCTTTATTTACATGGTATCAGTACCTTAACAATGTAAGGGAAGCAGATTCAAAATCTGACTTTATGCAAGGTGCTTATCTTGGTCCTGATTTTAAAAACGGAATAATTGAATCGTTTCTTAAAAAGAATAAATATTCTTATAAAAAACTAACTGACGACGAATTAACAGAAATAATAGCTGATCTAATTGCAGATGAAAAAGTAATTGGCTGGTTTCAGGGAAGGATGGAATTTGGGCCAAGAGCATTAGGTTCTAGAACGATTATAGGTGATGCTAGATCCTCAGAAATGCAACAAAAAATAAATCTAAAGATCAAATTCCGAGAAAGTTTCCGTCCATTTGCACCTTCCATCAGGTCAGAAAATATTTCAGACTATTTTGAGATAGATCGGGAAAGTCCTTATATGCTTTTGGTAGCTAATATACAAAAAGAAAAACAGATCCAGATGACTGAAAAACAGAGCTCTTTTTTTGGTCTCGAAAAACTAAATGTTGCACGTTCTGAAGTTCCTGCAGTTACTCATGTTGATTATTCTGCAAGAATACAGTCGGTAAATGATAAAACAAATTCTAGATATCACCAGTTGTTGACAAAGTTTTATGATAAATATGGATGTCCGCTT
>CACERX010000023.1 GCA_902562015.1 uncultured SAR324 cluster bacterium
TCAGTCAGAGATAATTAGTATAAGAAGAAAAAAATTAAATAAGTTTCTGTATTATACTCCTCAGGTAGTTCATCATTAATTTAATTAATAATTGCTATTCTATTTACAATAAAAGCAAAGAGTGTTTCGAAAGAGCTGATTTTTTTTAATGAACCAAAAAGTATAAAGTTTTTGCAGGAGTATCAACAAGCGCATTACTCAAATGTTTTCCTTAAAGGGCTGTTTTTCTATTTTAATAAATCAAACTTACTTTTATTTAAAAATTTTTTGAATCCAAACACAGAATATAATTATACAATTCGGTAGTTACAACCTCATATTAAATTTACAAAATGAGTAATTCAGAACCCTTGCAAGTTGGTGTGATTTCTCTCGCTCGACCAACATTTGATGTCCCATTTGCAGAACAGGTCTGTGCTAATGCCTGGAAATTATTGGAAAAGATCCCAATTAATTTGATTGGATCTCGCGAACTGTTGTTTGATGCTGATTCAGTTGAATCTCAAATAGCAAAATTAAAGAAAAAACCTATTGACCTGTTGTTAATAATGCAATTGACTTTTACAGATGCAACAATGACAGTTAAGTTAGCAGAGTCTTTTGATGTCCCTCTCTTTTTCTGGTCATTCCCTGAGAAAAGGACAGGTGGCCGTTTGCGGCTCAATTCTCTATGTGGAGTAAATCTGGCAGCCCATGCTTTAGGAAAATCAGGAATTCAGTGCGACTACATAAATTTGAGTCCCGATGACCCAGAAACTTCAGAGACTCTTAGTTGCTGGATACGAGCCTTTCAGACTCGAAAAAAACTTTCACAAACTAAAATTGCAGTAATTGGGAAACATCCTGATGGATTCCACACTTGTGCTTTTGACAGCAAGAAATTAAATGAAATATCTGGAGTGAAAGTTGAGCAGATGGAACTTGAAGACCTTTTTGATGAAGCCGAAAGAATCGAACAAAATACTGTAAATTTGGTCAGAAATGAGCTGGATTCAAAAATTAATGGAATAGAACTTGTTGAACAGAAACCACTAGAAAAAAGTATTCGCATCCTGTCAGCACTTAGAAAAAAAGCTGAGAATGAAGGGTTTCAGGGATTTTCTGTTCGCTGCTGGCCAGAGTTCTTTACTGAGTACGGTTGTGCAGCCTGCGGAGCAATGGGTCTTCTTAATACGGATGGAATTGCGTCTGGATGTGAAGCAGATGTATATGGAACTATAAGCACTCTTATACTGAACTGGCTCGGAGAAGAACCTTCTTTCATCGCCGATCTTGTAGATATAGACAAAAACAATGACACTGGCGTCTTCTGGCACTGCGGACTGGCTCCATTGAGCATGGCAGACCCTGATTTAAAGATAGAAGCAGGTATCCACTCTAATCGAAAAAAACCACTTGTTAACGAGTTTGCCCTTAAGCCTGGAGATGTTACAATTTTTCGTTTGAGCCAGTCACTCAACCTTTCACGAATGGTTATCGGAAAAGGAAAGATGATTAAGGCACCAAAAAGTTTTTCAGGAACATCAGGAGTGATACGTTTTGACAAACATTCATCACAGGTATTGGATACAATAATCAATGAAGGCTTAGAACACCATTACGCAATTACGTATAGCAATGTTTACAAACCTCTAAAAGTTTTAGCCCGGCAGCTCAAACTGCCTGTGCTTGAATTGACATAGCATGCCGAAAAGCTTACGTTACGGATTCCTCGGTTGTGGTATGATGGGCCAAGAACATATACGTAACCTTTCAATAGTTACAGGAGCCAAAGTAAATGTAATTTTTGAGCCGAATAAAAAAATGCGCTCAGAAAGCTCTCGACAGTTACCCCAAGCACGTTTCGTAGAAACTGAGGAAGAATTAATACGTTCTGAAGATGTGGATGCATTGGTAATCACTAGTCCAAACTACCTCCACACCAGACAATTAGAACTCATCGCTGCAATTCGTCCAATGCCAGTGCTGGTAGAAAAGCCAATATGTACTTCGCTGGAGCAAATTCGAACACTGCAGAAACTGGATAAGCACTATCCTGCTCCAATTTGGGTGGCTATGGAATACCGCTACATGCCTCCAATATCTCGACTTGTTGATGAGGTTCATTCCGGCAAAACACTCGGCAAGATTACCTCGCTAAGTATTAGGGAACACCGTTATCCATTTCTAAAAAAGGTCGATGACTGGAACCGCTTCAACGAAAATACTGGCGGGACACTAGTTGAAAAATGCTGTCATTTTTTTGATCTTATGTGCTTTATTCTTCAAAGTGAACCGAAAAAAATATATTGTTCTGGAGCACAGGATGTAAATCATTTAGATGAGATTTATAATGGACAAGTTCCAGATATTTTAGATAACGCATTTGTGGTTGTTGATTTCTCCTCTGGACAACGAGCGATGCTTGAATTGAACATGTTCGCTGATGGTTCTAGGTTTCAGGAATCGATTGTTGTGGTTGGTTCGAAAGCAAAGGTTGAATGCAAGATCCCGGGACCAACACGTTTCTGGCCTAAGGATTCATTGGGAGAATCACCAGTTCCAATACTTACACTTAGTCCACGAAAACCAAAAAGTCCCAAGACTCTTGAGATTCCTATCGATACTAAACTATTGGAAGCAGGAGACCATAATGGATCTACTTTTTACCAACACGAAAGGTTTGCCAGAATGCTGCGTGGAGAACAGAAAGTGGAAGTCACTTTGCAGGATGGCATAAATGCAGTTTTAATGGGATTGGCAGCACAACACTCCATAGAAACTGGGGAAGCTATAGATCTTACTGATGGAGATTACCGAATTTACTGATTTTAATTTATTTAATTTCTCAATCTACAGGCAGTCCGCTAGGAACTTTATCTGGACGTCCCAGTTTACCCCAAATACTTTCTGTCCCAGTTAAAGCATGCATGAAGGACACAAGTTCATAAACTTCTTCATCAGTTAAATCTATAGGCTCTATATCTATCCTAGATTTAAGTCTTTCCCTTTCCAAACGATCTTCCAGTACTACAAAATCGATATCTTCCAGCCATTCAGCCTCGGGAAGTATAACTTGACTTGGATCCCAATTTTCCAAGGAATTGATTGGATCCAAGTGATGACGTATAATACCTTCCAAAGTAACATATGAGCCGTTGTGACCATAAGGAGCTGTCAAGGCCACATTTCTTAAGCTCTGGGTGCGGAATCTATAAGCATCCTCCAAGTTATCTGTTTCTCCCATTCGTCCTACATCCCTAACGAAAGGATCCATTATCCTTGTTCGCCCTGGTCCAAACTGTGGAAGAGCAATAGAGTGAAATTTTTGATCGGTAAATAATTTTCCACTATGGCACTGAGAACATTTCGCTTTACCAAAAAATAACTCCATGCCTCTTCTCTGCCTTGAGCTTAGTGCATCCGCTTCCCCATTGAGAAATTGATCAAAAGGACTATCGTAGCTCCTCCACTCGAAATTAATAAATTCACTAATAGCATTTGCAACGTGAGAAATATTAACTTGAATTGGATCAGTTACATCATTAAATGCAGATACGAAAAGTCTCCCGTATTCCGGAATAATTCGGACTCTTTTTGCTATAATTGGCCAGCCTAAATCAATTCGGTCATATACTGCACCAGCAACTTCATTTTCACCAGTATTACCTGCCATTTCAAATTCAGACGCCATCGGCAAAAGCGCTTGTGCAGCAAGCAGGTTTTCAACTCCTTCATGCAGCCATTCTTCTGCTGGACTATTAAATCCATTCCCATATTCTTCTCCAAAACTAATTCTTCCATCATAGAGCATCAACCTTATTTCCTTTGCACCAAGATTAAATAATGCCGGTGCATTTCTAGGGATACGTTTCTTAATCCTTGAATTATTTTTACCAGAGGATCGATTCAAACCAATCCCTGAACCACCTTCACCTACTCCAAGTGAAAGTCCATCGGTTCCGTGAAGACTGTGGTGATGACAACTTCCACAGGAAATGTTAAGATTCCCCGAGAGAATGTTATCATAAAAAAGAAGCCTGCCAAGTTTGACACGATTTTCATGAGTTGGTCTGAAATCACTTTCTGAAAGTCGTTTAATTCCTTTAAGCTTTTCGGCCAAGAGGATTGAATTTGGAGAAATTAAGAACATTACAACAAGTACAATAAAAAAACGTAATATCAAAAAGAGAGAAAAATGACTTATAAATTTTTTGGATTCCTTTTCGCAATCTTGTTTTGCAGCATGGCATTTATTGCAAAAGCAGATATTGAAAAGGCTAGAGATTTGATGGAAGATAATAATTTTAAAGAAGCAATGCTTCAGCTTATACCAGCTGCTCGCTCTGGTAATGCAGATGCAGAAGAACTTATCGGGGTCATGTATGCTATGGGACTCGGTGTGGTGAGAGACGATATTAGGGCTTTTGAATGGTATCTGCGCTCTGCTATGAAAGGACATCCTGGTGCTCAGTCTGGTGTAGGATGGTATTACGAAATTGGAAGAGGAATGCCTGCTCCTGATTTGATCCGTGCTTACATGTGGTATGTGCTCTCCGCTATTGGTGGTGATCCTGATGCGGCAATTAGCCAGGAGGAAGTTGTAAAGAAGATGTCTTCTGAACAAATAGAAAAAGCCCATATTTTAATAGATGATTATAAGGTTTGGCTCTATCCTTTTCGATAAATTGTATTCAGAACTATTAAAGTAAAGTGTAAAACCATATTTTTTAAAGAAAAAACACATCTATCCTTAACCTCCAATTATAAATCCGAAGAATCTAGGAATTGCTAGAGAAACCGCTGGTATGTAAGTTATCATAAAGATTACAACCACTTCAATTACTAGGAATGGCAAAATTGATTTCGCAATGGACTCAATTCTCTCACCTGAAACTGAGGAAGCTACAAAAAGAACAAGCCCCATTGGTGGCGTTGCAAGACCAACAGTTAGATTTACACTCATTATTATAGCAAAGTGTACAGGATGAACCCCAAGATTTATGAAAATAGGACCCAAGATGGGAGCTAGAATAATTATCGCAGGCCCAGCATCTAGAAACATTCCTACCAAAAATAGGAGTAGATTAATTAAAAATAGCAAAATCAGAGGATTTTCAGTAAGACTCAGAATCCATGCTGCCAAAATTTCAGGAGCATGTGAAAGACTAACCACTGTCTTAAAAGCCATTGCTGCTCCAACTAATAACAGAACCACCGAAGATGTCATAGCCGCTTCTGTCAGGACCTTAGGCAGATCCCTAATATTCATAGACTTAAGAATAAAAAGGCTAATAATCAAAGCATAGGCTGCTGCCACAGCTGATGCTTCAGTGGGTGTAAAAATGCCTCCCAGAATTCCGCCAAGAATGATCACAGGGGTTAGAAGTGGGAAAAAGGCCTTAATTGAAGCATTGCCTCGTTCAGTCCATGTAGATCGTTTTGTTGCAATAGGGAAATCGTAGCGCTTTGCCATTATCCATGTCATCAACATAAGTCCTACTCCAACCAAAATACCTGGAATTATTCCAGCCAGAAATAATGCTGCTACACTCTCACCCATAACATATGAATAAATTATCATTATGCCCGAAGGAGGTATTATGGGCCCAATTACAGATGATGCAGCAGTGATAGCAGCAGAAAATTTTCTAGAGTAGCCGTTTTTTACCATTGCAGGAATTAACATTGACCCTATTGCTGAAGTATCTGCCACTGCAGAGCCTGATAGACCTGCAAAAAGCATAGAGCTTAGAATATTAACTTGCGCCAATCCGCCCCTTAAGTGGCCCATGACAGCTTGAGAAAATTCAACTAATCGAGCTGTAATTCCGCCTCTGTTCATTAGTACACCTGCCAACATAAAAAAAGGAATAGCCATTAAAGGGAAACTATCAATTCCATTGTAAACATTTCTGTAGAGCAGAGCTAAATCCCTCGTTTGACCATTCAGCCAGAGAAGTATTCCTGGAGCAGCAAGCAGGCCGAAAAACACTGGAAGTCCGATTGCCAGTAAAATAAGGAAAGCGGGCAGGAATAAAGCAAGCATTCAGTTTCTCTCTGTTTTAGGTTGATCTGGATCTTCAGGAAATTCAAAGTTAGGATTCCAAAGCCAGATGAAATTTTTTACTATTAATTCAATGTTAACCAAAGTCATCAATGTAAGCCCGACCGGTAGAGACATATACATCCACGCAAGTTTCATCTTGATCGCTTCCATACCTATCAGTTGCAAAGGCCACTTCAAGGATGAAGAATAAAAAAGCCAACCACTTTCTACGTGTTTAAGACCAAAATTTAATCCAACAACCAAGACCATCAATGAGATCATTAGAAGAATTAAAATCAGAAATTTTATTAATCTGGAAGGAAGCAGACGAAAAAGCATTTCAATAGAAACAAATCCCCCCCAACGATAGGCACTGGGAGCAATGAATCCTGTCATCCATAACATTAAAAAACGCGCTGCTTCATCGGGCCATGGAAGTGCTGAATTTAGTCCGTATCTAAAAAAAACCTGAATAAGTATGATGATCACCATCAAACCAATAGATATCCACGCTAGCTGACGACCAATTTTTAGTATAACCGTATTTAAGCCGACAAGCCCTTTAAGCAAATATATCATTGTTTCAAATAAGCTTCATTGTTTGAAGAATCAAACATCATACACCTCTTCACAAAGGCCACTTTTAACCCAATTTATAATGAAATTGTTTTAGTCTAATTAGAATTATTAAGGCGTGGAGATTTTTTTTGCAGAAGGGCTGCCACTTTAGAGACAGCCCTTAGGTTGAATTAATTTAAATCTTGTGTCATACCTACCGCAATATCTGCTTCTGCTTTGGCAACAGCATAAGTCAGAGCATTAAAGACTACCGTCCCGTTTGTAACATTGGATTTAAACCACTTATAAACTGGAGTTGCAGCTTTTTTAAAGCTAGCTTTCTGAGCAGGTGTAGGAACATACAAGTTTCCACCCCCAGCAACAAAATCTTCATATGCTTTTATTGACTTTCGTTTAGGAGAGGCAAAAGTAGCCTGTTGAAGAGCCACAAAACCGTCTACTACGACTTGACGCATACCTTTTGGCATAGACTTAAATTTTGCATTATTCATCCACCAGAGGGCGCCCATGTAGGCATGACCATCAAGGGTAACATACTTAAGCCCAGCATCGGGGAATTTCATATTCATAATATCTGTTATTCCATTCTTAGAACCTTCTACTACACCTGTCTGAAATGAAGTAAACAGCTCAGGCCAAGGAATTGGAGTAGGTGAGGCACCCAATGCCCTAACTAACTCTTGTGGCAAATCTGCTACCACAGTACGTATTTTCAATCCTTTCATATCAGATGGCTGCTTAACTGGGCGTCTTGTATTTGCGAAGTTTCTCCAACCACCAGTATTCCCAATGGTCATTAATCTTATTTTTCCATTTGAATCAGCAAGTGCCAACTCCCTCATCTTTCTAGTAAAATCTCCAGCGAGTACATGCTCGGCAACCCTATCACTACCCATCAAATAAGGAAGATCAAGGACTTGCACATACGGGAATATACCTGCTGCACCACCGGATGTTGAAATATAAATATCGATGGATCCGTCTGCTACTCCCTGAAGACATTCAGCCCCTTTAGAACAAAGCTGAGTCCCTATAAAGAGTTCTACTGAAATGGCTCCGTTTGATGCTGATTCAACATAATTTTTGAAAACGACAAGCCCATCATAATCCTCATCATTTTCATTAGAATTAGCTGTTGCACGAAGATTATAATCCGCAGCAGATATTGAATTGAGCGCAACTCCAAGAAAAATGATTGGAAGAAGAATTGCTCTCATTATAGATTTGATTAACATTGTTTTTCTCCAAATTAAATTGTTTAGTCAATTCTTAAAAAGGAATGTCCTGAAAATATGTTATTTCTATAATTTTCAAGATAACATTCCATGTTTTGAAAAATAAATATTCTGGTGGAATTATCAAAAATTACAGGTACCGTATTGACTACAATATCACTAGGATCAAATAGAATTTTTTGCAAAAACGACACTATTTTATTATAGAATGGTACAAAACCACTAATTAACAAGAGTTTCAACTTTTCCTAAATAAGTTTTGATACTCATTGTTTCACGAACATGAAAAATTAAGACTATTAAAAACAAATGTCAATTGAAATAGACAATTTTTTATTAAATAAATCCTAAAATTAAAAGTAGATCAAAATTTTCTGTAAGTTTCCCAAAATTAGTAATTCAGAAATCATTAATTAAATACTTTGTTAAGTTTAGCTCAAATAATTAAATTTAGCCTTTCTACCATATGGTTTTGCAGATGACTTACGTCTCTCGGAGAAAAGTTTTCTTTTGATAAATCCTGTGATAAACTCGGCGTTGGATCGAGATTTTTATCTATTAAGAAAAATTGAAAAAATTTTTTCCAACTAGATTTCTTACCAAATGGCAAAAATAATTACATTCGCTAGCCAAAAAGGTGGCGTGGGAAAAACAACTTCTGCAGTGCATTTGTCAACTGCGTTTGCTCTTGGAGGTTATAAAACATTATTAGTAGACCTTGATCCCCAAGGTTCAGTTCATCACTCACTGGGGATAGATAAAAAAGATGGTGTTGGAGTATGCGAAGTTTTTCTTACTCCTAGCATTTCTCTAAAGGAAATTATTCAAAACGGTAAACATCAGAACCTAGACCTATTGCTTTCAAACATACAGGATCTTCTTGCAGAACAAACTGTCAACAAAATTGCTACTGACTACTATCATTTTTCGCAATGGCTGGAACAGAATGCCTCCAGTAATTATGAATTTATAATCATTGATGCTCCAGCATCTACAAGTCCAATAAGCATCAACGCAATGCTCGCAGCCGATCTGATCATTGTCCCACTGGAATGCGAAGCACTAGCAATAAAATCTCTCAAAAGGTTTTTACAGGCATTTAAAGAACTGCAGCAAAACATCGAACCGGGTCTGCGTTTAGCAGGAATACTACTGACAATGTATGACGATGAAATTCTATCCCATCAGCAAGTATGCAGACAGATATACCAAACACTTGGCGACTCCGTTTTTGAAACAATTATTCCTAATTGCCCTTATATTCTTGAAGCAAGCTCCATGGGAATAGATGTAATCCAAAGGCATCTAAATTCAAAAGGCGCAACGGGTTATATTAGACTTGCCAACGAATTATTAGACCGTTTCCTTTTACCCAAGTCTGATAAAGAAAGTGAATAACTTAAAAAATTAAAAAAATATTTCCTCGTATCCAAGTGCTCAGTTTTGAGATGAGGCTAAATCCTCCTGTGGATGGTTTAAAAATAACAAAAAAATTTACTGGATCCTCAAAAAGTTCCCCCCTCAATTTCGAGAGTTTCCTGAAACTCTTTGAACAATTTTGATGAAAATAATTCAACATGCTATATCTTTTCCGGAGATTTTGTGTCTTATTTTGAAGAATGTATTTGGGTTTTAATAGGCCTTATTGCAGGAAGTTTTGTAAATACCTGTATTGATCGACTTCCACTACAATTTGCAGATAAAGAATTACGATTACGATTGTTAAAATCTTCAAAATTGTCTCCTCATCTTAAAAAAATCCTAAATGACAGTACAATAAAATTACACAAACCAACACGATCATTTTGTTTTTACTGCGGACACAAGCTCAAATGGTTTGAGAATATCCCTATGCTGTCATACATTTTGATCAAAGGTCATTGTAGAGTATGCAACACCCCCTTAGTTCCAAGATTATTCTGGACTGAAACCATGCATTGCTTTTGTTATGGAATCTTTGGCTGGTTTTTTCAAAACTCAATTTGGTCCTTATTTGCAAGCATAAACTTTTCTTTTTTGTGGATTTTGGCATACTGCCGGTCATATCAACAAATGAGGATTAAACTTTTTTTTTACGGTGGGGTATTGCTGGCAATCAATTTCTTGGCATATTTTTTTATCAAAAAATGAAGAAAATAATTTTTAAGCTTCTAAAACTGTTGATCGTACTTTCAATATTGATCTATTTAGTTCACAGCGGTAGATTGAATTTTGAAAAGTTGCTACTCTTTAGAGATGCGCCTGAAATTCTGGCATTGATGGTTGCAGTGCTTGTTTTAATAGTGATCCCGCTGGCCACATTTCGCTGGTGGCTTTTGTTAAAGGCAATTGGATTACCAGTCAAACCACTACAAACTTTTTTACTGACATGGATAGGAAATTTCTTCAACACAACTCTCCCTGGGGCAGTTACCGGCGATGTGATTAAGGGGTATTACGTTATAAAGGCGCAAAGGAAAGAAGGGCGAACACCTGCACTGATGACGCTTTTGATTGACAGATTTGTAGGTTTATTCGGTTTAATTGTGATGGCATTCCTGGCACTTGTTTTTAACCTTGAACTAATTCTGTCTCAGGAAAACATGCATCCTCTAGCATGGATGATAACAGCAATGTTTTTGTTTACATTGTTGTTTTATTTTATTGCGATGTTTCCCTTTAAAGAGGGACATGATCCATTTATTCTCCTTTTCAATAGACTCCCTGCCAGCAAGCTAACCATCAAAGTTTATTCTGCATTCAAAAGATTTCAGCATCAGAAAAAAACTCTGATGTTGACTTTAGTTATTGCGATAATTATTCACAGCTTGATCGCCTTGATTTTCCTTCAATTGGCACATTTGATTGGTATTAAAGAAATGAACCTAGCAACTCAGTTTTTCCTAATGCCTATTGGTTTAATAACTGTGGCAATACCAGTCGCTCCTGGCGGGATCGGAATCGGACATATCGCATTCGAATCCCTTTACAAGCTTGCTGATCTTTCCGGAGGAGCAGATATTTTCAACCTCTTCGTCATAGTTCAGCTAGGAGTTTTTCTGTTGGGAGGAATCCCCTATTTCCTTTATAGCAGTGAATATAAAATTCCAGACACTCAAGATGAAATGCTTTAAACACAATCTTTTAGCAATAAATTTTAGGGAACATCAGTTGAAATTAAGGAAATAAATCTTTAATATAAATACTAAAAAACAGTTCCGTAAGTATTAATCCTCTGACTGAAAAATACTCAAATGTTCCAAGACACTCGATGAAAGTGCGTTTAAATCATAACCTCCTTCAAGCATACTGATTATTCTGCCTTCCGAAAACATATTAGCTAATTTTTTGAGTTCACTAGTCAATACCATGTAAGCATGTTCTGTGAGGTTAAGTGCGGCAAGGGGATCATCCCTATGTGCGTCAAATCCAGCAGAAACCAAAATAAAGTCAGGTTTGTATTCTTCCATTTTCGGAAAAACTTGATCATAAAAAATCTGCAAATATTCATCGTCTCCCGTTCCAGCCAATATGGGAATATTTAGAGTATATCCAGCACCTGCGCCTTTTCCCCTTTCATCTGCATAGCCTGTTCCGGGATAACAGTTACGAGGATCTTGGTGCATGCTCACAAAATATACATCTTCTCTCTGCTCAAAAAGATGCTGTGTGCCGTTACCATGATGCACATCAAAATCAAAAATTAGTACTCGTTTGAAGCCCATCTCCGTACATAAAAATTCAGCGGCAAGAGCAATATTATTGAAAAAACAAAATCCCATTGCATAATCATTTTCGGCATGATGTCCAGGAGGGCGTACTGCGCAGAAGGCATTATCTAATCTTCTTTCCGCTACTTCAACTACTCCATCAATTACAGATCCAACTGCATGCAGAGCCGCATTATAAGTTTGTGGAGAAATAACACAATCTGGGGTATGCAGATTTGTTGCACCACTTTCTGATGCCGCCTCAACATCATAAATAAGTTTTTCTGAGTGAACCATTTTCAATTCCTTAACGGTTGCAGGACGCCCCGACTGCAGCTTGAGTTTCTCCAGAATCCCTTCAGTTTCAAGTTTGTCTGTTATTGCTCGCAATCGATTGGCGTTTTCGGGATGTGATCCTGTATCGTGCTCAAGAAAAATGGGATTTGTATAAAATCCTGTATTCATTGTGATAAAATTTTCTGGGTTATATATTTGCTGTAACTCAATCAAATAGTATGTTAAGTCTTACACTACTGTTCGAAGCTAAGCAAGAATTTTGTTAATTTTCTTTCTTGTTAGTTTGTGTTTACATTGCTCTTTGGTTAAAATTAAATTCCAACTAATTGTAAATTTACATTGACTAAACTTTTTAAGTAAAAAAAGAATGACACTACTTAACATTCACTCTTTCCCTGATCCGATATTGAGGGAAAAAGCTTTAATAGTAACAGAATTTGATCAAAGCCTTGATGAAACAACTCAATCCATGCTGGAGACAATGTATGTGTCCAATGGAATCGGGCTTGCGGCGATCCAAGTAGGCATTCTCAAACAAATTATAGTAATTGATTTAAAAAGTGGTGAGGAAGAAATTAGCCTCAGGGAACCACATGTCTTTGTTAACCCTAAAATCTTAAGAAAATTCGGATCGACTGTCTCTGAAGAAGGCTGTCTTAGCGTGATTGATTTCAGAGGGGATATTGAACGAGCTGAAAAAATTTTAGTTGAATATAAGGATGTTAAAGGCAATGTCCATCAAATAGAGGCTGACGAAATGATGTCAATTTGCTTACAGCATGAAATTGACCATTTAAACGGTATTTTATTTATTGATCATTTGCCTATACTGAAGCAAAAAATGGTAAAAAAGAAGCTTACAAAACTTGCCATGGCAAATGCATGAATTCGCGGAAGACTATATTCATATCTTTTAATGTTTTTCTCTGTATTATACTATCATGCATTTATAGCCAGTCTTTCGCTGAGAAAATTGCTTATTATCATGCCATTGTAACAACTTCCACAGGAGAGAAAATTCCAGTTGAGGTCGCAGACACGCTCAAAAAAAGAAGCCTTGGACTGGGGAATCGCCCCTCTCTGAAAAAAGGCTGGGGAATGCTGTTCGTTTTTGAGGAACGAAAAACGCATCGTTTCTGGATGAAAGACATGCAGTTTCCTTTAGATATTATCTGGCTGGACAATCACAGGATTGTGCATATTAATCATAATGCTAAGCCTGCTTCTTCCAAGGATGATCCTGAAGTAATGACATCTCCAGCACCAGTAAATTTTGTTCTGGAAATTGCAGCAGGACGGGCCACAAAACTAAGGCTTAAAAAAGGGCAACAGATGAAATTTAAATTTTGAAACTGAACAACCCTCAAAAAATCTAAAACCATGTCTAAATCACAACTTATTTTTGTTGTAGATGATGAACCTGCCATAAGAGATATCCTCGAGAGTGTTCTTTCCGACGAAGGATATCCTGTAATTACCTGTCAGAATTCAGAAGATTTTTATGACCAACTGGAGGAAAAATCTCCAGACCTAGTGCTGCTCGATATTTGGCTTCCAGGAACTGACGGTATGGCAATCCTTAGTACATTAAGGGAGACTCATCCTGATCTTCCTGTGATCATGATGAGCGGTCATGCAGGTATTGATGCTGCAGTAAATGCAATTAAGAAGGGTGCTGTTGATTTCATGGAAAAACCACTCCAGCTTGAAATCCTGCTTGATAAAATTGCAGTTGTACTATCAAACAACCCTCCTGAGAAAAAAAAGGACCTAGCCTCAGATACCCAAATGGAAGTAGCGAGGATTATTAATCCCATAATACCTTCCGGAGCAATAAAGCTTAAAGATTCAGATCGACCACAACGTACACTGAAAAATAATGTTGTTCTAAACGGTAAAGGTCTTCTGACTGGACGAAACACAGGAGTAATTTTAAGTCCTCTGAATTCAAACAGTGGAATTGTTTTCCAAACTTTAGATGAAACTTCTCTGCCGGCACATATTACAAATATTGAGAATTTTGATCAATCTGTAGCTAAACAGTCCTTCAGTGCAAACTCTACTGTATTAGCACGCGATAACCGCAAAGTAAGAACAGTTGAACATTTACTTGCAGCATTAAGTATGGCTGGAATTACCAACGTTTTGGCAAAAGTAGATGAAGAAATTCCAAACATTGACGGTTCGGCAAACCATTTCACTGAACTTATCAATGAAGCTGGTGTTCAAGATCAAGATGCTGCCGTTAAAGACGCAGTGGTTTTGGAACCAATCCAGGTCGGACGTAAAAAAATTGATGAAAAACACCTCTACGTGGAACCTTTTGAGGGATTTGAGATAAAAATGCGAGTAGATTATGCCTCACCTATTGGAGAACAGAAACTTACCTTTAATTCCAAAATAGACTCCTTTGAAAATGATATTGCCCCAGCCAGATCATTCAACACTTTTGAGAACATAGATATTGCACAAAAAACAGGAACAGTTGGAAGCGGGTATCTTGATTCTCATATTATCATGCACGAAGGAAAGGTTATAAATACCGAGCTGCGTTATCCTGACGAATTTGTCAGACATAAAATTCTAGACCTAATCGGCGACTTGTATCTGCTGGGATATCCTTTGCGTGGACGAGTTGTTGCCAACATGACTTCACACGGCTACAATCAGGCTCTTGTCCAAAAACTACATGTTGCTATGACAACCTGACAAAATATAATTTCTCTTACGCTGAGCTTTTAATGTATAAGGGAAGGACATTATATGTTTAATGATTAAAAAAAAATTTATTTCCCCTAGTAGATGCGCCACCAAGCCAGATCATATGCTGTTCAGGCTCTGTATCAGGCCGAGCTGATTCAAAGCAAAGCCATGAAACATGCTGACCGCTTTTTGGACCAACTTGAAACAAGTTCTCAAGTTAAGGCTTTTGCACGCGAACTCATTGAGGGGACTCTCAAGCACCGAAAATACCTTGACCGTTATTTACGAAAAAATCTAGAAAACTGGAAGTTAGGGCGACTCTCAACTACAGTTAGAAATATATTAAGACTGGCTGTTTATGAACTATATCATCATCCTGAACTTTCTCACAGCGTCGTGATCAATGAAGCAGTGGAATTGTGCAAGGATTTTGTAGACGAATCTTCGCATGGACTTGCAAATAGTGTTTTGCAGAAAGTATATGACGAAATTAATCAGGAGAGAAATATTAAAGCCACCAAAAGTGAAGACGCATCAAAAAAGCTGGAAGTCACAACTTAATTTCATGATTAACATTTTTTTGCAAAGAACGCGTGACTGATATTTGGTTATCAAAAAATTATATAAATAATAATTCAGAAGTAAGCATTTTACCCTCTGTAAACCATTGCAAACACTTCGAAAAACCGTTCTCGGGACACCTTACAAACTCACAATCCCTTACATTTACTAACTTTAAAATCCAATTAAAAAGCTTAAACAATGCAATTACTTACTTTACGCTTAAAAAGACCTTTGAAATACTAACTTCTAATTCATAATGATGCAGTCAGTTTCTTTAATTTTTCTCCAGTCAAACGAAAAGTTGTCCATTCATTCAAAGGCACAGCTCCCATTTTCTTATAAAAACTGATTGCAGGTTCATTCCAGTCAAGGACTGACCACTCCAAACGTCCTCCTCCCATTTCCAAGGTACTCCTGCCAATTCTTCGCAAAAGCGCTCCCCCTACACCTTTACCTCTGGCAAACTCCCTCACAAACAGATCTTCCAGATAAATTCCTGGTCGCCCAAGAAAAGTTGAGAACGTACGGAAGTATAAGGCAAACCCTAAAATCTGATTCTCATCACAAGCAAGAAGAATTTCAACATTAGAATTTTCTCCAAACAATGTTTCTTTTAAAAGCTCTTCTGTCGCAATTACTTGATCTAAGAGACGTTCGTAATCAGCCAGTTCTTTAATCAAAATAAAAATTTCGGGCACATCATCCTCTCCAGCCAATCGTATATTATAATTTTCATTTAATGAATCCATAAGATTAATATTTAGATATCTGAAAAATTTTGGGCAATGTTTTGATAGATACGAATATATTTCATGTTACCACGATTCCGGAAACCTTTAATCAAAATTTCACATTTTTTCCTAAGCATTCGAATTGCTGCAGTTCGATCTTCGAGACGAAGATTTTCCTGACTTAATATTTTCTGCAACGACTGTACACGGAAGCGGTCAATCCCCCATAGTTTTTTCGAAAGTTGGTCCGAATGCCCCCCGTGACGGGTCATCAACTTTTCATTAAGGAGTGCCACAGGATTATACGCAATCAAACGGAGCCAAAGATCATAGTCTTCACAGACAGGGAGGTCCTCATCAAACATTCCGTGCCTTTCCAGCAAAACTCTTCTTAGCATAACCGTTGAAGGCGCCATAAGGCAAAGTGCTAGGCTTGGTTTAAAAATCCAGCCTTCCTTTTTCATATGCTTATTTTTCGGATTTACCCTTATTCCATTTCTGATCCAAATTTCATCAGTAAAATGAATTTTGTAATCCAGAAAAAGTTTTGTTTGTTTGATTTGTTTTTCTAACTTTTCGGCATGCCAAAAATCATCTGAGTCCAGAAATGCAATCCAATTACTGTCGCTTTGCACAATGGCAGTATTCCGAGCAGCACTAACACCAAGGTTTTCAGGCAAAAAAATAGTCTTTATTTTTCCAGAATAGCTTTCAAGTACTTCCTCTGTGGAGTCAGTTGAAGCATCATCCACCACAATCAACTCAAAATCTTGAAATGTCTGTGAAAGAACGGATTCAACAGATTTTTTCAGCCATTTTGCACGATTCCATGTCGGAAGAATAACTGTTACCTGCGGCATATTATGATCTAATACTTATTGACTTGATGAAAAAACTCACTCATTAATTTCACTTGACACCTTTTTTATACCCCCATAAGGTATTGTATTTAAATCTATTTTTTGGAGTTTAATATGCACCCAAGTCATGAGGACCAGCTTCTGCGCCTGAAAAAGGTTGAAGGCCAGATCAGAGGTATCCAAAATATGATTGAAGAACGTCGATATTGCATGGACCTTCTTTCTCAAATCAAGGCTGTTACAGGAGCATTGCGTAAAATTGAATCTGGAATATTAGAAAGCCATCTGCAACACTGCGTCAATGATGCAATTAAATCAAAAAATAAAAAAAATGCTGAATTGAAAATCAAAGAAATTACCAAACTCTTTGAAAAAATTACTTAATTGTTAGGCTGATTGTTGTTTATTTTTGATGTAAAATTGGAAAATAAAAAACCAAGCTAATCCTACTACCTGAAGCAAAGCCAATCCACCGATTGCAAAACTGTAGCTTGACGGATCATAGCCATTTTTAGATACAGACCATAATTCAATTACTTCTCCTATACCCCATTGAATTAAAAATGCACCCATAAAGACCTGGACATTCAAAATTGTACTGACCCTTCCAGAGTAACTTTTTGGAAATATCTGAAATAAGCCTGCGTAGATTAATATGTTTGACGTCCCTAGGAATCCAAGCAATAATACCAACAACATTGGATTTGATAACCAGCCAAATGCGAGTGAAAACTGAGATAAAGAAAATAAAATCATTCCAAAAACACCTACTGAAATCGGACGCATATTAAAAAAGCGCGAAAGCCTTTCGGTAAAAATTCCTAACAGAAAATAACCCATTATTACAGACAGTGTCATCGAGAACAATAACTGTGATGATTCCTGCTCACCAAGATCAGCCACATCCCTAAGCCATGGTTTTATCCAAAGGCCATGAATTGCCAAGAATGCACCACTTGAAATCGCTGTTAATGGAGCGATGCTCCAGAAAAATGGACTGCGGAAAACCTTTCCCATTTCTTGAAACTGTGTTTTGAAATCAGGTTTTTTTTCTGCCGAACTGTGATGTTCCGGCAGAACAAACCATAAACACAATGAAGCAAAAACTGTAATGATTGAAAGCACTGAGAAAACATCCCGCCAGCCCATTATATAAAGAACATTCTGTAATGGCGTAGTTGCACCTAATGCTCCCAATCCTCCGGCAACCATTTGCAGACCGTTTATCATCGGCAGTCGTTCGCTTTGGAACCAAATTACAAATGCCTTGAAGGCTGCCATCAAGCATGATGACACTCCTAATCCAATCAGCAATCTACCTAAAACCAACCCGGTAGATGTTTCTGCATTAGAGAAAATCCATGCCCCCAGAGCCGCAAACAAAAGCAATGCTGCTTCGGTGCGTCGAGGACCATATCTATCGAGTAAAATACCCAGGGGGAGTTGAAATACAGCAAATGAAAAAAAATATGCACTTGTCAATAACCCCAAATCAGCAGGCCCAAGACCAAGTTCATCTACCAGATTACTCTGAATTATGGCATTGGCATTTCTATAAAAGTAGGAAATGGCATAACCCAAGGCAAAAGGGAAAAAGACTCTTAAGAAAAGCATGAAAATAATTAATAAGATGCTAAAAAAACAACCAAGGAGCCATACAAATTAAGTTTTAGAAAAAACTCAAAATTTTAAAAGCTCCGACTTGTTAATTAAAATACAAATGGCGGGGGAGTTAAAATTCTATACCGATTCTGGCACGAATTCCCTTATCGAAGTGATGCTTTATTTTCTTCATCTCAGTTACCAGATCAGCACGCCCAATGAGTTTTTGATGAGCATGACGTCCTGTAAAAACAAGTTCTACATTTTGAGGACGATCATCCACAATTTGAATAGCTTTATCAAGTGAAAGCAGTTCTCTATAAATACAATAATTTATCTCATCAGCAATAATAAGATCATACTTGCCGGATTTCACTTGAAGGTGTAAATCTTCCATTTCAGGCTTCATCTTTTCTTTCATTGTTTCAACATCTTCCGAAATTGATTTACTGACACAAAGTGCCCAATAATGAGGAACATTTTTGAAAGTCAGGTTAGGATGGAAATCATTTGGACAAAGTTTTAATTCTCCTGTTTTCCAGCGAGGCTTTAGCAAACGCAAATAATATACATGCAATCCAGATCCAAGTGCACGCAGCATAAGTCCAAGAGAAGCAGTGCTTTTACCCTTTCCTTCTCCTGTATAAATTTGAAAAGCTCCCTGTTTGATTTTTGGACGCTTAGGAATTTTAATCCCACCTGCAGTTCTCTCGGTCTCTAGTTCAACTATTGCGTCTGTCATAATATTCTTCCTAAAATAGAGATATTTTAATTGCTTAGTATTAATTCTACATCACAATATTCTTCCAAGAAATCTGCGAGATTTTCCATTTCAAGTTCCTTAGTCTCTTGAAAAGAAAATGGGATGTCAAAAGGTTCTGGAGAAACCATGGCTAAAAGACGCCTCGTTACCTCAGGACTTTCTAGCCAGCCATGAATATATGTACCGATAATTTTTTGATTACGGTCAATTACACCAAGAGAAACATCATCTTTAACAATTGATTCCAATTCATTACTGCTGATCACTGAACGTCCTAAATGTATTTCATAACCAGACCAGCACAATCCCTCCAACCATTTCTGTCCATGATATTCACGTTTTTCGAGCTGTTTGTCCCCTTCCAGTATAGTAGTCATTGGTAAGAATCCCAAACCAGAACCTGTTCCTCCTGCTTCCATCTCATGTGGGTCATCCACCGATTCACCAAGCATCTGGAAACCACCACAAATCCCCAAAATCCAGGTTTTTCCACACAATTTTTGTAGTTCTTCTGTAAAACCTTTTTCATGCAGGAATTCCAAGTCTGCCAGTGTATTTTTACTGCCAGGTATAATAATAAGTTCAGATTTTTTAAGTTCATTAACTTTTTTTACAAAGCGTACAGACAATCCTTCAATCTTTTTAAGAGGATCAAAATCAGTAAAATTTGAAATATGAGGCAGTCTAATTACTGCAACATCCAAAACTGCTTCATGATCGATCTTTGAGCGTAAATTCTGAGAATCTTCATCCTCGATCTCCATTTCACGCCATGGAATTACTCCCAAAACAGGAACTGGAACTATTTCCTCAAACTGTTCTATCCCAGGTTCCAGCAGTGACACATCCCCACGAAATTTATTTATCAGGATTCCTTGCATCAGTGAACGATATTCTGGTTGAATCAAATCATACGTTCCCTTGAGCCAGGCAAAGACTCCACCTTTATCAATATCTCCTATAAGAATAACCTTTGCCCCAGCGTAATTTGCCATGCGCATGTTTACAATATCCCTAGATTGGAGATTTATTTCTGCAGGACTCCCCGCACCTTCCATTACTATCCAGTCTGACTCCGATTTAAGAGAATCAAATGCTTTGCATACTACCTGGAAATTTTCTTCTGTCAATGAATAATATTCATGGGCAGAGCAAGTACGCGAGACTTTTCCCATCCGTATCAATTGAGAGACACCAGAACCTTGGGGCTTTAATAAAATAGGATTCATTCTTACGTCCGGAGAGACCCCGCATGCTTCCGCCTGTACAATTTGTGCCCTCCCCATTTCCAGCCCATCAGGTGTTACTCCAGAATTTAGCGACATGTTTTGCGCTTTGAAAGGCCTTACACTAAATCCCCTGTTTTTAAGCAAACGGCAGAATCCCGCAGCCATTACACTTTTACCCACCCCGGAACCTGTGCCCTGGAACATTAAAATATTTGGCATATTTTTATCTGATTAATTATAACCAATCTGGATAAGGCAAGCCTTTTTCCTTAAGAAATAAGGGATTGAAAAGTTTGGATTGGTAACGTATTCCAGAGTCACAAAGTATAGTGACAATAGTTTTTCCAGGACCAATCTCCTCCGCTAGGCGAATGGCACCTGCTACATTTATTCCTGAAGAACCTCCTAAACAAAGCCCTTCCTCTTTCAATAAATCAAAGCAAATTGGCAAGGCTTCTTCATCTGGAATTTGGAAGGAGTAATCTACATTAGCACCTTCAAGGTTTGCTGTGACGCGTCCCTGTCCAATGCCTTCCGTAATAGAATCACCACAACTTGACAATTCACCAGTTGTGTAAAATGAGTGAAGCGCAGCCCCAAGAGGATCCGCTAGCCCAATAATAAATTCTGGATTACGCTCTTTCAGGTATAAGCCTGTACCTGCCAAGGTTCCGCCTGTTCCAACCGCACAAATGAATCCATCTACTTTTCCATCAGTTTGTTCAAAAATTTCTGGGCCGGTCGTTTCGTAATGACCTTTTCGGTTTGCAATATTATCAAATTGATTGGCCCAAATTACTCCGTTTGGTTCCGTTTTGGATAATTCATCAGCTATACGTCCAGAAACTTTGACATAGTTGTTTTCATTCCGATATGGCACTGCAGGAACTTCGCGTAGTTCTGCACCACAAAGCCTTAGCATATCTTTTTTCTCCTGGCTTTGGGTATCAGGAATGACTATCAGTGTACGGTATCCCAGTGAATTCCCTACCAGCGCCAAGCCAATGCCTGTG
>CACERX010000024.1 GCA_902562015.1 uncultured SAR324 cluster bacterium
GGCAATACTAGAGACATTTGCTTCCGGAAAATCTTTGCCCAATGTTATACATCCGGAAACAAAAATGACTATTATTGATATTAAAATCGGTGTTAGAAAATAATTTAGCTTTAAAGGCTTCTCAATAGATTTTACTTCTATCATCTTGAATTTCATGTTTTCCTCGTTTTTGTAAAGTTTTTTATTTCAGTGTTTTTTTGCTGTTTTTCAAGCCTTTCAAAAAATTATGATTAAATATCCAAAAAACCGCAGATAAAACTATTTGTGTTTTCAAAAAAGTTTAATTCAAAACAGATCTCATTCAACACAATGACTACACGGATATTTCCATATAATGTTTCAGACTTATATTAATCAAACTAACTTAACTATTTCTCACAGACATTTGAATTATGTAAAAAAGATCTTTTAAAATCCAATTCTTTGCCAGCTAAATATTGACTTTTAATTGATTAATGTAAATTCCCCAGAAAACCATCTTGATAGCGAAGAACATCAATCTCCCCATCTTCACTAACACGTAGTACTGTCCTTTGTGAAAGCCAGTCTGGAAGTACTCTCAAAGCACTCGTGCATCCATCAACTTCAATTAATTTATCTAGATGGAAGTGCCCCACAAAATACTGATCTACATACGGGAGTACAGAGTCTGCAAATTCCTTCATTTCCTTTTCTGGGAAATGAATTTTAAATTCCTTATTAGTATCTGCCAGCTTTGATTCTAAAGATTCGGTAATCCATACCGCCAGCTGCGCAGGCATGATACGAAAAAAAGTTTCGAAGATCCAATTATGAGACAGAGCTTTCCAGCGAAGATACTGATGATCGTTATAGTTTATTGTGTCTCCATGTATGAAGCCAAAACGTTTTTCTCCCCATTTCAGATACCAATCCTTGTATATAAAATGTGTAAATGGAAGAATTTTTTGCCAGCGTGCGTTGAATTTTCTTGGAAGCAGCATATCCCTGTTTCCTGCTATAAAAACTACATTGCAGCCTCTGTCTTTCAAATCCTGAAAACCAGACATCACAGTACGGTGCATATCTGTCCAAAATTTTGGAGGAGCAAGCCAAATTACAAAAAGGTCTCCCAGAAAAACTACGGTATGAGGATCTACTAGCTGTTCCAGCATCTCCACAAATTGAGATGCAGGTGCAATATTCTCATCCAAATGTGAATCTGTAACTATATATAGTTTCCCATCCGGTTCAGTAATATTCAGTTCGGACATTTTCTAAATTACAAAAAGATTTTTTTGATGGAATGAGGTGGGATGTAATAAAAATTTTTCTGAGGTCCAACTCATAAAATAAATCAGGAAGATTTCAGCAATTCATATAGCCTCTCAAATTCATCCAAAGAATAATAGTCAATCTTGAACTGCCCTTTCCCATTTTTAAATTTTATTACAACATTTGTACCGAGGCAACGTTGCAGCTTTTCCTCAAGGTGCTGGAGCTGTATTTTTTGATCTGATGAAGAAGCATTTTTGTCAGAATTTTTTATACCATCCTTTTGAGAAAATTTCGAAAGATAATTGAGCTTCATACGAACTTGACTTTCTGTTTCACGTACCGACCAAGAATTCCGTAATATGCTTTGCCGCATCTCCAACTGCAACCCTTCATTTGGGAGGGATAAAATGGAGCGAGCGTGTCCTGAAGTAATACGTCCTGTTTCAAGATCATTTTTCAATGCCGATGGAAGCTGTAGTAAACGAAGCATGTTTGCTATTGTAGATCGGTCCCTGCCTAATTTTTTTGCCAGTTCCTCCTGGGTGTATCCGTGAATCTGGAGTAGATCATGATATGACTGGGCTTCTTCAATCACAGTCAAATTTTCACGTTGAATGTTTTCAAGTAAAGAAACTTCTAATATTTCATTATCGCTTACATTGCGCAATACTACAGGAACCTGAGCCACATCTATTTTTTTTAAGGCACGCCATCTTCTTTCTCCAGCAACCAATTCATACTTATTGGGGAATTCTGGATGTCTTCTTACAACCAGTGGCTGCAGAACACCATTTGCACGAATCGACTGTGCCAACTCATTCAGAGACTTTTCATCAAAATGCTTTCGCGGTTGCTGAGGATTTGGAACAATTTGTTCCGGGGAGACTTGAAGCAGTGTGTCTATAGAAGGGACTTGGAAAGAAGAAACTTTGTTCATTTACAGTTCAACTCGGCTTTCTCTGGTTTTTGCAGCCAAAGAAAATACTCTTCGTTACCGCTTTTTTTTCCTACAATTACAGACTTGGTCTGTCCTAAAATAATTAAACCAAGCTCTTGTGCTGCATTTTTTAGTTTCTCAAGGACTTTGTGATGAATTGCTGGATCACTTACTTTCCCCCGCTTTCCTACTTCATCAGCACCTGCCTCAAACTGAGGCTTAACCAATGCAAGCAACGAAGCACCATTTTTTAGAAATTCAACTGCTTTTGGAAAAACCATCTGAAGTGAGATGAATGAGGCGTCAATTACAATCAAGTCAACGAACTGTCCAAGACGTTCAAATTCAAGATGGCGAATGTTTGTACGTTCCAGCAGCACTACACGAGGGTTTTGCCTCAATTCCCAGGCAAGCTGTCCATATCCCACATCTACAGCAAAAACTTTTTCTACACCTGATTTAATCAGGCAATCGGTAAATCCCCCGGTTGAAGAACCTATATCCATGGCATCAAAACCTTGGGGATCAATGTTAAAATATTCAAGTGCAGACTCGAGTTTTAAACCACCGCGGCTCACATAAGGCTGGTCTATTTCCAGAACTTCCAGATGTGATTCTCTGCTGATCATACGACCAGATTTTCCCGAGGGCTGTCCATCAACTCTTACTTTCCCGGCCATTATAAATGCCTTGGCCCTTTCACGGGAAGGAGCAAGATTTTGTTCTACAAGCAGTCGGTCCAGCCGTTGTTTCATCTAAACTGCTGCTTACCCTTTTTCTGTAAAGGTATAAACACCATCCCAGTCCTTTTCAGGTGGTGTCTCCAGAAAAACTCCGCAACGTTTTACATATGTCTGTGATGGCCCATCATCCTGGTCAATGGCAAGGACTTTTTCAAACTCCTTCAAAGCATCAGCAAAATTTCTCTCCTCATAGAGTTTTAAAGCCTTTAAGTACTTTTCAACTACCCCACTTTTTTCGCTGCTTGTTTGATTTTTGCGTTCAAGTACTTCATAAACAGAAATAGGTTCTTTTTTTCCAACAACCCTAATAACGTCGAGCTGACGAGTATCAATGTCATCTTTTGCAAGTTCATATGTGCTTTGTGGAATCATTGTGAATGTCTTATAAAACTTATTAACACCTTCAAGCCTTGCTGCAAGGTTAACAACATCTCCCATCATAGTGTAATCCATTCGATCAGCTGAACCCATGTTCCCAACAACAACAGGCCCACTGCTCATACCTATTCGTGTGTATAACATTGGACGGTTTTGCTCACGAAGCGTCTTGCGCATTTCCTCATTTCTTTTCTGCATATCAATTGCCGCATGGCAGGCAATCGTGGCATGATCAGGTAGTTCAAGTGGAGCTCCCCAAAATGCAATAATTGCATCACCCTCAAATTTATCGATTGTTCCATGATAAGAAGAAACAATGTCACACATAGCAGTTAAATATTCATTCAGCAGTTGGACAAGTTCTTCAGGTGTCAGTCCCTCTGAAATTGTAGAAAACCCTTGGATATCAGAAAAGAATGGTGTCATTTCGCGCTTCTCTCCTCCAAGTTGAAGCATATCCGGATTTTCAACAATTTGATCAATAACTGTAGGTGAAAGATACTGGGAAAAAGCACCCTTGATAAAGCCCTTCTGCTTGCGTTCCATCATGAATAAATAGAGATTTATTGTTCCTGTGGTTAAGAAACATGCAATCAAGGAATAGCTCATAGAAAATGAAATCCCGTGATACACATACATGTAAAATCCAAAAGCCACATATAGAGCAATAATAAGGAAAAATAAGGCATTTTCATATTTAGGAATCATAGTGACTAGCACAAATGCAATAAAAAGCACCGCAAGCACCAGTATTTCACTGAAATCACCTGCAGGACGTATAGGAGCATTATTCATAAGTGTGTAGATTGTGTCTGCAAGAAACTCAATTCCATAAACTTCTCCAATTGGACTTGTAAAAATATCATGTGATACCTCAGACGTGTCACCAACAAGAACTATCTTTCCTGCAATCAGTTCCTGCAGTTCTTCAGTCTCTTCATCCCACTCATCATCTGGAATATCTTGCAGATCGAACAATATTTCCCCAGCGGATATTCCAGCTGGTGTGTCTTTTGCCAGAAACATTGCATTTGGAGGAAGAGCAGGCAGGTCGACCCACAAGTCATTAAAATGATCCAATGGCACAGAAATATCTCCGATAATAAGCTGTCCATCCTCCAGCTTAGGTTCAACACCTTTGTACATAGCTAGTGTTTTTATAGCAAAAGGCCAGACATTGTTTTCCTCAATCTCTTTAGGGAAAAATCGGACTCGGGACATCTTATTTCCAATTAATGTGTGGTTCGTATAACCGCTTTCAGTTGCAACCTTGAGAGTCTCTGTTGGATAGTTGACACCTTGGAAATTGCCGTCTCCATCAAATTCAAGCTGTGCCACAACAATAGTATTACCAGCTGATTCCAAAGCTTCAGCAAGTATGGGGTCCTCACCATAACCGTTAGGAAAATCCATAAGCATATCTAGAGCAATGACTTCAGCACCTAGTTTTTTGATTATAGTAGTAAGCTTAGCGATATCAGATCTTTTCAGCGGCCAGCTTCCATATTCATCAAAAAAATCCTCTTCTGTATCAACTATTATAATGTCATCATATGCAAACTGAGTTTTATCTGCATCTAGGGTGTTTAGGCGAACAATATGCCGGTTTCCCTGCAACCAGTTTTCCATCGATGAAAATAATTCAAGCCTCTCTGCCGGAATCATAAGCAGAAATAAAGCTAAAGAAATCCAAATGTCCGGGCGACGTATAAGCTTACTCATGTTTCTCCTTGCAAAACATTTTAATGTAACTACTCACATTCACTTGAGCTAATGGCATAATACACGTGAAAACTTAAGCCATAATTAAAAAATTAACAACATATTTTCTTGAAGTTAAATTGATACTGGGAATCTAATTTCATAAAAACGGTTAGAGTGAATTTTTGAGAATGAATACATAAGACATCTAGGGTAATGTTTAAATCTGGTATTTGTAAATGAAAAATTTCTTCACTTGAATAATTAATTTAAAAGTAGTATCAAGGTGTTAACATAAAGTATTAAATGCAAATCTTTCTGAGAAATTCTGTCTAAATTAAAGTCAAAATACTTCAGAAAAATAACACCTTATGTCTTCAGCTTCTTGCTTAAACCTCTCCTTTTAGTAATTTCACTGGTTTACAGGCCCTTTGTTTTTTTGCGTCTGCAAGCATATAAAAAAGGCTGGTTAAAAACCTATCGTCCGAATATACCTGTGATTTCAGTTGGGAACCTAACTGTAGGCGGAACAGGTAAAACTCCTGTGGTTGATATGCTTTCCAAAGAACTTCAAAGTAGGAAAATCAAACCTGCTATAATCAGCCGGGGTTATGGAAGAAAAAATAATGATACTCAGAAACGTCTAAGGTTTTGTGAAAATAAACATACAGACCCTGAACTTTTTGGGGATGAGCCCTACATGCTTGCCATACGTAACCCAGAGGTACCTGTATATGTAAACAATTCACGTATAGCAGCAGCTAATTCCGCAGAAAAAAAAGATAATCCTGACATGCTAGTTTTAGACGACGCATTCCAACACCTAGCTATTCACCGTGACTTGAATCTCCTTTTGATTGATGCAGAGCATGGATTAGGAAACGGTAAGTTAATTCCTTATGGGACCTTACGTGAACCAGCAAGTCAATGGACACGTGCAGACGCAATAATTATTACAAAAGCCAACATTTCATCTGCAAATACAGTTTATGAAATTCTCAAAAATGATTTAGAAGTTAACATTCCAGTGTTCAATTTCAATTTTGAGACAAAGTTTTTTTCTAGTTTAGATGGGAGAAACCGTCAGAATATAAAAAACTTAGCAGGCAAGAATTTGTTAACCGTATCCGGAATTGCACAACCTGATAGTTTCAAAAAAAATGCTGAAAAACCTTAAAGGAAATATAATAAGTAATTTTGAATTTGCTGACCATCACGACTATAGCAATAATGATGTACATAATATTTTGAAGAAGAATGATGAAATAAAACCTGATTATATTATCACCACTGAAAAGGATGCTGTAAAACTGAGACCGTTTACTGAACTGAAAAATAGTGTCTGTATTTTGGAAATTGAAGTACACCCTGAAGAATCCTGGAACACTTATTTTGAAAGTTTTCTTAAAAATTTGTGAAACATAAGTTGCTGAAAATGTTGACTAGAATAATAAATTTAGATAGTATCGCCGGTTACTAAATAATCTACTCTTATAGAGTTATTCCAATGAGCAAAAAGCTACTTAAAAATTTACACCTGATCAATCCATGCTCCGAACCTGCATTTGTAGAGAATGCTTTTGTCGCAATATCCGGTGATACAATTGAAAGTGCAGGAAGTACTTTACCTGCAGGTGAGTTTGATGAAGTTCACGATCTTGGTGGGAAAATTGCCCTGCCCGGAATGATTAATGCCCATAATCATTTGTATTCCAGTCTTGCGATAGGGATGCCCCTTCCTAAAAAAAACCCAGCTAATTTTGTAGAAAAATTAAAGGAAGTCTGGTGGAAAATGGACATGGCTCTTGACTATGATTCCACAAAGTCCTGTTTTGAAGCAGGCTTGCTTGACTCACTAAAGGCAGGTACAACGACAGTAATTGATCATCACTGTAGCCCGTCTTACATAGAGGGGTCACTGTCATTACTGGCAGATACTGGAGAAAGAATGGGAATTAACATCAGCCTCGCTTTTGAAATTTCAGATCGGAATGGTGAGGAAAAATTTGATGCAAGCCTTAACGAAAATCTGGATGCATTGGAAAAATACTCTGGCTCTCATTATGTCCATCCAACAATTGGTATGCATGCATCTTTCACACTGTCTGATGATTCCCTGAAAAAAATTCATGATGCTGTAAGCGCACTTGAATCCTGGGGTATACACATTCATGTTTCTGAAGATATGGCTGACGAACTTGATGCTGCAGATAGAGGTTACGGTTCAGTTCTTGAAAGACTAAATCAGTTCGATCTGATCAATAGAAATTCTCTTATTATCCACGGACTGCATATTAAAGAAACTGACGTGAATTTGATAGGTGAACATAATGCCATGTTCGTTCACAATCCATCATCAAATGCAAATAACAGGGTCGGAATGACACCAAATCTAAACTTGGATGAATTGGGTTCCGGACTTGGAACGGACGGTATGCAGGCAAATATGCTCCGTGAAGGGAAAGAAGGTATGCTTATAAGAAGTTCTAACCTTCCAGGAGGTGCCGCAAGTTCAGATTACATGCAACTCTTATTTGGAAACAACCCGGAGATTGCCTCTAAACTATTTGGTCGAAAGATTGGCCGTATTATGCAGGGTTATCAGGCAGACCTCGCAATTTATGATTATTCTCCAAGAACTCCGATCACTGAATCTACTATTTTTGGTCATGTTTTTTTTGGACTGAGTGAACTTCCCAGTGATGTTATCACAAGAGGTGAATTCAGGATTAAAGACCGTCATCTGCTTATGCACTCTGAAAAAGAAATAAAAGCAAATGCAGTCACTCAGGCAAAAAAACTATGGAGTCATTTCTGACAATAATATTATACTCCCAATAAAAAAATGGCAGAACTTATTCCTCATCCCTTTGGTTCCCTTGTTAAAAGGATGTTCCACGAGCTAGAAACGACAAGTTCAATTTTTGACTATCCCTCAAAGAAATTCTTTACCGGAACTACTGATAGAGACTACTCCGTTAAATTCCATGGTAAAAAAACTTCCTCTCCTCTTGGACCTGCATCCGGACCTCAAACTCAAATGGCTCAAAATATTTTGCTTTCATGGCTGGGTGGTTCAAGAATCATGGAGCTTAAAACAGTACAGGTTTTGGATGAACTGGAGATACCTCGACCTTGCATTGACATGCAGACCGTTGGTTACAATGTGGAATGGTCGCAGGAATTAAAAGTTGAGCAATCACTGCATGAGTATGTCAAAGGCTCAATGCTTATACAAATATTACAGGCCAGTGGGAAACTTGAATTGGCAACTAATTTTAAAAATGTACTTTATGATATGAGCGTAGGCTATGATCTTGAGGGAATTAAGTCTGAAAAAGTTTGCCAATTCATCGAAAAAATGAAGGATGCTTCCGACATTGTGGAACAATATCGTAAAGAAATTCCTGAAAATTATGCTGAATATAGGGACCTCGATTTTCAAACAAGACTCTCGGACACACTTACTTTAAGTACTTTCCACGGTTGCCCACCGGATGAAATTGAAAAAATCATCGATTATCTTTTTCATAAACATAGTTTGAACTGCATCATCAAACTCAATCCAACACTGTTGGGAAAGAACAAAGTACGCAACCTACTGAACGATATGATGGGTTATCAGGACATCAATGTCCCTGATGAAGCATTTGAAAATGATACTTCATGGGAACAGGCACAAGGCTTTGTAGAACGGCTTGGTAAAACTGCAGATTCTCTTGGACTTGGATTTGGCGTGAAATTTAACAATACGCTGATTGTTGAGAATCACCGCAATTTTTTCCCACAAACAGAAAAAGTAATGTATCTCTCAGGAACTCCGCTACATGTATTGGGCATTAATCTAGTTCAACAATTTCGCGAAAGGTTTGGTGACCGTTTCCCAATTTCATTCTCCGCTGGAATTGATAAGACTAACTTTGCAGACTCGGTCGCACTGGGGCTTACGCCAATTACTGTGTGCAGTGATTTGCTAAAGGTCGGAGGCTACAGTCGCAGCAGCAGCTATTTTAAGGAACTTAACTCGCGCATGGACAAACTTGGTGTGTCTGATATAGAAAGTTATATAATTAAAGCCTATGGGAATGCAGAACTAGCAATTGAAAATGTCGGTCTGAGCTTCAGAGATGAATCCGTAAATTCATTAAGAAAATCGCTGCAGAAGCCCGAGAGTCAAATTCAATTAAGTCAAATTCTGAAAAATTTAGGAAACTCAATTGCTGACAAGTTACTTTCTGAAGTAAAGCTGCTCAATACAAAAACTTATGTGGAACAGGCCAGTAACAATGCACGCTATGGTTTTGAAAAAAACTCAACTCCTCCACGAAAAGTTGGGAGCATGCTTGAATTATTCGACTGCCTGACTTGTGATAAGTGTATCCCTGTATGTCCTAACGATGCTAATTTTGCACTGCATATCCCTCCTGGAGAAACTGAGATCATGGAGTTTGAGCAGCGCAACGACAAGTGGCACGTAAAAGACAGAACAACACTGAAACTGGAAAAGAAATACCAGATAGGTAACTTTGCGGATTTTTGCAATGAATGCGGAAACTGCGACATATTCTGTCCTGAAGACGGAGGACCGTTCGTGCTCAAACCGAGATTTTTTGGAAATATGGAGTCATTTATGAATTTCAATAAGCATGATGGGTTTTTTATTGAAAAAAATAATGAAGCTGAAAAAGTTTATGCGCGCTTTGATGGACATGAATACAGCCTCTCGATAAAAGGTGATTCTGTCAATTATTCTGGTCCAGATTTCAACGTAAGCTTCTCCAAGTACGATCCCATGAACACCATTTCTGGAGAGGCAAAAAACACTGTAAGTTTTGAAAAGTATGAGATAATGCAGATGATGAAAACAGCCGTCACAGACTCATCCAGTGTTACTTATTCAAGTTTCTTATAAAAATATTTTTTTCTAGTCGGAGTTCGTCATTTAATAAAGTCAAAAAAATCTTTACGACACATACCGTGTTGCAAAATAAATAGGGATAAAAATAATGACTGATGAGCAGAGTATTGCTACCATGGATGGGGTAAAAAGCTCATGTTTTAACGATAGTGAAGTCAACATCCTTTCCGTTTTCCAATTTGAATGAGAGATCCAGAGCAGAATAGATTATGATGAAATTACAAAGTAATAAAAAAATATACTTGAATAAATCTTTAGAAACATTGAGCACATAATTTACTTTATTAGTAATTAAGGAGAAGCATGGAATTTAAATTAAACGGAAATACAATATCTTATGAAGGTGATCTGGAAATGTCCCTCATGACATATTTAAGGGATGTAGAAAATATAATTTCTCCCAAAGACGGATGTGCTCCTGAAGGAGTATGCGGCTGCTGTACGGTGTTAATGGACAACAATCCTCTCAAGGCTTGTATTGCTCCTATGAGACGAATTGAAGGTAAAGAAATTGTGACTATGGAAGGCCTCGATGAAGTCAAAAAAGAGACTGTAGTTAAGGCTTTCGCTAAAGAGGGGGGTCTGCAATGTGGATTCTGTACTCCTGGAATCATAATGAAAGTCTGGCCCTTATTCGACCAGCCTTTTATGACAGAGAAAGAAGTAAACAAGGCTCTTAACAGCAACCTTTGTAGATGTACAGGCTACAAAAAAATAACAAAATCATGTCTGACCGCCGCAGAGGCACTTAGGAACAATGGAAACCTTGAGCTTCCAAAATTCAGCGGGAAAGTAGGGGAGAGTCTACCAAAATATGACTCAGTAAGACTGGCTGTAGGTGAAGCACCATATGTTGCAGATCTGAAGTTTGACGGTATGGTGCACGGAGTATTGAAATTCAGTGAACATCCAAGAGCTAAAGTTATAAAAATAAGTACCGCCAAAGCTGAAAAAATGGATGGTGTTCTGCGGGTATTTACTGCCGAAGATATTCCCGCTGAACGATTCACTGGTTTAATTATACCTGATTGGCCTCTGATGGTAAAAGAAGGAGAAACCACACGCTATCTTGGAGATATTCTGGCAGGAGTTGTTGCGAAAACGGAAAAGCAGGCACGTGAGGCTTTGGATTTAATAGATGTTGAATACGAAATATTAACTCCTGTAACAGATCCTTCTGAAGCACTTTCAGACCAAAGTCCAAAAATACATGAAAGCGGTAACCTCCTTTCCACAACTGAGATACAGCGTGGAGATTCCAAAAAGGCTGAGAAAGAAAGTGAATATGTTACAAAAGGAACATACAAAACTCAGCGAATAGAACACGCTTTCATGGAACTCGAATGCTGTGTCGCAAAACCCCAGAAAGATGGCATTGAAGTATTCTCACAGGGACAGGGAGTCTACGAAGACAGGAACAGTATAAGCAAAATTTTAGGAATTTCACTAGAAAATGTGGTTGTTTCACTGATGCCAAATGGTGGGGCATTTGGAGGAAAAGAGGATATTTCAGTACAAGGACATGCCTCCCTTTTCGCCCACTTACTCCAGATTCCTGTCAGAGTAGCATTGACACGTCCGGAGTCACTACTGATGCACCCCAAACGCCATCCCATGTCAATGGATATTTCTATGGGATGCGATAAAAATGGCAAACTTACATTTATCAAGGCAGACATTATTGGTGACACAGGTGCATACGCCTCAGTAGGAATGAAAGTGCTTGAGCGTGCAGCCGGGCACGCAACAAGTGTCTATACAATTCCTTCAGTTGAAATCCTAAGTCGTGCAGTTTATACCAATAACGTTCCCTGCGGTGCAATGCGTGGATTTGGGGTTAACCAGATTAATTTTGCGGTTGAAAGCTGTATTGATGAGTTATGTGAACTTGGCGGATTTGACCGCTGGCAAATACGTTTCGACAATGCACTAAAACCCGGAGACTGTACATCAACAGGTCAGAAAATAACATCGGGAATAGGAATTCAAAAAACTTTACTAGCTGTCAAAGAAAAATTTCAAAACGCAAAATATGCAGGCATTGCATGCGGTATGAAGAATACCGGAATCGGTAACGGAATAGCAGATGAAGGCAAGGTGAAGGTGGTTATTGATTCTCCCAGTAATGTTACAATTCACCACGGATGGACCGAAATGGGGCAGGGAGTTTTTACAATGGCCGTTCAATTTTTATGCGAAGCAACCGGTATCAGTCCTGAACTAATCTCAGTCAAAGTTGATACATCAAAAGAGGCTCCAGCAGGAATGACAACCGCTTCACGAGGCACCTCCATAATTGGTAACAGTGTACTAGATGCAGGTTCAAAAATTAAAGCCGACCTTGAAACACATTCACTTGCAGAACTAGTCGGACGTGAATATGTGGGAGAATGGATTTGTGACTGGACCACATCACTAGCATCAAATACAGAAGATCCGGAGACACATTACTCATATAGTTATGCAACGCAGGTAGTGACACTTGACGATTCAGGACAAATCGACACAGTTTTCGCCGCCCATGATGCTGGAAGAATAATCAATCCCGTTTTGTTTGAAGGACAGCTTGAAGGTTCTGTGCATATGGGTCTGGGATACGCACTTTCTGAAAATTTTGAAATGCAGGAAGGAAGACCAAAGCATACTAGGCTTGGGAAACTCGGTATGATTAGAGCTGCTTCAACACCACAAATAGAAGTTATAGGTGTTGAAGAGCCGGATGAATTTGGGCCGTGTGGAGCAAAAGGTGTAGGCGAAATTGGTCTTGTTCCAACCGCATCCGCAGTTTCAAACGCTTTCTTTCAGTACAACGGTGAGCGTCAATACGAACTCCCACTTAAAAAAATGAGCGTAAAGTCTGATAAAGAACGATGGGAAAAGACAAATTAATCATTTTTGCCCTGGGAGGAAATGAAATATCCCCTGTTGAAGTTGACCCAATTACAGGTAAGTTGATAAATCAGGATTTAAGATCACAATGGAGTAGAACTGCGAGAACATGCGAAATTTTAGCAGATTTTATAAAAGAAAATCAAAATTTTTCTTATATAATAACTCATGGAAATGGGCCTCAAATTGGAAATATATTATTAAGATCAGAATATTCAAGTAAACACCTATTCACTCTGCCACTTGATGTCTGCGGAGCAGATTCTCAAGGAGCTCTTGGATACATGCTTGCCCAGCTTTCAAACTCCCTTAGTGTTAGAGGGATAGGAATAAATACTGCAGGAATAATTACCCAGGTAATTGTTGATGCAGAAGACCCTGCCTTCCAGAATCCAAACAAATTTATAGGTCCTCCCCTAACAAAAGAGGAAGCAACACAGATAATGAATGAAAATGAGGGATACTGCGCAAAGTTTTACAAGAATGCTGAAAATCCAGAATTTAACTCATTTATTTCATCCTCAGGAGACATTAAGGCCCCTTTGGAAATTTGGCGTCGAGTGGTACCGTCTCCAAAGCCAATAGGAATTGTGGAAATTGATATTATTGAGTCCTGTTATTTATCTGGCCATATACCTATTACAGTTGGTGGGGGAGGTATTCCGGTAGTAAAAGTCCCTCCTCAAAAAAATAAAAATCACGAATCATATGAGTGTAATTACGAAATTTCTTATAAAAGATCAATTGCAGTAGGTGAACCTCAAGCTAATATATATAAAGGAATTGAAGGCGTAGTTGATAAAGACCTGTCCTCCAGTTTACTTGCAAAAATGATTTTAGAACGTTCAATTTCTAGAGGTAATCCAATTGAAGTTGAATTAGTAATTCTAACTAATGTTGATTCTGTTAAACTTAATTTTCAAAAAACAAATGAAGAGAGCATCCCAATCCTGTCTCTTGAAGAAACAACCTCTCTTTATAAATCATCTCAATTTCAAGAAGGCAGCATGAGTCCTAAAATTGAGTCCATATTGAATTTCCTAAATGCTGGGGGTAAAAAAGCCTACATTACAAAAGTTGATTTGCTTAAAGAGACTTTCTCTGGAGATGCTGGAACAACCTTTTTAAATTAAATTATTTTAATAAATTTCAATATGTCATCAAATCTGCGTGTAGACATTGAGCGCTTAATTAGTCGCATCGAAAAACTAGGAAAAATCGGTTCCATAGAAGGAGGAGGGGTTTGCAGGCTAGCACTTAGTGATGAAGACCGCAAAGGCCGTGATCTGGTCGTTGATTGGATGAAGAAACTCAATTTAGATATAACAATTGACCAAATAGGAAACGTTTTAGCACTTAGGAAAGGTAAAGAAAATGTTAAACCTGTAATGACTGGATCTCATATTGACACTGTTGCGACTGGAGGAATTTATGACGGTAACCTAGGCGTCCTTGCAGGATTAGAAATCATTGAGACACTAGACGATGCAGGAGTAGTAACAAGAAAACCTATTGGAGTAGGATTTTTTACTAATGAAGAAGGTTCTCGATTTGCCCCAGATATGATGGGTAGTGGAGTTCATCAAGGATCACTAGATCTTAGTCCCATGTTAAAAGTCAAAGATATGGATGGTAAGAGTGTAGGTGAAGAACTTGAGAAAATAGGATACGCGGGTAAAACACCAACTAATATTTTTCGTGCAGATAGTTTTATAGAACTTCACATTGAACAAGGACCAATACTAGATTTAGAAAACTATGAAATCGGCGCTGTAGAAGGCGTACAAGGAATTTCGTGGAATGAATACAAAATTTTTGGAACAGCAAATCATGCTGGTACAACTCCAATGAGACTTCGGCACGATGCAGGTTACGTGGCTTCAGTTATTTCTGTTGAGGTAAGACGACTTGTCAAAGAAATGGGTGGCAATCAAATAGGAACCGTTGGAGTTACCAAACTTAATCCTGGTTTAGTCAACGTAATTGCAAAAGAAGCACTAATAACTATTGATTTACGTAATACAGATGACCAAAAATTAAAAGAAGCAGAACTTGAAGTAAAATCAATAATTGAAAAAACCTGTTCAACTGAGGGAGTTTCTTTTGAGTCTAAGAAACTTGCTAGATTTGAACCTGTTTCTTTTGATAAAAACATGGTTTCACTGGTATCAGATCTAGCGTCAAACATGGGGTACCGAGTAAAATCCTTACCCTCAGGTGCTGGTCATGATGCACAGATGTTCGCACCAAATTGTCCAACAGCTATGATCTTCGTACCTAGTAGAGATGGTATAAGCCACAACGTGAAAGAATTTACCGAAAAAAAACACATTCAAGCTGGTGCGAATGTGTTGTTACAAATGATATTAAATAAATCAGAATAAATACTTTAATTGCCCAGAATAATAAAAGTTGCTGCTGCCCAGTTAGGCCCTATTTCTAGAGAAGAAACTCGGTCCTCAGCTATAAATCGCATGATCTCCCTTATGAGGAAGGCAAAAAAGGAAGATGCCAATTTTATTGTCTATCCTGAACTTGCATTAACAACTTTCTTTCCACGCTGGTACTTTGAAAAACAATCTGAAATTGATGAATTCTTCGAAACAGAAATGCCCAATGATTCTACATGGCCGTTGTTTAATGAAGCATGTAAACTAAAAATTGGCTTTAATATTGGTTATGCTGAGCTCCAGGTTGAAGACGGTATTCATCATCATTATAATACAGCAATTCTCGTTGATACAACTGGAAAAATTGTAGGCAAATATAGAAAAATTCATCTTCCAGGTCATGAGGAGTATGAACCTTGGCGTCCTTTCCAACACTTAGAGAAAAAATATTTTGAAACTGGCAATTTGGGATTCCAAGTACACCAGGCCTTTGGGGGCAAAATTGGGATGTGTATCTGTAATGACCGTCGATGGCCAGAAACATTCAGAGTCCTGGGGCTTCAGGGAGCTGAACTTATTGCCTTAGGCTACAACACTCCGGTTCATTACCCACTCGCACCAGAGCATGATCACCTTCAGGACTTTCATAATCATTTAGTTTTACAATCAGCAGCTTATCAAAATGGAACTTGGATTATAGGTGTTGCAAAGGCAGGTAAGGAAGAAAAATGCGATCTAATAGGAGGTACATGCATCATCGCACCTACAGGGGAAATTATAGCTGAATGTAAAACATTAGATGATGAGCTTATTGTTGCTGAATGTGACCTAGACCGCTGTAAGGAAATTAAAGAAAACATTTTCAATTTTAGTCTTCATAGAGAGCCTGAAAACTACACTTTGATTTCAGCTCCCAAAAAAAATCTATCAAATAGTTGATTTAAAATCCTCGTAACGGCATTTCAGAAGAGCGCTGGAGCCAGTTCCATTCAGGATAATCTGCACTCCCTTCAATAAGGTGCATAGTGTAGGCGTGGCGAGTAATGTTGGAGCGGTTAGCATAGCTCATATGTGGTAAGAGCCCATGCAGTATTACCATTGTTCCTGCACTTACCTCTAGAGGCACCAGCTTTGACATGTCCCATGGAGAGTTATCTAAAATTTCCATCTCTGTTCCATCGCCTTTTTTATTCCGGTAAAAACGAGATTTAAGATTGTTTCTGTGGCCCCCGGGTATAGCCCACATGCAACCGTTCTCTTGAGAAGCATCTTCCAGTGCAAACCAAAAACCTTTCACACTTACTGGCTCAGTGTAAAGAAAAGTTGCATCCTGGTGACAGCTAACTTCTCCTCCAATCTTAGGCTGTTTGAAAATATACATTGATTGCAAAATCCTTGGATCTTCAAAACCGACATCTTTTGCAACAGCCTCAAGTGCCTCTGTTCTGGAAAAACAATCAAAAACGGGATCAAGGTCATGCATTGCATGACCGATTTTATTAATTGAAAAATCCTTCGGTTGTATTAAATCACCATTATCATCAAAGGCCTCTTCCTCAAAAAAACAACGAATTTTATCTCCTGATTCCAAGAAAAAACGATCCGAATGTCTTGTCTGTTCATTTGTGGTAAAGATTGTAAACGATTCAGTATAATCAAAATCTTTAACAATTTCTGTTGCTCGAACTTTTAAATTATTGCATTCATTCTTAGAAATGAAGTTCTCCAAAACCAGATAACCATTTTTTTCAAATGATTCAATTTGTCTTTGTGTCAATGTCATAGATTCCTTGAAAATAAATCCTATATAATATAGACTCCGTGCATTCAGGACACAATGAAAATAAAGCTTACAGGGTCTAGTCAATGTTATACTGAATTTTTCCTTATTAAAGAATTAATTGTTAAAAAAATGTTGATTGAAGGACTTAAATTAATGATTGTAGGTATGGCTTCTGTCATGCTTTTCCTGCTGTTGCTCATTGTCTGCGTTGAGTTGATAAAATTCCTTACACGAAATTTCAGAATGATGCAGGAGCAGTCATTGCTACTAAATCGTAAAACAGGCTCAAACAAATACAAAGATGTTCCTAATCTCGAAGTACCTGTAGAAGTATTTGCTGCTGCAATTGCATATTATGAGCTAGATAATAATAACACATAAACTATTTCTCCTAATTATATAAAAACAAAAATTCATCAGAAAAAAATCATGGCCAAGAAAAAAATTGAATTTATGGATACATCCTTCCGTGACGGATTTCAATCTGTATTTGGAGCAAGGGTCGCAACCAAAGATTTCCTACCCGCACTAGAAGCCGCGGTAGATGCGGGGATGCAGTATTTTGAAGCAGGAGGTGGGGCTCGGTTCCAAAGCCTTTTCTTTTACTGCAATGAATCTGCGTTTGATATGATGGACTCATTCAGAAAAACAGCAGGACCTGATGCAGACCTGCAAACACTTGCACGTGGTATTAACGTTGTTGGCCTCCGTCAGCAACCAAGGGACATGATAGATCTGCACGCCAAAATGTTCAAAAAGCATGGCATCACTACCATTCGAAACTTTGACGCTTTGAATGATTTGCGTAATCTAAAATATTCAGCTGAGCGCATAAACGCTCATGGTCTGCATCACCAGATTGTGATTACGATGATGGATTTGCCACCTGGATGTGAAGGTGCTCATGATACAGAATATTATCTGCAGACATTGAGAAATATTCTGGATTCTGATGTCCCTTACGATTCCATTTGCTTTAAAGATGCAAGTGGCACTGCAAATCCAAGAAAAGTACATGAAACTGTTAAGGGTGCCCGTAAAATGGCTCCAGAAGGAACAATCATGCACTTACATACACACGATACTGCAGGAGCTTCAATTGGCCAGTATATGGGTGCAATTGAGGGAGGAATTGACCGTATTGATTTGTCAATGAGTCCGGTCAGCGGCGGAACAGGTCAGCCTGATATTCTCACCATGTGGCACACTCTCAAAGGCACTGATTATACACTAGACATTGACCCGGAAAAAATTATCAAAACCGAGGAAGTTTTTTCTGACTGTTTTAAAGATTATTTTTTCCCTCCGGAATCCCGAATGGTATCTCCCTTGATTCCTTTCTCACCAATGCCCGGCGGCGCTTTGACCGCAAATACAATGATGATGCGAGATACAGGCACATTTCACCTTTTTCAGGATGTGATCAAGGAAATGTCTGAAGTGGTTCGTCTCGGAGGTTTTGGTGCGTCTGTCACTCCTGTATCCCAATTCTATTTTCAGCAGGCCTATCTCAACGTCACAGAAGGGAAATGGGAGAAAATCAACCCTCAATACGGCAACATGGTACTTGGATATTTCGGGAAGACACCTGTGAAGCCTGATCCGGAAATTGTCAAACTTGCTTCCGAACAGCTAGACAAACCTGTCTACAAAGATGATCCTCTTGATTTATTGGAACCAGGAATTCCTAAAGCTACAAAAGTTCTACAAAAAAATAACCTCCCTGAAAGTGATGAAAACCTTTTCATTATTTCCAGTTGTGAAGAAAAAGGTCTCGATTTTCTTCTTGGAAAGGGAAAAAACTTGATCAGAAAAAAATCACAGGAAGTAAAAAAAGATCTCTCAGCGAATACAATAAAGAATGCATCCGATGTCCTTTCAAAAGCAACTCCAGAATCAGTGACTCGAGATTACTCCATCACTGTGGACGGGCGTATATACCAGGTTCAAGTGAGTCCCGGCGGAACAGTTTCTGCTGCTCCAGCTCCAGAAAGCATTCCTATTTCCTCTCCACCGGCAAGTGCAGTATCATCAATAGATATTCCAGCACCCACTCCTGGAAATATAGTACGAATTGAAGTTTCTGTTGGAGAAAATATTTTAAAAGACCAGGTGCTCTTGGTAATGGAAGCCATGAAAATGGAATCCGAAGTCAAATCTTCACAATCCGGAATTGTGCAGACAATTCATGTTCAACCTGGAGACACTGTCCAGGCTGGGGATGTTTTAATTATACTTGGCGAATGAAAAGATGAAAAAGAACCTCAAAGAAGATTCAATTTCCTTCTATTCAAGAAATAACACCAAAAAACCTAACTTTTCATTTATTCAGATTTTCTCAGTATTTTTCATTTTGGTTTTGTCCGGAAATGTGTTTGCACAATCTGGAGAAGATAAAATAAATATTGTGATGCCCATGGATGCAAAGGTTATAAGACTAGACGTAAAAATCGGTCAGTGGGTTTATGCAGGAAACTATCTGGCCGTTCTAAAGAGTTACAAAGGCTCTAAATTTAGGCTGCGTGCTGGAGTTTCAGGAAAAATTGAGTCCTTACAGCTGCAGCTACACAAACATTATGTTGAGGGAGAAATTGTTGGATTCCTTAGAACTTCAACGATAATTATGGAGAAAGTGGATAGCGGAACTTTAACTGACTCATTGCCATCATTTGGACAAATGCTACAGAATCTCTTCAGCTCAACTGGCGTATCAAGCCTGATTCGAGTCCAGAGACTGGACTGGACGGTAGGAATTGGCAGGATTATTATGATTGGAGTAGGCTTTATTTTGCTTTATCTGGGTATTCGCAGAAAATTCGAGCCACTTCTGCTGGTTCCAATTGGTTTTGGAGCAGTGCTTACAAATATACCAATGGCGGGTCTTTCTGAACCCGGCGGCATACTGTTCTATATTTATGAAGCTGGCATATCAACTGGAATTTTTCCTTTGCTGATATTCATGGGAATTGGTGCAATGACAGATTTTGGACCGATGCTGGCAAACCCCAAAACCGCTTTGCTAGGTGGTGCAGCACAGTTTGGTATTTTTGGAACATTGCTTGGAGCACTGGCACTGAATGCAATTCCGGGAATTGATTTCTCACTTCGTGATGCTGCATCTATCGGCATAATTGGTGGTGCAGACGGCCCAACTGCAATATTTCTTGCAAGCCAGCTTTCTCCCCGTTTACTTGGAGCAATTGCCATTGCAGCCTATTCCTATATGGCCCTAGTTCCCCTCATTCAGCCTCCTATAATGAAATTACTAACCTCAAAGAAAGAAAGGGAAATTGAGATGAACCAGTTGCGTTATGTTTCCACCAGAGAAAAAATTTTTTTCCCTTTGGCTACTCTGACTCTTTGTGTATTACTTTTACCATCTGCAGCTCCACTTATAGGCATGTTCATGTTTGGTAACCTAGCTAGGGAATGTGGAGTAATTGACCGCCTCTCGGAAACAATTCAAAATTCCCTAATCAACATAGTAACTATTTTTTTGGGACTTGGCGTAGGAAGTAGGTTAGCTGCAGGAGAATTTCTGAACGTTGAAACAATTGGAATTCTTATATTGGGAGTAATTGCCTTTTCAGTTGGAACGGCTACGGGAGTTTTGATGGCAAAACTTATGAACACCCTTTCCAGCGTTGCAATCAATCCTCTAATTGGAGCTGCAGGGGTTTCAGCTGTTCCTATGGCAGCGCGTGTAGTAAACCAAGTCGGTTTGAAAGCAAATTCACAAAACCATCTTCTTATGCATGCCATGGGACCAAATGTTTCTGGAGTGATTGGTTCTGCTGTGGCCGCAGGTGTTTTAATTGCTATGGTTTAAAAATGTATACCGTGTTCTAGTTGATAAAAGAAGGTATTTGTGATAATTTTGTTTCCTTCCAGAAAACTTTTTTTAAATAATTCTCCAGACACCAAATTATTCATTCAGTGAAAAATTAAAATCTCTGATTAAACAGGAAAATCATGAATTCAATTTCCATCACCGGGAAAATGCATCCCGGATTTGACAATATACTTACTCAAGAAGCTCAGGATTTTATACTTAAACTCCACCAGAAATTCGATAGAACCAGAAAATCGCTGCTAGAAAAACGTGCAGAAATTCACAGTAAAATCCTTTTAGGAGAAATGCCTGTATTTTTGAAGGAAACAGAATCAGTAAGAAATGGTGAGTGGCAGGCTGACCCTGTTCCGGAAGATCTACTGGATCGCCGCTGTGAGATCACAGGTCCGGCTGAAGCAAAGATGATGATCAATGCCCTGAATTCAGGTGCAACTATTTTTATGGCGGACCTAGAGGACTCGATA
>CACERX010000025.1 GCA_902562015.1 uncultured SAR324 cluster bacterium
TTGATATGGAAGGACTTGATCAAATGGACTGTCACATCCTGGAAGTAATTATTGACAAATTTGGCGGCGGCCCAGTAGGACTGAATACACTTTCTGCGGCAGTTTCAGAAGAAAAAGATACAATTGAAGACGTATACGAACCATATTTGCTGCTCAAAGGATTTTTGCAACGTACATCAAGAGGTAGGATTGCCACTGAAAAAGCTTATCAACATCTTGGGATTCAAGCTAAAGAAAAGCTACAGGAAAACCTTTTATGATAATTTTCTGTTCAAGGCTTAACCTTCAAAAGGTTTGATAAAAATTAAATAAAAAAGAGATATTTACTCTTAAATTAAATTAGACGAATTTCTCTTTGATAATTTTATTAGTTTTAGACTTTCGCTTAATTTGATTCATGGGTCCCAGTTTCTCTCCGAATGAAAATTATCCTTTTCTATCTCAGTTTCTCTTACCTGAGGATTATGAAAATCTAAAAGACTATCGTGATTCACTTATTAAGGAACTTGACGAAGTATGGCAGAGAGAGAGAACTAATTCCACCCAAACCAATGAATATATTTCTGTACGCGAAAATGTTTTTTCTGAAGTTATTATGCAATATTATCAGGAGCAGTATAGTAATCTTGTAGAGGAAAGTTTACATGCCAAAAATTCATTTGAGATACTTTTTAAAAATGCCAGTCTTTTAGACAGTATTATCCAGTCTGCTTTTGAATTTGCATTTTCAGATCTTTCTATTCTTAAGAAAAGGTTTAATGAAGAACTTAAGAAAGAGTACAAATTTGCTAAAAAATCTCTTCAAGGAAAAAATAAAAAGCTTCGCCATACTCGCGAAGAAATTAAAAAACTTGAATTAAATAACGATGATCCAGATCAAAGGCAACTTTATAAATATTACAATAGTATTAAGGTAGAATTAAGTAATGAAATTAATCAACAGAATGAGAGACTACAGGAGTTAGAAAAACAACTTCCTCTGATCCCCAAATCAGAACTCAAACGAGAGTTTCTGCTCAATAATTTTGTAATCTTTGCTAGGGGAGGATACGGAAGGTGTGAGCTTAGTTTCGCCTCAGATAAGGATGTCGGTTATTGTCTAGATACTCAGCAGCTAAATGTAGCGGAAGTAGAAATTTGCAGACAGTTTATAATTCATATAGAGCATCTACTTCGAAAAGCAGGAATAGTTACTGAGCACCAATATTTCGAACTAAACGAAGATTTATCACGTTTTAAAGAACCCTCTACAATACATACGATTCCTTCCATTCTGGAAAGCAGGGTTTTGCTTGGAAGTAAGAAACTTGCAAATGCTTTGAAGCGCAGATTTTTCCAGATTTTACCTTATGAATCATTTGTGCTGAGTCAAATTCGTTCATACGAACAAAGAGAAGTTCCTGATCTTAATCAGATGAATATAAAGGAAAATCAAGGGGGTTTGCGTTCTCTGCAAATTCCACTTTGGCTTGCTGCTGCAACTTTTGGTGTTTTTCCAAGTCAAACTGCAGAAATGCTTTCACTTTTGATCCAGAAGAGAATAATTTCACCTAGGCAAGGTTTTAAACTTTGTCAAGCACTTGAATTCTTTTATGACCTACGTAACTTTTCTGCAACGGCCAAAAACTTTCACTTTGATGATGAAGCAAGAGGTAGTGGACTCTCTGATGAAGATTTAAAATTAAACGTGATTAACGATTCATCGGAACGTCTTTACTTGCTTAAGAAGCAACGTTTTCAGAGTATAGATGATTTTGACAGGTACCGACTGCAGATGTTGAATTACATACAATATTTGTCTCAGGCTATTTTACAACGTTTACTAGATCGTACTATTGTCAGAACTTTTTCTAATTTTCAGGTTATTGTACATCTAGGCAAACGACTGATTTTAGAGGTACGCGCACTTGAAGGTCTGCCTCAAGTGCCTTTATCCCTGATTTTTAATGATCCATGTGCTTTATTGGAGTTGTTTGAATATGTCAGTTTATCCGGTTATGATTTGTCTTTCGACCTGAAGGATGAAATGTCTGAATTAATCGGAGTTTTAACTCCTGAAGTAATCAAAGCTAACCGAGAAAAAATATCTAACCATTTTAGTTCAATATTGTTGGCTCCTTTTGCATCAAATGCAGTGAGTATAATGTTTGAAATATGTGAACCAATAGATGAAGATAACCTTCCCAATACATTAATTGGTTGTTTCATTCCTGAAACAAACAAAATGCGGTTTTTACTAAGGAATCTTTCCGTACACCAGCATACAGTTTGTATACATTCACTTAAAGCTTTAGATCAAGTACAAAAGGAGCTTTACAAACTGAAAAATGATTATCCTGAGCTACATCAATATCTAGAAGCAAAGCATATAATTGCACTCAAATGGGGAGTATTGTTTCATGATTTGGGAAAGATTGATCCACATGCTGATCATGAGGTTTCCGGGACATCTATGGCAGTTCAAGCATTAGAGAAAATAGGTTATCAGGATCAGGAACTTTTCACACTAGTGTCTTTATTGATTGTACATCACTCAACATTGGTGCAGTTGAGCAAAACTTCAGCTTATTTTGACCAGGCTCTTCAAAATTTTTTTGAGATTGCTGACAGAAACTTGATTAATATCATATTGATTTATCTCTGCAACATTTCAGATTTCAGTACTGTGAATGACGCTAATATTCATTCTACACGTGGATTGAGGTCATTTTTTGATGAGACTTATCGTGTTTTTGCTGAAATGAGATCATCTAAAATTCTGGATGATTCTATGGATTTCATAAATACGTATCTGGATGTAAAAAAGAATGACTTGGAATCAGATACACGTATTTATTTATTGATAAACAGAAGCCTCAATGAAAATCTAGAATCTGTTTTGTTTAAGCCTTTAAAAAAGATCAACCCTGAAGAATTGAAACTTCTTGAAAAATCCGAAGATGATTTACAAATACTCTGGCGTGACCTCAAATTAGGTTCATTAGATAAGCTTGGAACTGACCAGACCACTGATAAATTAATCAGGACTATTCGAAAGTCTATGAGCAAGAAAACTTTAGAGTTACTGACAGAGAGTCACAATCCTATTATAAACTGGTTTTTTGCCGCATTCCCAAATCGGTTTCTACTTAGTACATCTCCAGATATACTCGCTGAAAATCTTTCAATCTTCAATCAGCTGGATCGACCGGCGATTGTAAATGTAATAACCAATGCAAGGGGAAAGCTAAACGGACTTTTGATTTATGTTCATAAGCAGCCTCAAATTCATAGTAGAATTGCTTATACTTTAAAGTTGAAGCATATCAATATTGAATCAGCAAAAATTAATCAAATTCAATTTGCAAGCGGTCAAGTTGCCTTTTGCTACTATCTTAAGGTTTCAGTTAGCGAAGATGACAATGTTATTTTTCCCAGAGAACTGGAAAACTCCATTAAAAGAAATAATCCCCCTCCACTGAATTTAAATTCACAAAGCTTTCTTTACAACACAAAGTTACATCTTGAGTACTTGAAAGATGATAAAAAAGGATATATTATCAGTGAATTAAATAATAAATCTTCAGGTGAATTCCCTTTATGGAACAGTAAATCCTTGGACAAAACTGATTTTTCCAGACTGGATAAAGAATTTATTCGGATTAAAATTACTGCAGAAGATGCTCCAATGGTTTATTACAAAATGGTAAACGCGTTTGACCATGTAAATGTTACTATACAGCAAGCTGTAATATCCACAATTGGGCATCAGGTGATTGATACATTCTATATTCTGCCGTCCGATCAAGAAAAATTAAATGGATCAGATTTTGAGGAATCGCTTAAACATGTGCTTTTGAGTCCCTCAGAAATTTAAAATTATTGCTTTATCCTTTAGAAAAAAACTTGACAGTATTTGTGATTATGCTAATTTTAGCTTTTATTTGTATCGAGATGACACTGAGGGATCTGGCCCTTTGAAGTGTCGAGCAGCCTTTTCAGCATAAAGGTGCTAATGCCAGCCCAGCCGGCAAATTTCGGTGGGAGTCGATACGACTTGATTGAAGTAAAGTGCTGGAGCAATTCTTTTGTGACCCGCCAAATTTTTGTTTCTAGTCCAAAAAATATTCTCTAAGGGACTGCTTGAATCAGTTGTATTCCATATTCAGTCGCAATTAGTTTATAAATTTTTCGTATGAGTCCAGTTTAGTTACTGGAACTGATGTAAGCAATCGTATTTTAGGATTTTTTTTGAGGAGAATTCTTTTAATCAACCTAATGTTAATAAGTATTTGCTGATAGGATTTTAAAATTCTTTGTTAAAAAAATGCTTGCCAGTACAAAAAAACAATTAATTAAACATATTTAACAGGCAGAGCATAAGCAAAGCTTAGAATTAAAATAATTTTTCATTAAACAATTTATGACCCTTATTGTTAGCCCTGATTATCACGCAGTTCCTATTCTAGAAAAAAACGGTATACGTTGGATCCCTCCGTCACAGGCCAAGCGTCAGGATATACGCCCGTTGAGAATTGGGATACTTAACATAATGCCTCTGGGAGAAAAGTACGAGTTTAATATTCTACATCCATTGGGACTTTCGGTGCTTCAATTGGAGCCAATATGGATTCGTTTGGAATCCCATAATTATAAAACTTGGGAGCAAAATCATGTGGACGACATTTATCAAACTTATGAAAATGCGACTCGTGAACAAAAGCTTGACGGACTAATATTGACAGGAGCGCCTGTGGAGATGATTGATTTTGAAGATGTTCATTATTGGGAAGAAATCAAAACCATTCTATCTGATGCACGTAAAAATATTCCCAGTACACTTGGTCTATGCTGGGCTGGTTTTGTAATGGCGTATCTTGAGGGGGTTAATAAAATTAACTATGATCAAAAACTATTTGGGGTATTCGAGTTGAAAAATCTTGATCCGACCCACCCTATCATCGGGGAGCTTGATGATTATTTTTATTGCCCACAGAGTCGTCATGCAGGAATCGCTGATGAAGACATGGAAAAGGCGGCGGAAGAGGGGCGATTAAAATTGCTGGCCTACGGACCGCAAGCAGGTTATACTATTTTTTCTACTGTTGACGAACGTTTTATTGCCCATACTGGACATCCTGAATACAACGCAACCAGACTTGCAGATGAAGCAAAACGTGATAAGGACAATCCCGCAGTTATGGCACCTGAGAATTTCGATTTTAACAATCCCCTCAATCGCTGGCGTTCAAATCGGAATATTTTTTTTACGCAATGGGTGAGATATTGTTATCTCAGTGTCAGCACTCAGGATATGACTGTTGACCCAAATTTCATGGTCTCTTCAATAGAATCAGAGTAAGTCCAAAATTTAGGATTAAACCTGTAACTAATGTGGATTAAATATTGATCGAAAAAGTTTACAAAAACTAAATTAACTTTCCTTTGCAATAGAGAAAAATGAGTGAAAAGGATAATGATCAACCTGAATTGCTGGAAAAATTATTTTCAACACAGGTTATTTTAACAGCGATTTTAATTTTAGGAATTTACTGGGTTTTTTTTGGGGAAGATAAAAGTCGTGATTCTTCAGTATCAAGGTACACATCCCAGAACATTCCAATTGGAATCAGCAATCAACTGAATTCTGAAGCAATAGATAAACTGGGCATTGATCTTACTGATAACCTTGATCCGAAATTAATTCCGGCAATTACATCTGAAGCCCTGAGGGAAACTACACAGGCTAATGTTTCTGAGGAAAGTTTTTTGCCTACACTTGTGAGTAAAATATCTAATAAAATTCGAGATGTAAGCACTATTGACTTGAATGAAGATGGAATTGCTGATCCTGTTCTGGTTTTACCACAAACAGAATCAGGTGATTCTGATTTTCTGGTATTTTCAATATTAGTTCCGGATCCAAGTGAAGTCAGTACACTTCCTTCCGGATCAGATAATCAGGCATGGAGAGATATTGCTGAGAACAAGTCGATAGAAATAATGACCGCTTCGGTTGTCAGGGGTTCAGGAAATGAATTAAACATGCAGTCCACTCCAAATCCAGAGGTGTACCAATCAGCAACTACACCTTATGCCCCTTATTATGGTGCAGGATATAGTATGACCAGTCTTTTTATGACCTCAATGATGATGTCAATGCTCTTTCGTCCTCCATTCATGTGGGGCGGAGGTTTTGGATATGGCTATGGATACGGCGGTCCAATGGCAGTAAGTACTATACAAAATCGCCGCGGTGCAACCACGACGGCATTAAGAAAAGCTGATCCATCCTATACATCCTCAAAGACTGCTGGTGGAAGAAGTGTGTCTTCCAACAAATTTCGTTCAACTTCAAAAAAATCTCTTAACAATATTAAAAGCACAAAATTCCGTACAGCAAATCGAAAAGCAGGAGCAACCAGATTAGGTAGCAGTCGTTCTCTGCAAAACAAACCTGGTGTTACAAAAAGAAGACGGATTGTATCTAGGAAAAGGTCTCTTTTTGGAGGGAGCAGACGTATGAGGGGCTTTGGATTTGGAGGTTTTGGAAGACGAAGACGCTGAAAAATTTTCAGATGCTGATCTTTTTCGAGATAATTTCGGCTAAGGTTTAGGAAGGTTCATTGTTTTCCCATTCGAATTCTTTGATTTCGTAAGTTTCTTTGTCTATTTGAGCTTTGTTTTGTTTACGTAATGAACCATATTTTTCTAATGCGCTTTGGCGCATATTTTTCATCTGTTGCATGTAAGATTGATTTTCAAATAATTCCAACTGAATAGCATTGTAAGGTGCGTGCAGTCTTGCTTCTTTTTCGATTTTCAAATGGCAGGCTGCACACAGTGGGATCAGGTTTTCCAGTTCATTGTTTCCTGGATTCTCATCTATGTGATGTACTTGCAAAACCGAATCAGCATTCTTAGAGTTTCTGCAGTCTTTGTCACATCTGGCACAATAAAAGTCAAACAGTTCTCTTACATATCTAGATACTGTGTCCCACTCAGGGTGATAACGGTGATCATTGGGCATTGTTGAAAACTTGGCTAAAACACTTTATTATTTATTTTTTTAGGTGATTTTTAAAATCGCTTATAAATGATAGTATGATTTTATTTAGAGTTTCTGCAACAAAAATTTTTTCAAAAACAATTTAAAATTTTAGGAAACGGATATAATGTCTTTAAGTCGTGATGAATTGATCAATATCTTATCTGTAGTGAGTTTTTTAGGCCACTATGAGAGAGAAATGCATGCAGCAGAAAAAAAAGTACTGATGGCAATATTTAAGGCTGCATCAGTTACTCATGAAGAACATGAAAAGATGAAATCTATTCATTCTTTAGATGGAATGTTAAAGCAAATACAATCAGTCGATGCTAAGCATACACTCGTAGAATTAATGGCTCTAGTTGCCGGAGCAGATGGAGTTCTAAAAGATGAAGAAAAAATAATAATTAAGAAAATTATGAAGCGGATTGGAGTAACCGATGATCATCCCTATTTCGATGATGACAATCTCGATGTTGTGAATGTTCGCGCAAATGTTGGGAAAATATTAAATTCTTTAAAAAATATTTCGGACTAACTATAGTCTAATAAGCTAGAGCCTCATATATAAAAGTAACTATTTGAATGATTTCTCTAACTCAAGTGTTACAACTCAATTAGTCAGACTAGTATACGGGTGTTGGATTCTATAAACCAGAAAACTGCAGTATATATTTATATGGGGGGTTGGACGGATATGTTACTATCCGTCCAGTTTTTTTTAGTATGTGGAAAAGCTTTGAATCAGATGCGATTTTCCGGTTCAAAGTCTACATTGAGCTGACTCATAACGCTGTCTGATGCTTCTGCGTAATTATCATCTAAAGCGAGGTCATTTTTCAGTAGAAATCCATTATCTTTGTATTCAACTTTCTTAATCTCTCCTCCTTTTTTGAGAAAGCGTGTCAATGCATCATTAACCTCTTCGTGAGAAATTTTGGTCTCAATTTTAGATTTCTTAGCCATTATTACCTTAATTATAAATATTAGTTATCAAAAATATATGTCTGAATGTAGCTCAAATTTATGAAATTTTAACGTAAGGTAAAGCCATTATTTTTTTGCTACAATCAAATTTAATTCACATGTAATTGTTAGCACTCACTTTAAAGGAGTGCTACCACTTTGTCAAGCTTTTTTTAAAATAAAATTTAAATTAAATTAAAACGGGAAAAAATAGATTATGTCAGAACAACAATAAACAGTAAGTACCGTCTAATGCCATATGTATCAACAGGCCTAAAGCTAAAATCCTTAAATTAGGTGAGAGGAGGAAGGCTAGGTAAACAACAATTGCAGGCCATGAATGTAGGGGATGTATGCTAATGCTACAACGGTTTGGATCAAAAATTGGATCAGCCAAAAGGTGATCCAAATCAACGGCAATAGTAATTACCATTATCATAAATGGCCTAATCCATTTTTCCTGCCAAACAGCTTTTGCCACGGCAAGCGGCACAAAAAAATGGAGCATCAAATGCAATATTGTAGATTCCATATTTTAATTTTTGTAATTGTTATTAATTTTATTTGCAAACAAAAAAATAATTAAACTTCATCTACAGTAAAACAAATCACATCCTTAATATTATCTGAACCACAAAGCCACATTAGTAAACGGTCAATTCCCAAAGCCATACCCGAACACTCAGGTAGTCCTTGCTCAAGACTTTTAAGGAATTTTATATCCAAAGGAATAGATTCACGACCTTCTGATTCTCTATTTTTCAGGTCTTGTTCAAAACGTCTGCGTTGCTCAATAGGATCAGTCAATTCTGCAAAGCCATTGGCTAATTCCATGCAATTGACATAGAGTTCTACACGTTCTGCGAATTTCGGATTCATTGGGTTTTTCCTGGCAAGACTAGCGAGTGGCATAGGCCAGTCAATTACAAAAACAGGAGTAGGATTTGAAAATCTGTCTTGAATATAGTTCCATAGCCGAAAAAAAGTTTGTTCATATGCCAGTGAGTCAGTGAGTTTTGAAGTATCAGGCAGGTCATTTAGAAGCTTTTCATATCCAGACAGCTTTGCCTTTCTTCGCAATTCATTAGCTGTTTCATAACCATCTAGTTCTATTCCAAAATGTTTTTTAAATAAAGAACTAACAGAAATCCGTGGCCATGGCGGCAGGGCTATTTTTTTAGAAATAAGATTTGACTTAATTGAATCTGAAATGTGCAATACGAATTGCTCAATATCAGTCATCAACTTCTCCAATGGCTCGTAGGTTCTGTACCACTCAAGCATTGTGAATTCAGGATTGTGTTGCGGGCTGTTCTCGTCATCGCGAAAGCACCTAGTGATTTGGAATATTTTATCAAAACCTCCAACCAGCAGTCTCTTCATTTGATATTCAGGAGAAGTTATTAAATATCCTTTTTCTGTCTTTACTGGAAACAACTGTACTTCCGGACTTGGTGCAGAAACCAGCAATGGAGTTTCCGTTTCAATAAATTTTTGCTGGTCAAACCACTTTCTTATTCCCCGAATAATTTTATGGCGAGTTTGGATAAACTCCATTCTTGAGGGGTTTTTTGTTAATTTAATCCAGCGAAAAATATCTTCGTTTACATTAAATTTTAATGTAGAATTTCTAGTTTTTATTCTTTCCAGCTTTTTTTCCATATTTACTCTGAAAGTAATTAATGATCCTAATTTAAGTTTAACTGTTTTTTCCATAATTAAACTGAACAACTGAACCGGTATCAAAACTTTTTTTAGATTGTTCTATCATCCTTCCAGGGTAATTATCAGATGGCAGATTTTCTCAGTGACTTTGCAAAGAACTAGGCATAGTCATGAATACTTAAGTTGTTTTCTGTAAAAATTTGAATGGAGTATGAAAATACAGCTTTAAAACGTAATAACAGTAAGGCTACATTAGCCAGCTGAATTTGTAGTGCTCTCTTTTAATTTTTTATGAGACTATGAGCCAGTGAATTTTTTAGCTTTAATTAGAGCAGATTTGGAAAATGTATTAAGCTTAAGCAGGAATTTTTAGAAAAACGGGTTACTTATAGATTTTTAAAAATTAATTTTGATTTTTTACTCTCTCTACATATTCACCATTCCTTGTGTCGATTTTTAGATGATCACCCTCATTAATAAATAGGGGGACATTTAATGAATAACCGGTTGCAACCAAAGCAGGTTTCAAAGCCCCTGTGACAGTATTACCTTTCTCTCCGGGAGCAGTTTCTGTAACTTCCATAATAACAAAATTTGGTAATGACAAACCAATAGGTCTTCCCTTATAATAACTAACCTCAACATTCATGTTTTCGATCAAATAATTTGCATTCTCTCCAACTAGAGTGTCTTCTAAACTTACCTGTTCATAATTGCTTGAGTCCAGAAAATGATAATTACCATCACTATATAGATATTGCATGGGGCGTTCTTCAGTGTCTGCGGGTTTTAGTTTCTCGCCTGATTTAAATGTTCGGTCAATAACAGCTCCATTTATCAAGTTTCGGACTTTGGTCCTAGTAAATGCAGTCCCTTTTCCTGGCTTTACGAACTGAAATTCGATTACTATGAATGGTTCTCCGTCCATTTCAATCCTAAGGCCTTTTCTAATATCTGATGTTTCGTACATTGAAATAAAGTTTTCTAGATAAATTTTTTATTTAAATTAATGTTTTGATCATAATTAAGCAAATAATCGTTTTATTCTCATTTTATTTGAAGGGATTAATTAATTCCCAAATTTTCAACAATAATTTTTTATAATAGACAAAGGTTATATCAAGCATAATAACAAATCTAGTTTATTTTGTATTACACCATTAAGAACAAAAATATGAACATGATTCTTTTAAATTTGTTTGGTATATCAACTTATTGATTTAATTTGAATGACGAAAATTATTTGCTGACAGGTCATGAATTATGCCTTCTAATTTCATTTCAAGGTTGGCACCAACTCCCAGTGGCTATCTGCATTTTGGGAATGCATTTAATTTTTTGCTGACATATTTGCTTGTTAATTTCTATGATGGGGTATTGCATCTTCGAATTGATGATCTGGATGGACCTAGAGTTGATCAAAAATTTGTAGAGGATATTTTTATTCAATTGGAATGGCTCGGGATTGATTATCATTTTGGTCCATCGGGACCCGATGATTTATATTCTAATTTTTCACAGCAATTACGAAAGGATAGTTATTTTAATGCAATTGAAATACTTAAAAATGCAGGTCACTTGTTTGCATGTGAATGCTCACGCTCGAAAATCAGAAATTCTACATCCAGTAATATTTATCCTAGAACATGCAGAAATAAAAATTTAGATTTTCTGAAAGATAACCAGACATGGCGGGTAATTGTTCCTGATAATACTTTTGTTTGGTACAGTACTTTAACAAAAAATAAGAAGGAAATTGATATGACAAATAGGATTGGAGACTTTGTTGTCAGAAGAAGGAACGGGGTACCAGCTTATCAGATTGCATCCTTGGTAGATGATATTGAAATGAGAGTAAATCTTATTGTAAGGGGCTCTGATTTAATTTCATCTACAGGGTCACAGCTTTTCCTGGCAAAATGCTTAAAAGATTCTTTTTTCCCATCTGTTCACTTTGTTCACCATAAGTTAGTGAAAAATGAGTCAGGGGGAAAAATTTCAAAATCATCTGGGGATCATTCATTGAAATACTTGAGGAAAAAATATAATAGCCCAACTATTGTTTATCAAAAAAGTGCTAAAATTCTAGATCTTCCATTTGATGAAATTCATACTCTTCAGGATTTAACACAGGTGTTTAGGACAGAAATGATTCGAAGAAAAAATTTGATGGTATTTAATGACCAACTCTAAAATATCATGTAATAAATTCGACTTTGAGAATTTCGATTTCAATTTTCCCTTTTGGAATAGGAACAGTAAGAGTCTCTCCAGCGGACCTTCCAATCAATGCACGTGCTATTGGTGAGGAAATTGAAATTTTATTTTGCTTTATATCGGCTTCATCTTCTCCGACAATTTGATAATTACTGACTTCTTCAGTATCAATATCCTCGAATGAGACCGTTGCTCCAAATACGACTTTATCTCCGGATAGTTTTTCTATATCAATTACATTTGCTTTCGCCAGCTTGGCATTAAGATCCTGTATTCTGCCTTCAATAAATCCCTGCTGTTCTTTTGCGGCATGATATTCAGCATTCTCCTTTAAATCTCCGTGTTCTCTTGCCGAGGAAATTGCGTTTACGACCGCAGGCCTATCAGTACTTAAAAGTTGTTTTAATTCTTTTTTTAAAAGCTCATAACCCTTTTTAGTAACCGGGTAAGATTCTTTCATAGTTGAAAATTATTACAGATTGAATTTAATTAGAGAGTTTAACTTAATTGATTTATTTTTGGATTAACAAAGTGCCATAGGTTAGAAAGACGGAGTAAAATGATCAAGATTCGAAATTCATCGATTAATCGGCATTACCCACTCATACTGATCTCGGTAAACTGAGATCATTTCACTTTGATCATCATCAGGCATGTTACGTCGAATTATCCGTGCTAAAGAGGTGTTCATTTCCATTAAATTCTGTATTGCATAATAATGTGAAACTCTTCTATCCCAACAATTTTTAACTTTCCTAGATTCATAAACTGAGTCAGATGCAGCATAAAATGCCTGGTAAAGTTGATTGTCACTTCTTTCATTAAAATACAGGGCCAATCCTGACTTTGCATCCTCATGAAGTTTAAAGGCTCTTTCAATCACAAAATTTGCGCACGTTGCCGGAGTAGCTTGTTCTGTGGTGTAACCAATGACTTTTTTAAAATTTGAACATCCGGAGCAAATAAGAAAAATTCCAGAGATAAAAAATAACAATAAACTTCTTTGCATAATTTAATTCATTCTTTTAAAATTTTTTTTTAATGGTACCTTAAAATTATTAAATATAAGGATAATCCCATTAATTTTTTTAATTATATTTACTATAATTTTTTCGGCATTTTTCCACTAAACTTTAGAACTAATTTGGACATTTTAATTTTCAAACGATTTTTATTTCCAACTTTGTCAGGTTTTCTACTACTCCTTCTAATTTGTCTCCCCTTTTTATGGGGCCAACTCCTGATGGTGTGCCGGTGAAAATCAAGTCTCCTGGACAGAGTTCAAAAAATTCTGAGAGGATAGAAATAATTTCAGGTACAGTCCAGATCATTTCAGAAATATCACCCTGTTGACGAATCTCACCGTTTACTTTAAGTGCGATTCTCCCTTTTTTAAGGTAACCAACTTCATCAACTTTATGCAAAACCGAGCACGGAGCAGAATGGTCAAAACCTTTTGCTACAGACCATGGACGGCTTCTTTTTTTTGCCTCCATCTGCAAGTCTCTTCGGGTCAAATCCAGACCTACTGTGTAACCAAAAATATGATTGAGGGCTTCCGATTTAATGATTTTTTTACCTTTTACTCCAATCGCAATAACCAATTCAATCTCGTGATGCAAATTTTTTGTGTTAGTGGGATAAGAAATTTTTGAGATTTGATTAGAGGCTGCATCTGCTGGTTTGCTAAAGAAAAATGGAGCATCTCTTTCAGGGTTTGATCCCATTTCATACATGTGATCAGAGTAATTCTGACCCACACAATAAATTCTATGAACAGGAAAAACGTTCTCAGTGCCCGCTACAGAAAGTACAGGGATTTTATGAATTGGAAAAACGTAATTCATCAAATATTGTCAAAACTTTTTAAGTAGATTCAACTTAATTGTTTAATTTTAAGTAAACTTAACCCATTATTTTTTTGGAGCTTTTTTTAAAAAAAATGATGGTTGTACAATCATTTTGTTGTGCATCACATTTTGAGAAAAGGCCAAAAGATCAAAAATTTAACTTTAATTATACAATTATTTACTGATTTTTTAAAAGCTTATGAATTTTTTCAACTGTTAGAAAGAAATTAAATCAAATATTTTTTATGTTAAAAATTATACATACCTTAAATTTAAATTGGGGTCAATTTTAAACTAGGAGATACTTTTTTTATGAGAATAATCTTATATGGCTCGATCAGACTTTGCATCTATTATTTGACAAAGCAGTGACAAATATGAGTGTCATGATGAATTAATTATTATCTGTTGGTTTACCAATAGTTGATGTTTATTCATTTTTTCTTGATTCATTTTTTCATGAAGATGAGATCTAAGTTAAAAATTAGCTTAGCGAGTTGAGAGATAAAATATTAATTAAATAATGTAAAATAAATAAAAATTACTACTATCATTAAAAGGTGCCGAAGTGTATATCTGGGAAAAACATATACTTAAGACTCTGATCGATTGCATACCTAATCTATTCCAAAATTTATCAAGACTCGCTTTGAGTGATAAGTCTTGTTTTTTCACTTCCATCTTGAAATCCTGAAAATAGCTTTTTTAAAAGCTTAGATCCCGTTTTTTAAAGCGAAAATTTTAAAATTTTTTCCAAAAAATTCACTTTAGATTTATTAAATACAACATTAATTTGTAAAAAAAATAACATGCCAACTCTTACCAGTTTAGCGAAATCCTGCGGTTGAGCAGCCAAATTTGGTCCGGTCGGACTGAAAAAACTTCTGTCTTCATTACCGCAAAATTTTGATCAAAATGTTCTGGTTGGTTTTGATACCAGTGATGATGCTGGAGTATATCGTCTAAATGATGAACAGGCCCTGGTTTTAACAGTTGATTTTATCACTCCACCAGTAGATGACCCTTATGTATATGGACAGATAGCTGCTGCGAATTCACTAAGCGATATCTACGCTATGGGAGGGAAACCATTGTCCTGCCTGAATTTAGTTGGATTCCCTTCAGGAAAACTTGGTAATGATGTTCTGGAAGAAATAATTGCTGGCGCGTTGCAAAAGATTAACGAAGCAGGTGCAGTTCTTTTAGGAGGACATACAACTGACGATGATGAACCAAAATTTGGATTGGCCGTGACTGGAGTGGTACATCCAGAAAAAATATGGAGAAACAGCGGCCTGCAAGAAGGAGATCATTTGATTCTAACTAAGCCCATAGGCAGCGGTGTATTGTTGAATGCTAACAAAAAGAAAAAGGTTTCACAAAATGCTTTGCAAGAGTGTATTGAATCAATGACCAAACTTAATAAAACTGCAGCTGAATTAATGGAAGATTTTGATATACATGCTGCAACGGATATAACAGGATTTGGTTTTGCTGGACATGCTTTGGAAATGGTTCAGGAAGCAAAGCTTACATTGAATGTTTCTTTAAAAAAAATCCCTTTTTATAGAGAAGCAAGTCAAATGTATATGAATGGTTTCACTACAAGGGTGAATAAAATTAATCGTGAAATGGTTGAACAACACTGGTCTTTCCCTCATGGAATTATGACTGAGCAACAGGAGTTGTTACTTGACCCGCAGACCAGTGGAGGACTTTTATTTGCTGTACCGGAAGACCAATCCAGCTCAGTTTTAAGTACTCTTAAAAAAGCAGGGGTCACCACCTCAAAACAAGTAGGATTCGTTAGCAGATTCAAAAATTCTAAGCTGATTTTCAGCTAAGTTCCCTAAACTAGAAAAATATAATAATAAATAAATTTAATGGCTTGAAAAAAATATTAATTTCGAGTTATTATTGAAAGTTAAGCTTTATTCTATATGCATAAGTTTATTCCATAAATTCATAAGACTGGGCTATGAAACCCGAATCTCAAAAAATTCTTGAAAACACTAGAAATATTGGCATTTCTGCTCACATTGATAGTGGCAAAACAACTCTTACTGAAAGAATTCTTTACTACGCAGGAAAAATCCATAAAATTGAAGAAGTCCGTGGCGGAGGTTCCGGAGCCACGATGGATCATATGGAACTGGAAAAAGAAAAGGGAATCACAATTACATCTGCAGCAACAAGTGTTGACTGGAATGATAAAAAAATAAACATCATTGATACGCCAGGACATGTTGATTTTACCGTAGAAGTTGAACGCTCCCTAAGAGTTCTTGATGGAGCAATTATGGTATTATGTGGCGTGGCTGGAATTCAGTCACAATCAATTACTGTAGATCGTCAAATGAAACGTTATAATGTTCCACGACTGGCATTCGTAAATAAACTGGACCGAATGGGTGCAAACCCACATAAAGGGATAAAAGGAATTTGTGATATTCTTAAACTTAATGCAGTCGCAATGCAGCTACCAATTGGGCTTGAAGAAGATCATGCAGGAGTGATTGACTTGATCACAATGAAAGCTAATTATTTTGATGGTGAACATGGAGATGATGTTCGCATTGAGGAAATACCAGATGATATGAGTGAAGACGCCGAAAAGTATAGGGCGGAGATGTTGGAAGCAGTATCCATGTTTGATGATCAGATGATGGAAGATTTACTTGAAGAAAATGAAATTGAAGAAGATACCATCCACGCAGCAATAAAAAAAGGGGTACAGTCGCTTGAATTATGTCCAGTTTATATGGGTAGCGCATTCAAAAATAAAGGAGTTCAATTGCTGCTGGATGCAGTTACCAGATATTTACCTTCTCCTTTGGAATCAGCTTCAACAAAAGCAAAAGATATCAAAACTCAGGTAGATATCGATTTGAGTTGTGATCCTGATAAGCCCACAGTTGCAATGGCTTTTAAACTTACTGAAGAGCAGTTTGGACAGCTTACATATACTAGGATTTATCAGGGGAAACTTTGTAAAGGTGAGCAAGTAATTAATTCAAGGACTGGAAACAAAATGCGAATTGGGCGCATGGTAAGAATGCACTCAAATGACCGTGAGAACATTGATGAAGCTGAAGCTGGAGATATTGTTGCAATGGTAGGGGTTGATTGTGCCTCAGGGGACACTTTTTGTGGAGATGGAATTCATGTTTCATGTGAATCGATTTTTGTTCCTAACGCCGTAATTTCTCTGGCAGTTAAGGGCGAAAATAACGAACAGCATATGAAAATGAGTAAAGCACTCGGGAGATTTACTCGGGAAGATCCAACTTTTCATGTCGCAACTAATGAAGAGTCTGGAGATACAGTAATTTCAGGAATGGGTGAACTTCATTTGGATATTTATATCGAACGCATGCGTCGTGAATATGGAATAGATATAATTGTCGGCGCACCACAAGTCAATTACAGAGAGGCAATTACTAAAACTGCAGATTTTGATTATTTACACAAAAAACAGACCGGTGGTTCAGGGCAGTTTGCCGGTGTGAGTGGTTCTGTTGAACCACTGCCTCTGGACAATGAAGACGGATTTGAATTTGTTAACAAAATTTTTGGAGGATCAATCCCTTCAGAACATATTCCTGCTTGTGAAAAAGGATTTAAAGATGTAATGGAAAAAGGTCCCATTGCCGCATTCCCTATGGTTAATATCAGGGTTACACTTATTGAAGGTAAATACCATGATGTTGATTCCAGCGATTTGGCTTTTCAGCTCGCATCTCGTTACGCTATGCGTCAGGCAGTTGAAAAAGCAGATCCAGTTTTGCTTGAACCAGTTATGAAAGTTGAAATAGAATCTCCAGGAGAATTTCAGGGATCAGTGATAGGTGATCTAAGTTCTAGGCGTGGAGTTATATATGGTACTGAAATGAAAGGTGATGAAACTGTAATCAATTCTGGAGTTCCACTTGGAGAAATGTTTGGTTATGCGACAACGCTACGTTCAATGACTGAGGGAAAAGCGAATTACACCATGGAGTTTGAAAAATATTCGGAATGTCCAAAATTCGTTCAGGAAAAAGTGATTAAGGAACGACAAGAGAGGCTTAAGGAAAATGAAGATTAAGAAAAATGGAATGCTTTAATCTGCTCGACCACTCTTTCTTGCATACCAGTCGTTATTCCGGGATAAACTGGCAGGGCAAGGACTTCTTTAGCTGCACTCTCTGAAACAGGGAAATCCCCTTTATTACCTCCCATAAATTTAAAACACTCTTGCAGGTGAAAAGGAATGGGGTAATAAACACCTGATGAGATTCCCTGTGATTCCAAAAATGATTGCAATTCATCTCGCCTTTCAGTCCTAATTACATACTGGTTAAAAATATGGTGATTTTGCATAGTTTTAGGATGCATTGTAGAAGGTGTTCTTATTTTCTCATTTAATTCTGATTCGGTGAATAACATATTGTAATACTGGGCATTTTTTTGGCGTTGTTGATGCCATCCATTTAAGTGATTCAGCTTAATTCGAATTACTGTGGCCTGAATTGGATCAAGCCTGAAGTTTCCTCCTATCATTCGGTGGTAATAACTTCTCTCAGCACCATGAACCCTCTTCAGACGAAGCAATTCAGACAGTTTTGGTTTGTTGACTGTAACAATTCCTCCGTCACCTATTCCTCCTAAATTTTTGGATGGGAAAAAAGAAAAACATCCAAAATCACCTATACTACCTGCACATCTTATTTTACCATCGATTTCGCATTCTGCCCCAATCGCCTGAGCACAGTCTTCAATAACAGGGATGTTGAAATTTTCTGCAATTTTTAATATCTCAGCCATATTGGCACATTGGCCGTAAAGATGAACGGGAATTAATGCTTTAACACGTTTTCTTCTCTCCTCATCCATTTCGGCTAATGTCAATCTTAACTGTTCAGGATCAATGTTGAAGGTTTCTGGATCAATATCAACAAAAACTGGAATAGCATTCAATCTTGCTACTACCCCTGCTGTGGCAAAAAATGAAAAATTTGTTGTTAGCACAATATCTCCAGGCCCAACATCCAAAACCATAAGTGAAATCAGTAATGCGTCTGTGCCCGAAGAAACTCCTACGGCATCTTTAGTTCCACAATATTCAGCGATCTCTTTTTCCAACTCATCAATTTCGGGTCCCATGATATACTGGGTTGAATCTATTACCCGGGTAACTGCTTCAACTATTTCATCACGCAAATCCTTTAAAGGAGGATGCAGATCAAGCAATGGGACTTTCATTTAAAAATGCTATTGGTTTTTATGTTTTAGTTATATTTAAGGGTAAGAATTGTTAAGAAGATAGAATTCATAATTTTGATCTGAAGTCTCAAAATCAAACAAGGACCCAAATATCATATAGCGCATGCGTGTATGCTGTAATGGCAAAACCTCGTACAAAATAGAGGACAGTAAATAATAATCCTGCACCCCATCGAAAGATGAAACTGTAAAGCTGCCATGTATCTGCCATGGAGCCTACATAATGGCTAAGTGAAAACAGAAATGAGGCTAGTAAAACTGAAACAACTATTGCGACTAACTTTTTTTTAAAAAGATTAATTAGCAACCAAAAAAGTAAATTTAATAAAATTACCCTGAAAATTATTTCTTCGAATAAGCCTGCACCAATTGAAAGAGCAAGATTCTGTATAAACCCACTTCCAGGTCCTCCGGCAGAAAGTCCGCCCAATCGTAAAATTGATTGTAACAATGTTCCAAGAACCATGCTAAAAGCAAGAGACTCAGCAAGCATCAATGCGAAGTAATTTGCTTTCAATTTTATTCCGCCTGCTCTTGATTTGGCTATTGGGATTAAAGCAAGTGAAATCCCAATCAAAACAAAGGTTATGTGTTGTGCCTGTAGATCAAAAGCCATTAAAAAAGTACGTATCCATACATCGGCAGCGTTTCTGATCCCCCAGTACCTTGATTGACTAAGGACAATTAGTATTTCATAAATTACCAGTAAAGGAAGAGCAGCGACTGCTGAGTAATAGGCTGAGCGTGAATAACGCCAATAATTACTCATTCTTTCCCTGTTCCCTAGCTATTAATTTTAATGGAAAATTTTGTATGCTTAAATCAGACACAATTTAGAAACGGGTAACTTGAACAGATTGTATAAATTTCAGATTTTTAAGTTTTTCTGCCAGCTCTTTAGTTTTTGAACGCTCAATTTTTCCAACTCGCACGCGATAAAGCGTATTACTTCCTGCTGTATGTTTAAAGATGAATGCATCATCAAAACCACTTCTCTTAAGTTTTTCAACAAGAATTTTTGCATTTTCATGTTTTCTAGAAGCAAAAACCTGGATTGTGTATGATTCATCTTCTGCGGTTGTGGCAGTTGGTTTAGTTACTACAGGATTTTTTGCAGAATCAATAATTTTTGCAGTTTTTACAATAGGAGTGTCTGATTTTGGCACTTCAGATTTTTTTGGCTCAGGCGATTCTTTTTTTAAAAGATCAGTTTTTTTAAGTGAATTTGATTTAGGTTTTTCAGGAGTTATCGGTTTAGGTTTTTCAGGAGTTTTTAATTCTGGTGTTACTGGTTTTTTTATCAGTGCTTCAGTCTTCTTTTTTAAGTCACGTAATTCTTCCAGATTGATTGATTCCTGTTCTTTATTCCTTTCACTCAGACCAAAAAATTTCAGATCTTCTTCTGACAGGGGCTCCTCCTCAGAAACATTTGTTTCTACTTCAGGAAATTCTGGTGGGCGTTGCATACTTTTTTTGGTAATCATTCCTAGATAAAAAGCTGCAACAAGACTGAATGTACTAAGAGTTGTTAAAAGTATAACAATCGGTAGCGTAAGTTGAATTCGAAAAACTTTTCTTCCTTGTGATTCCGGCATTTCAATTATTTGTTTGGGTTAACTTAGTTTGTTCTACCATACCATGATCCTTTTATATCAGGTTTTTCAAGATATTGATTAAGTTTCCTCAAAAAAGATTTCCGATCAATTTCCCGGGCTCCCAGACTTAAGAGATGTTTTGTGGTCATTTGACAATCAATAAGTTTTATTCCAACCTGCTTGGAAAATTCTGCAAGTTTCACTAAAGCTACCTTAGATGAGTCGTTAACAGTACTGAACATTGACTCCCCAAAAAAACATTGTCCTAATGAAATTCCGTACAGGCCCCCTACTAGTTCACCATTAAGCCAGCTTTCAACAGAATGCGCATAGCCTTCTTGGTGCAGTTCTGTATAGGCTTGTTGCATTTCAGGAATTATCCAGGTACCTTTGCCTTGTTCAGTTCT
>CACERX010000026.1 GCA_902562015.1 uncultured SAR324 cluster bacterium
GTTTTTGTCCCAATATTGGATGATTTTCAGTTTAAACCCTCCATTCATGTGTACTATGAAAGTAAAACTGTTTCAGTCAAAGATGGTTTGCCAAAGTTCAAAGATCTGCCTTTAGAATTTAATGGTTCTGGTGAAACTATGCCAGAGTGAAAATATACTGAAAATTCAAAAGAGCCTTGATTATTTTAATCAGACTGGCGGAAAAGTGGACTAAACAAATTCGAGTAACAGAGGCCAGCTCGAAACATTTATTTGTACCATAGTGAATGTCAAAATTATTCTGTAATTCTCTCTACTGAGGGGTTATAGTTAAATATATAATTCATTCTCATCTTCGTAGTTGTTAAAAATAGTTTATGCAACATTATAATTAGAAATATTTCATACGGATAAAAATGGTCAAGATTCAGGAATTAAACTTATTCCATAAGATCGGAAAGTAATGGAAACTTGTGCGCCCGGCGGATGCTGATTTTTCATTTGATTGTCAATAACAAAAAATTCGCCAAGTTCAGATTCCACAGTGTATTCAAGGTGATCTCCTAGATATGATGATTTAAGTATCGTTCCTAAGATTCCTTTTTCAGTCCCAGATTCATCTAAATAAATGGACTGCGGTCTTATTGCTACCATTGCATTCCCGGGCATCAATCCTCGGTGAGGTAATTGCAGTTGAATTCCTCCAATATCTAATTTTGCATTTGGCCCATCGATTTCAAGAATTGATGAATTTATTAAATTTGCATCTCCGATAAAATCTGAAACAAACAAGTTGATAGGTTCTTCATAAAGCTGTTTAGGAGTTCCCTCTTGTGCAATTACTGCCTCGTTCATAACAATAATACTATCTGAAACTGCAAGTGCTTCTTCCTGATCATGAGTCACGTAAACTGTGGTCAAACCTAGATCCTGCTGCAGTTCTCGTATTTCTTCACGAACTCTTCTTCGAAGCTTTGCATCAAGGTTTGATAGAGGTTCATCAAACAAAAGTACTTCAGGTTCAAGAACCAGTGCCCGCGCCACAGCTACACGCTGTTGCTGTCCACCTGATAATTCACTTGGAAGACGTTCACCAAATCCAGAAAGACCAACTAATTCCAGTCCGTTTTGTGATTTCTCTTTTACTTCTTGTTTGCTTTTACGACTCATAGTCAGTCCATAGGAAACATTCTGCATAACCGTCATGTGCGGGAATAGAGCATATGACTGAAAGACCATGCTAACATCCCTGTCAGATGCTGACATTTTAGTGACTTCCTTTTTACCGATGAAGATTTTTCCCTCTGTTGCCATCTCGAGTCCAGCAATTAAACGCAGTGTGGTTGTTTTTCCACATCCGGATGGCCCAAGCAAAGTTACTAGCTGTCCTTTTTCGATTGAAAAATTAAGTTTACGTACCGCCTGGACATCACCAAACTCTTTGGTAACATTCTTAAATTCAACTGCAAATGAATTAGCCATATTTATTTTAAATTTATGATTACTTTCTTACTAAAACTCCAAAGAATCCCTCCGTCCAAGTTCTCGTTTACCCACAGTAATTTGTATTAGCCAAATTGCAGCAAGCATTACAAGTATAAGAACGGATGAATAAGCTATCGCAAGTCCATAATCACCAAACTCTACTCGACCGAGAATGTATGAAGTCGCCATGTCATAATCAGCACTTACTAGAAATATAACAGCGCTTATTGCAGTCATGGCCCTTACGAAGCTGAATACCAGAGCAGCTATCAATGCTGGTCGTAACAGCGGTAGTAGTATTCTTCTTAAAGTCGTAAATGACTTGGCTCCTAGTGTAAGTGATGCTTCATCAAGGCTAGGATCAAGCTGACTCATAGCCGCAATACCTGCACGGATGCCTGTTGGCATATTCCTGAAAATGAAACAAACGACGAGGATTACACCTGTTCCTGTGATCTCAATTGGAGGAACGTTGAATGCCAATATGTATCCTACACCTATCACAGTGCCTGGAATGGCAAAGCTGAGCATTGTCAGAAACTCAAAAATATCTTTCCCCCAGAACTGCTGTCGTACAAGAATGTAGGCAGTCAATAATCCAAGCCCTGCTGTAATTGGAGCGGAAATAGCTGATATTTGAATAGTTGTCCAAAATGAATTCCATGCAGCACCTTCCCACAAAAGTCCATGTTTGTCAGACCAATAGAGAGAAAATTCGGCAATGTAATGTTTGAGAGTGAAGTTATGCTTATATCCCCATGTCTCCACGAATCCCCCAAATAGAATCATTCCATATACAATTAAGCTCATTGCTAAAAATGGAAAAGCTGTAAGATAAGCTAACCATGAGACACGTCTGGGAAGTTTGACATGCACCCCTGCATCTCCTTTTCCAGTGACAGTGGAATAAGATTTTTTCCCGAGCCATCGACGTTGTGCATAAAAAGCTGTTAAAGTAAACATAAGCAGTACAATTGCTAGGACTGCCGCCATTCCTGGATCTCCCTGAGCTCCTACAATAGAGAAAAAAATCTGAGTGGAAAGTACTTCAAAATTACCACCCAAAACCAGTGGATTACCAAAATCTGCAAGGCTTTCTATGAAACCCAGAAGAAAAGCATTAGCCAGTCCCGGACGCATCAGAGGGAAGGATACTGTCCAAAAAGTCTGCCAGCGTGAAGCCCGAAGGGTTTGAGAAGCTTCCTCCATTGAAGGACTGACTGCTTCAACTACTCCAATTAAAACAAGGAAGGCTATAGGTGTATATGCTAATACCTGTGCTATAAGAATACCTGTCAAACCATAAAGCCATCGACTGGGAGGTATCCCAAATGCCCATTCTAAGAAAATATTCACTACCCCAGCTCTTCCAAAAAGAAGTATAAGTGCAAGGCCTATCACAAACGGTGGAGTAATTATAGGGAGCAGAGATGCTGTGCGAACAAATCCCTTTGCATGCATCTTTGTCCGGGTAACCAGGAGAGCGAATGCCAAACCAAGGGCAGTAGTTAATGCCCCAACCAATACCCCCATCAATAGAGAGTTCCAGGCTACTCCACAACTTAGCTCACTGTTTAAACAATCAAAGCCCCAGATACTTCGTGAAATAATTTTTTCCAGAAACAAAGAGAAAACATAATTTCCCTCGTCATCCTGAAGTGCATTGATCAGGATACGTCCTACAGGAAAAAAGACAAAAGTGGTAATAAGAACAACACAAAATCCTATTGAACCGCAAACAAACTCATCTCCCTTGATTGCACCTCTTGCAGCCAAACCTTGTGTAAAAATGAACATGAATCCGCAGCAAACAAGCAGAGCCCCATATCCCATTCCGATTTGTCTTTGTTCCGTTGGTCCAAAGACTTCTACAAGAAATTCCCAACCCCAACCATGAAGCCCGAGAATGAAGCCCTGTGAAAGAGTAAAGACAAACCCTAGACCTCCGCAGAATAACAATGCAAGAGCGTAACGTGAATCAGAACTTGGTAAGCTTAATACGCCTAGTGGAATTAACATGGCCAGTGCTACAGGCCAGAGCCACCACCTTTGGTGAATTATAATTTGAAGTATTCCTGGAGAGTACTCGTGAAATGTTGGATATCCGTCCGTAACCCAGATAAAACTCCAAAAGCCGTCATAAGCTGCGTACCATGGCAGAATTAGAAAGCCAACCCAAGATATTCCGAGCCATATCTTTAGAGTGAGGTTATCTTTGCTTAAGATCCCCGGAAATCTAAGAGTTGCTTCCGGGGAGATTAAAGGTGATGTCACCGAGGCAGAACCTTAACTTCTTTGTCCCATTTTTTCAGTAGGCGGGTACGTTCAGCCTTGGAGCCATATAAGGCGTGGTTGTAGTCTATTAATTTTATACTACTGACATCTGGTGCCTCAGGAGGGCTGACAGCATTTTTGTTGGAAGGTACCTGAAAAGATTTTACCTGAGCTGACATACTCTGAACATCTGCAGTTAAAGCAAAATCAATGAATTTTTTTGCACTATCTAAATTTCGAGCACCTTTTATAATGCTTGCCGATCCAATTTCATATCCTGTACCTTCACATGGAGCTACAGCCTCAATGGGAAAGCCTTTAGTAGCTTGCTTTACGGCACCATGAACAAAGACCACTCCAATTGTAATCTCACCACGGGCAGAAGCTTTTATTCCGGCAGATCCAGACTTTGTATATTGGCTAATGTTTTTGTGCAAGCCCTTCATGTAATTAAATCCAGCATCTTCACCAAAGAGTTGTACCATTGAAGCCAAAGTTGTGTATGCTGTACCAGATGTACTTGGGTAAGCCATCATTATCTCATCTTTATAGGCAGAGTGAAGCAAATCGTTCCAACACTTTGGTACAGGCATTCCTTTCTTAGCTAAAAGCTCCCTGTTATAACCATAGCCCAATGCACCAAGATAAATGCCCACGGTTTTACCACCGGTAGCCTTATGAGGTGTAATTGCCCAGTCATGCAGTTCTTTTAACTTAGGTGAAGTGTATGGCTGAGATAGTCCTTCTTCTGCTGCTTGCAAGTGAGGGTCTCCAGTTCCGCCCCACCATACATCCCCCTTGGGATTTGATTTCTCAGCACGAATCTTTGTAAGAGTCTCTCCTGAACTTGCTCTAGTCATCGCAACACGAATGCCGGTGCGCTTTTCAAATTCTTTTTTCATAAGTTCACACCACGGAATATCCGTACTGCAATAATATGTAAGCCTTCCTGCCGAATAAGCCGGAAGAGAGATCAATATGAATATCAACAAAAAGAGTAATATTCTAAAATGTTTCATAATAACTCCATTTTAAAGTTATAAAAAAATGGAAATCTCACCATTAAGATATCCGAATTTCTGAATCGTAAATATTTTAGAAAATAATGTCAATTAATTAATAAATTATATTAAAAAGGAAATATAACGTTTTTGAAGTGAAATATGGATGGAGTATTATTACTACAATGCAGACATGCCAAGGGAAAAAGTTCCCACTAAACCCAGAATGATGGAAATAAATGTTAAGACTAATTCAAAGGATCGTATCGCAGATGAATTAAGAAGTCCGTCCATCAAACCTTCTTCATGTTTTTTTTGTTGATGAGATTCTTTTTTATGTGTAGATTTTTTTGTATGTTTTATTGCACGTCTTTGTTTGACATGCCGATCATGAGGATTGATACTTGCTGTGAATCCAATTCCGGCTATGGCCAAAGTAAAAACTATCATATCTGTAATGCTTGGAGGGATGGCCCAGAATCGTTCAGCATATATGGGGTAAAGAATTAGTGAAGAAGTCAGAGCCCCTAATACAGCTACCACTAATTTTGCTGGTGGTGTTATCAAATGTTGAACCAAACCAGATAAGACTGGAAGTAAAAAAAGAATGGCTGCCCAATGTGCTAAGAGACCCATAGACTTTAAAAGAAACAATGAACTTTGCAGATAGTAAGTACCACCGCTAACCAGTGCAGTAAATACTGCAATACCAAATATGAAACGTATTATTTTGTCTGATGTTGATTGTTGATTTTTTTTAGCAGTCATAAATTCTGAAATTTATCCTTAAAATATCTTAGAATTAGTTAAAAAATCTAAGTGCACATCATTTTTCAGGCTATACCCAATTAAGGTCTAAACTAAATATTTGCCCATTTATTGGAGCAACAGCTTGCTATAGCATATTGCGTACAACAATATGCAAATATTTTTTCTTAATGTCAAGAAATTTTGGTATTCAAAATAGTTTTTTCTGGATATTTTTTTGACCTCAGAATACCATATGCTTTCTATAATTGGTAGTAAACAAATTTTACATTACTTATCCAAAAAGTCTTATTCTATTGAAATTGATTGAAAAGAATTATGTTTTTATCTTAAGGATAATTTAAATTATTATTATAATGTGGATGAGCGATCTTCTAGTTTATGCCCAATAGAATAATTTACTTGTAATAAACGCTACATAATTCAACTTTATAAAATATTTTTCAAATTTAAAATTTATGAGCAAACATTTCTTTATTAAGTTTGTAACTAGTCCTGATGTTGACCCATTAAAATGTTTTGTAGGACTGGGTTGTGCAGCACAAGCTATCAATGATGGGCATAAAGTGGACATATTCTTCGCGGCTGGCGCAGTTCAACTGTTGCATACTGAGTGTGTTTCAAAACTGAACGAAGCTATTGATGCTCCTTCCGGTATGTACCTAAGTTTTATCGATACAATAAAAAATGGGGCAAATAGAATTCATTGTTCAACTCAATCACAAGCACACTTTGGAGTTAGTCAGGAATCCTCCGAAGCTCTTATTGAAGGCTTAAATTTAAACTGGAGTGGCCCACCTGGAGTGATCGCTCTAGCAGCTAGTTCTGATTTAACATTGGTGTACTAGGTTAGTTCAAAATAAATTTAATAAAAATTATCTGTCCTTGGTTAGGCTGATTAACTGGTAATTATTATTTTCTAGGGATTTTATGTTTAAAAAAATATAATTTTAATTGTTAGGTGAGAACCTTCTTGACTTAGTTTATAAAAAAATTTATATATTTGTTTCTTTGTTTAAACCCTAAAACACTTTAATTGAGGATGTTATGAAAAAAACAACTTATGCGGTAAAACTAGTATCCCTTGCTTTAGTTCTGTTAGTGAGTTTAACAAGCGGCATATGGGCTCAGGTTTCAGGCAAGGTCAAAGTCGCAGCAATTTACACAGTTCCTGTTGAACAGCAGTGGGTGAGTCGAATACACAAAGCACTCAATGCTGCGAAAGCTAGGGGGGAGATCGAATACTCCTTTTCTGAAAATGTAGCAAACACTGATTATGAAAGGGTGATGCGGGAATATTCAGAACAGGGTAATCATCTGCTGGTAGGAGAAGTGTTCGGTGTTGAACGAGCAGCCAGAAAAGTTGCCAAAGATTATCCCTCAACCTCCTACCTGATGGGTTCTAGTTTCGGACCAAGTGGTAAAAATTTTTCAGTTTTTGATAATTGGATTCATGAGCCTTCCTATCTTACAGGCATGATTGCAGGTGGAATGACAAAGACAAACAAAATAGGTGTGGTGGGGGGTTATCCCATTCCAGAAGTTAATCGCCTGATTCACGCTTTCATGGACGGAGCAAGAGAAATTAATCCAAACGTTAAATTCATGGTGAGTTTTATTGGTAGCTGGTTTGATCCACCGAAAGCTAAGGAGTCTGCATTTGCTCAAATTGAAAGAGGAGCTGACATCATGTATGCAGAACGATTTGGTGTTTCAGACGCAGCAAAGGAGAAAGGTATTCTTGCGATTGGTAATGTGATTGATACACAGTCGGACTATCCTAGTACTGTGGTTGCATCAGCGCTTTGGCATATGGAGCCTTCCATTGACCGGGCCATCAGCAAAGTTAAGACGGGGAACTTTGAACCAGAGGATTATGGACCATATTCGTTCATGGTCCACGGAGGTGCGAGCCTCGCTCCTTATGGTACCTTTGAATCAAAAATACCTTCATCTCTCAAACGAAAAGTTGCTAACAGGCAACAGGAAATCCAAGATGGTTTGTTCCGGGTCAATGTTAACGACCAGGAGCCTAAATCGACCATGTAGTAATATTAAAAGGGGTTTCAGGATACTGGGACCCCTATTTTACTTGCTAAAACTTCCCCTACTGTGGTTCTCGAAGTACTTTCCCTAAAGAACATCAACAAACATTTCGGGACTCTACGCGCAAATCAAAATATTTCTCTTACTTTGAATAGAGGAGAGGTTCTGGCTCTGCTCGGAGAAAATGGAGCAGGAAAGACTACGTTGATGAACATCCTGTTCGGTCATTATGTCGCCGATTCAGGAGAAATACAGGTTAGCGGTAAAATTTTACCAAAAGGTTCACCAAAGGCATCCATTGATGCAGGACTGGGCATGGTCCATCAGCATTTCACACTTGCAGGAAATCTTAGTGTCCTTGACAACATCATTCTTGGTACCCAGCCCATTTGGGATTTTCGGCTTCAACGCAAAGAAGCCGCTGATAGAATTATGGATCTGGGCTCACGTTTTGGGTTGGAAGTTGATCCCAATTTACGTGTTGCTGAGCTTTCTATGGGAGAACGGCAGAGAGTGGAAATTCTAAAGGCTCTTTACAGAAATGCAAGTATTCTTATTCTAGATGAACCAACCGCAGTACTAACACCCCAAGAATCAAGAACCCTCTTCAAAACTTTGAGGCAGTTGCTTAACGATGGTCTATCTGTCATTTTCATCTCCCACAAGCTTGCAGAAGTTCTGGAAGTCAGCGACCGTATCGTTGTTCTTAGAGACGGAAAACTTGTATTGGAAGAGAATGTTTCAGAAACATCAGAAAAAATGCTTGCTAAAGCTATGGTAGGCAGATCCTTCAAAATGCCAATTAGGAAGGAAACGACTGTCGGGGAAAGCTTGCTGGCCTTAGAAAATGTATCTGTATCAACACCAGAAAGGGTGAGTGTTTTGGATCGAGCAAGTTTCTCAGTTAATTCCAGGGAAGTGGTTGGTCTTGCCGGGATATCTGGGAACGGACAACGTATTTTGGCAGATATCATTAACGGAATGCAATCCCCCACTACCGGTAAGGTTTTTCTTTATGGGAAAGAAATTAAACGTTTTAATCCGAGAGAGATGCTCATGAAAAAAGTTGGTAGAATTCCGGAGGACCGTCAAGGTTTTGGTGTTGTTGGAGACATGAACTTGGAGGAGAATGCAATTACAGAAGTATATAAAAATAAGGGTTACAGTAAACTAGGATTTCTGAACCTGAAAAACCGAAATAATTTTGCTGAAAAGATTGTACAAGAATTTGACGTAAGAGGAGTAAAGAAAAATTCTCCAGTAAGATTACTTTCTGGAGGAAACATGCAAAAACTTATATTAGGACGAGTGCTACTGCAAAAACCAAAACTAATTCTCGCTCATCAACCTGCTCGAGGTCTGGATATTGGTGCTGCATCATTTGTATACGAACACTTGCTAGATTCCAAAATGCAGGGTTGTGGAATTTTGCTGATATCTGAAGACTTGGAAGAGTTACTCAGGATATCTGACAGGATTCTTGTCATTCACAGGGGTAAAATAATTGAAGCGGGTAAGGCAGGTGAGCTTTCAATAACAAATCTAGGTTTGCTCATGGCGGGAAGGCAAGCTGATGCGTCTTGAACCTAGATCAGAAGTTTCTCCAATCCGTTTCATTTTGGCTCCGATTTTCGCTGTCATAACAAGTTTACTGCTTTGCTCAGCTCTTATAATCTGGAGTGGAGCTTCTGTTTTCGAAGCGTACTGGATGATGCTAACTGGTTCAATCGGTTCGTCTTTTGCCCTGGCAGAAACCTTTTCCAGAGCAACTCCCCTGATATTTACCGGACTTGCAGCGGCAGTAGCTTTCAGGGCAAGGTTTTGGAACATTGGAGCGGAGGGGCAACTATATGCAGGTGCACTCATGGTAACATTTCTTGGAACTGGAGATATGAACATCCATGGAATGCTGTTACCCACAATTTTATTTTTTGGAAGTTTTGCTGCAGGCTCGCTCTGGCTTTTTGTCCCTTCTCTGATCAAGGTCCGATTTCAGGTGGATGAGGTCGTTACTACGCTGCTTTTAAATTTTGTCATGCTTTTGCTAGTTAGCCTGCTGCTGGAAGGCCCTTTGAAGGATCCCATGGGATTAGGATGGCCCCAAGGTGCACCTGTTTTAGAATCTGCTGAATTACCAAGGCTATTTCAGGGACTGAGGGTCCATGTCGGGCTGATCATCGCTTTCATTCTTGCAATTATGATCTGGCAGTTTCAGATACGGACTACACTAGGTTACGAAATGAAGGCAGTTGGTTTCAGCCGTGATGCATCCCAATTTGCAGGAATGCGTGTAGGTAAAATTCTTTTAATAACTGCGTTTATTTCAGGAGGCCTGGCTGGTTTGGCGGGTTATAGCGAAGTCACTGGATTGAAAGGCAATCTTACACTTGATTTGAGTCCTGGTTTTGGTTACACCGGAATCGTAGTTGCTATGTTGGCACAGCTTCATCCTCTTGGGGTTGTTGGTTCCGCATTTTTTGTGGCATGTATATTTGTAGGCGCAGATGCTATGAGTCGCTCGGTGGGGGTTCCTAACTATATAGCAGACGTGGTGGTTGCAACTTCTCTGCTTTGTATGTTGGTATCCATGATTCAATTAAAATATCGTATCTGTTGGAAATAATAAATGGATTGGTTAGAAATTTTGTGGACAACGAGTTTTTGGGTTGCTGCAGTCAGGATTGCAACTCCGCTGATTTTAGGAACTTTGGGAGAATTGGTGTGCGAAAGAGCCGGTGTACTTAACCTAGGCATAGAAGGAATAATGACTATGGGAGCTATGGCAGGTTGGATGTCGGTATATATGGGGGCTGATCTTTGGACCGGGGTTATTTTGGCTGCAGTCGTGGGAGCTCTTTTTGGCGCATTACATTCATTGCTAACAGTTTCACTAGGTTTATCCCAGCATGTTACGGGAATAGGCATTACCTTGCTGGCTTCCAGTCTGACATACTACATCTACAGGATGGTTCTTCCTGAAGTAACTTCTCCCCCCCGTATTGAGGCTTTTACAAATTACCCGATTCCACTTCTTTCCGAGATCCCTTGGATTGGAGAAGCTCTCTTTAACCAAAGTCCATTGACTTACCTAGCCTTTATTCTGGTAATTATAGTAGGCTTAGTACTCTATCGCACTCCTCTCGGACTTGCTGTCAGAACAACCGGAGAGAATCCTTCAGCTGTCGAGGCTCAAGGGATGAATGTGATAGGAATACGGACAGGAGCAGTGATGTTTGGAAGCGCATTGATGGCAATTGCAGGAGCCTTCCTGACCATGTCTGCTTTTAATGCATTCTTTTTTAATATGGTAAACGGAAGAGGTTGGATATGTATCGCACTTGTAGTATTTGCTTCATGGCATCCAGGAAAAGCTTTGTTTGGAGCTCTGCTTTTTGCGGCTTTTGACGCATATCAGATGAGGTTGCAGCAAGTCATCGGTTCTAATATACCCTATCAGGTATTTCTTATGCTTCCATACATATTTAGCATAGTAGCGCTCATTCTAATCTCCAGGCAAGTTGCCTTACCACAAGCTTTGATGATCCCATACCGCAAAGGTGAAAGATGATTTATGCTTTCTAAGTTCAATTAAAAATCTTCTAACTGTATAATTTTAAAGGAACAAATGAATTGGAATGTTTATTTATCAGGTGAAATCCATACAAATTGGAGAGATGAAATATTTAAAGAAACTAAAAAGTTGAGTTTAGAAATAAATTTTTTAGGTCCTGTCACTAATCATGGGTCTTCAGATGATTGTGGAGCAATCATTTTAGGACAAGAGGAATTAAAATTCTGGCATGATCACAAAGGAGCTAAACTTAATGCAATCAGAACAAGAAAAGCTATACAAAATTCAGATATTGTTGTAGTTAAGTTTGGTGAAAAATACCGCCAGTGGAATGCTGCATTTGATGCAGGATATGCATCAGCATTAGGAAAATCTTTGATTACAATACACTCAAAAGAACATCAACATGCTCTTAAAGAAATAGATGCTGCAGCCTTAGCCGTTGTTGACAATGAAAAACAAGTGGTGGAAATATTAAGATATGTCATGGAGGGAAAACTGTAAAGAAAAGCAGAAATTAAAAAAATAATTATTTGTGATAGTAACTTATCTAGTTTATTAATATTTAAATGTAATAATAGTAATTTAAATGTAATAATAGTAATTTAAATGTAATAATAGTAACTTAAATGTATTTACAAAAAAATAAGAAAAATTTATTTTGCATTTATCAAACTTTTGAAACACTATTCAATTTATTCTAAAAATAAATTGAATTTTTAACATTGATTGACATGTTCTAGTTTTTTGAATCACCTACAGTAGTAAGTAAGAGAAATTTAAAAATATTTTAATACTTCCCCAAAAAAAAATTAACAGTGTTGCCTATATTGTGTAGGTGAACAACTATCCCTATTTTTTATTAATTTTAATATTAAATTTAGGATATATCCATTTTGAACAATTAAATAGAGGACTCAATTATGAAAAAATTCGGAATCAGTTGCTTAATTGTTATCCCAATTATATTCTTTGTTCTTGGCTGTTCATCAGATGACAGCAGTTCATCTTCAACAACCTCAACTGATACCTATACAAGAACTCAAACTCCTGCATCTACTACAGTTGCTGTTCCTGCATCTCTTTCAGTTTCCAGTTCATCTTCAAGCCGAACAGCTTATGCTGAAGATTGTAGTGGTTGTGATAGTGCGATGTTGTATTCACAAATTAAAAGTGCTGTACTGATGATGAAAACATCAGTTTCATCAGCAGATTTGAATTTGATGGTGGCAGATATAAAAATGGCAGATGGAGATGTAACAACTGACCAATGTTATGAACAAGGAGCATGGTCTATTGTCTTTACACAGGAAATTTACAACGCATTGGTCAAAATGGAACAGGAATTTGGCGGCGAAGAGGGTGAGGCCAACTCAGCTTCTGCAACATTTAAAAGTTCTATAGGTCAGTCAATCAATCCTCCGATAGCGTTCAAATACTCGACTACTAGTGAAGGTGGTTATGCCCATCAGCTTTCAATTGCAGATAGCTGTTCTGACATGACTGCAGGTACCAATGTTGAAACAATTCGATGGGATTCAGCAAAGACAAAACTTTTGAGTCGGTTTGATGACTCTATGGGGACTTCAACATTTGAAGGTTCAATAGCTTTTGATGACACAACTGACAAATCAGTCGTGAATATGAAATACTCTGATGGTTCAACCAGTATGAAGCAAACCTTGAACTTAGCAGAATGTACTGACGCGCAAAAAAGTGGAATGACTGGTGACTGTGCTATTTTCGAAATTACTAATTCATTCACACAATCTGGAGAAGTTTTCATGATATCAGGTGGAGGCAAGGCTGACGATAGTGGTGGTTATGGTAAAGGTTATATGTCAGCCAGCATGGATCTTGATGGGGATGGTACAGATGACAATATGACTATGCAATATGAGGAAGCCTGGGACGGTACAGGTGCGTTGACTTATTTGGCCATGTGTCCTGAAAAAGCTATATATGGAGGAAATGTGATGACTGCAGACTGTTCCCTTTCAGGTAATTGGTTAGTACAGGGTGGAACTGCCGACTCAACTTACCAGGAAGACAGTTATTCAGCTCAGGCGTATAGCGTCAGTGGAGTTTCATCACTTGCAGATGGAAGCTATCATCTAGTAATTAGTAGTAGCAATCCAAATAACAATCCTGAGACGATTGTCGGTTATGGTGAAATCAGAGGAAATGATTCTTTCTGGGATTTCTGGGGTGCTGATTCTTCAGGTAGTTTTGATGTTTGGACTATTGGATCAAGCAGTTTGAGTGATAGCGGTACTGATGCCACCGTTTCTGCAAACTAAGTCTTAAAAATTTAGTATATAATTTTTAACTTCTTACCTTATGTAAAACTAGTTTTGAGAATTCAATGACCAACACTCTAATCCGTGTTGGTCATTGGACACTATCATTCAAAGAATTCCCTCAAACTAAATTATTTAAATTTCAGGCAGAATTTATGTGGCTTTTTGTTTTATGTAAAGATCTGTACACAATTATTTCTCATAATGCTTAGCTTCACGGGGGCCTGCTTTCATATCATCAATGGTCTTTAGTAGATCTTTTGCTGCAGATTCAAGTTTTTCTAGGACTTGTTTTGGACTTTGGTTAAAAGACATAGGGTCGACGATTTTTTTCAGGCGATTTTGTGTTCTCCATGAAGTATGTTTTGCCCATTCGGTATAAAGGGAAGCTGGATCATCAATTCCGATCAAATCTCTGCTGCGACTTTGGTCGTCAACCAAGCAGTTAGTGCTGACGTAGCCGTTGACCATGGTGATTCTTTCTCCTGGCTTTGTGAGAGGCGCTCCGCGATGAACTACCATGTTCCCATGCAGCGCTACGGCATATCCTGGACCAGGAAAAACTGGTGATTTGATAAGTTCACGAGGTGGAGTTTTATCTTTTTTAGAAAGCCTCTCAGCCTCCATTTTTGTGCCCAAAAAATATTCAAATCCTCCTCCATGTAACGTTCTTGGATCGCTTACCATCATGACATAATCAAGAGGGATTGTATCGTGATGCCACTTATCCACAGCATCTTTAAGTGTAGTGGGCTGGTAATTTAGATGTCCCAGATGCACCGGCATGGTGTGAGGAGAAATATCAGTTTTATAAATTAATGCCATATGTTTACAGACATCTTGGCTGGTACATAGATCTTTAAGCCAGCGTGAACGATAACAGCCACCTCGGACCGCATTTTCAATCCGGTTTCCTGCTCTTTTGCTGAAAGGCTTCAGCCTAAGTGCTGTTTCCAGCAATATTTCAGACCCTTCTGCAGATAGAATTCTGAATGGTTCTGAGATCCCGAATGTTGTTGCCTTATCTTCTATTTCTTCAGGGGTATAACCCAAATCTTCCAACGAAAACATCTCATTAGGAAATTGCAATGAAAGGTGTTTTAAAGGATCAAAGATAGGTTCTTCGCTAAGCCATTTATATCCATCAGGTAATTTTTCAGGAAAGGGGACGGCAATATTCATGCTTGCTTATGTGTGATGGAATTGGGATAGAATTTCATTTAGTATTTTGGCCGCCTTAGTTGGTCCATGCTGACTTTGCATTTGGCGGGAAGTTTCATTTAGGCGGGATTGCATTGCTTTATTATTAAGCATTTGGTTTATACAGTTAATTAGTTCTTCTTCAGTCCAATTACTTCGATGCATATGGTAGCCATGCCCGGTTTCATCTATGCGTTTTGCATTGTCATGTCCATCCCATACGTATGGCATTATGAGTGCCGGTTTACCAAAGTAAAGACACTCTGTGAAGGAGTTGTTGCCTCCATGATGAATCACTATATCAGCCTGTGATATTACTGATGGCTGCGGATACCATGATGCAATAGATATGTTATCAGGTATACTTCCATACTCAGTTTCATAATCACCAACATTAAAAAGTGCTCGGATCGACATCTTTTTTACAGCTTCCATCAATCGCTTAAGTAGTATTGTGTCTCCTGATCCAAGACTGCCGAAGCTAACGTATAGCAAAGGTTCTGAATTGCAGGACTTAAATATAGGAACTTCATACTCTTTTTCTTCACGTACACATCCTTCAAGGTATTGGAAAATCTGAGGGTTGAGTGAATTCCGCCGATTGAACTTCATCTGTTTTGGATATAGAAGCAGGTTCATATAGGGTGAAGTCTCAAAGAATTCTCCTGCAGAGTAAGGGGACTCGCCACACTCCTCAAGAAAAACGTTAAATCGATCGTGGATAGATTTGATTACTGTATTGAAATGATTTTTATAAGCATCAAAGCACTTGTGATCATTTTTACCACAACCGGAAAGGTGCGGAGGTATATCCGGATCGGATATTTCGTTTTCTGAGCAGGATATGATGCGTACCCAAAATTTGTTATTTTCCCTTGCATATCTCTTTATCGCCGGAAATAGAATAACGTTGTCTACACAAACGATATCAGGTTTAATTTTTTTAAGTACATTTGGTAATTCTTTTTCAGCCCATATTGAAGTCTCTACGATGGCTTCCCAGCATTCTTTTACGTAGTTGTCAATCTGATCGAATGGAGAAAGATCAAAGTTTGGAATATGTCCATTTATGAAATCTGTCCAGTATTTAGCCATCTCTTCAGGCGGCATGGGTTCGGACATATTAACCGGATGCTCTTCGAAACCATAACCGGAGTAAACACCTTGCATTCCGGGATCTGTCAAAAATACTGCTTTATGACCTAGTTTCTCACATGCCTGAGCTATACCGACTGAATTTAATGCAGGTCCGAAAGCGGCCTCAGGAAAAAAAGCTATAGTCTTGTTTCCCATGTTTTGCTTTGAATAATTCAACTGTTTTGTGGAATAAATGATATGTTATTGGATATGAATCAAGCGAATTTAGTATTAACTCAAGACATATGCAAACGTTTAATTAACATTTTCAGAATTGAATAAAAATTCATCCAAACGGTACAGTGATATAATCTAAAAGTAAATACAGAGAAAATGAAGAAAGAATTTTTTGGAATAACCAAGAATAATGAATCTATTCAAAAATTTACACTTACAGGTGGAGGGTTAATTGCCAAGTTCATTAACTGGGGTGCAGTGCTACAGGATCTCAAGTTTGAAAGTGATTCTAAATCATTGGTGCTGGGACTTGAAAAATTAGAGGATTATATTAAACATTCCCGGTATTTTGGTGCTACAGCTGGTCCCTATGCTAATAGGATAGACAGTGGGCGATTTAGAATTAATGAGAGTGAAATCCAGCTTCAAACCAATTTTCAAAAAAAGCATCATCTTCATGGAGGAACCGAAGGAATAGGCAGAAGAGCTTGGAATGTTGATGAGGTAGCAAAAAATGCATTAAAACTTTCAATAATTCATCCTGACGGACATATGGGTTATCCTGGTCCCATACAAATAAATGCTACTTTCTCTTTGTTAGATTCAGGGATATTGGACATTGTCTATACAGCAGAAACAGAAAAAACAACAATTGTAAATCTTGCACACCACAGCTATTTCAATCTTTCAGGAGAAAAAACAATTTTAGAGCATGAACTAAAGATAAATGCATCAACTTTCCTTGAAGTTGATGAAGGATTGATACCACGTGGAGAACCTCAATCAGTAGAAGTAGGTGGGCATGATTTCAGAGACTTTAGACGGATTAAAAATGAATCAGGCAAAATTTCTAATCTAGATTACAATTTTTGCCTGAGTCTCAATCCTCAGGACATTCGACCTGTGGCGTGGTTAAAATCGGGCTTGGTTAGTTTGCAAATAAATACTACAGAACCGGGGATTCAGGTATATGATGGTCATGGTTTGGATTTGAGAATTAATGGTGTTAATGGGAGATATTTAGGAGCTTATGCAGGGATTGCACTGGAACCACAGTTATGGCCAGATAGCCCAAATCGTCAAGAATTTGCGTCTCCCTATCTATTTCCTGGAGAGGTTTATTTTCAACACACTCAATATCAGTTTTTAAAAAAATGATTATCTTCACACTAAACAAATTTAGAAAAATGTGTATTTTGGAGATATTTTTCAGAAAATAATTAATTTAAATTCTTAAATTATCATTAATATCTTTTTTAAAAATTCTTTAAATTCTGAAAATACAATAATTTAGTAGAAAAATTTATTAGAATCACAGGATTCAGTAGTGTATATTTATCAACATCAATCAAACTATAATAAGATTATTTTATGCCTAAAATTGCTCTAATTGGTGCTGGGAGCACTGTTTTCGCTAAACGCCTGATAGGTGACATTTTACTTACATCTGATCTTGCTAATAATGTTCAATTTGCTCTACATGATATAGATACAGAAAGACTAAGAACTTCTGAAATTGTTACTAGCAGAATTGTGGAAAAACTTGGATTAAAGACGCATGTTTTTGCTTCAAAAGATCGTCGTGAAATTTTGAAGGGGGCTGATTACGTTATATTTATGATGCAAGTAGGCGGATATAAACCGTCAACAATAATTGATTTTGAGATTCCAAAGAAATATGGACTGCGACAAACTATCGCAGATACATTAGGAGTTGGTGGAATTATGCGTGCTTTAAGAACAATTCCGGTGATCAAGGAAATTCTTAGAGATATGAATGAGCTTTGTCCTCAGGCTACATTATTAAATTATGTTAATCCTATGGTTATGCTATGTATGGCAATAAATAAAATTTCACCGGAAATGAAAATGGTTGGACTTTGTCATAGTGTTCAGGGTACAGCAGAAGAGCTTGCTAAAGATCTCAATGAAAGTATTTCTGACATAGACTATTTTTGTGCAGGAATTAATCATATGTCTTTCTATCTGCGTTTTGAAAAAAAATGTAATGATAAAAAAGAAAATTTATATCCACGACTTAGAGAAATTGCTGAAAAAGGTAATGCTCCTGAAGATAATAGGGTTCGTTATGAAATGCTTAAAAGATTGGGTTATTTTGTCACGGAATCAAGTGAGCATTTTGCGGAATATACGCCTTGGTTTATTAAAAGAGACCGTCCAGATCTTATAAATGAGTACAATATACCGCTTGATGAATACATTAGCCGATGTGAAAAACAGATATCAGATTGGGACGAACAGAAAGCCATACTTGAAGACAGAAGTCAAACAATGGAAGTATGTCAGAGTCATGAATATGCAGCTGCAATCATTAATGGGCTAGAAAATGGTAGGGAAGTTACCATTAACGGTAATGTTGCTAATAATAATCTAATTGATAATCTTCCAGGCAATATTAGTGTGGAGGTCCCATGTCTCATAAATACGGGTGGTATCCAGCCAGTAAAGGTAGGAAGACTACCACCTCATCTCGCAGCATTGATGATGACCAACATTAATGTGCAGCAATTGGCTGTAGAAGCAGCTTTAACTGGTAAAAAAGAACACGTTTATCATGCCGCTATGCTTGACCCACATACTGCTGCTGAGCTTTCTTTAGATGAAATTTGGAATCTTGTTGATGATCTTCTGGAGGCCCATGCTGGCATTATTCCAAAATTAAGTTGAAAATATTATTATTGGATACTAATTTTATGTGCAGGCATATATGAATTACAATTTTTTGTTCTTGTATTATTATATTTCATAACTGAAATACGTTTGCAATTATAATCTAATTTGTTAGATTGGTTGGCCTGTGGTGGGAATAAACTCATCATTTAGTGAAGTTGTGGAGAAAAAACCACTTGAAATGGATTATTCCCATAGCAAAATTTTCAGACAATTCTTAATCTAAAGGAGAAATGATTAAATTTATATTCAGCCTAGTGGCAACCACCTTGTTGATTTTAACAACAGCAATGGGCGGTACTATTAACGTTACGAACAACAGTTCGAATACGGATAACCATAAGCTCTGGAAAGAAAAAATTATTCCTATGTTCGAAAAGGAAAATCCAGGCATTAAAGTTAAAATGACAATTTATGATCATGAAGCTTACAAAACAGCTATTCGCAATTTTTTGCAGGCGGAACCGCCAGACGTTGTGAATTGGTTCTCTGGTAACAGAATGAAGTTTTTTGTCGATCAAGGACTTTTTGAAGATGTCAGTGACGTATGGAATAAGCATGATCTTCATGCAAAGTTATCCTCAGCACGTTCAACGGTTACTTTGGATAATAAACAGTGGGGAGTTCCGACTACCTACTACCAGTGGGGAATCTATTATCGTAAGGATATTTTTGCAAAGCACGGACTTGGAGAACCGAGGAGTATGGCAGATCTGATGCACATTTGTTCAACGCTTAAGCAAAATGGCATAACTCCTTTTACGATTGGTACAAAGTATCTCTGGACTGCAGCTGGTTGGTTTGATTATCTCAATCTGCGAGTAAACGGCTACGACTTTCATATGGATCTCATGGACGGAAATGTTTCCTATGAAGACAGTCGCCTAGATCTAGTATTTGATCTTTGGGGAGTTATGGCACGTAGCGGATATTACATTGAAAACCATGCATCATATTCATGGCAGGAAGGACAGGCGCCTATGATAAATGGTGAAGCTGCTATGTACCTGATGGGGAACTTTGTAGTCCCAGATCTAGTTAAAGCAGGTTTGGGCGGCAAAATAGGATACTTCCAATTCCCAGTTATTGATGCATCTGTTCGTACTTACGAAGATGCTCCGACTGACTCAATGCACATTCCTTCCAAAGCAAAAAATAAAGCTGATGCAAAAATATTCCTCGCATTTCTGGCGAGAGCTGATATCCAGGGAATAATTGCTGATGCTTCTGGAATGTTGCCTGCAAATAATCAGTCACCAACACCAACAGATGAGTTTTTGAAAATTGGTTTCAAGGTACTAAGTGAGTCTGCTGGTTTGGCACAGTTTTACGACCGTGACACAACACCTGAAATGGCAAAAGAAGGCATGAAAGGATTTCAGGAGTTTATGGTAAAACCTGATCGTGAAAAACAGATTCGCAAACGTATTGAAAGAGTACGAAAGCGTATTTTCAAAAAATAAAAAAATTTTAGGGCAGTAAACTACTACCTATTTTTTCTATGCAAGCAAATTTTTGGGACCGGAACCAGCTTAAGTTGGCTCCGGTCTTTTTTTTGACGCCAGCAATGCTTTTTTTTGCGGTCTACGTACTGCATCCAATCTTTTCCAGTCTCTTTATTAGTTTTTTCGAGTGGGACGGTGTTGGTGAGATGTTTTGGGTTGGAATTGCTAATTACGTTGAAATGTGGGATGACGATAGAGTTCATACAGCTATCCTTAATAATCTTTTATGGTTGGGTTTTTTTCTTCTGGCTCCACCTCTTAGTCTGGCTCTTGGGTTGTTCCTCAATCAGAATATATTCGAAATAAAATTAGCAAAGTCATTGTTCTTTTTCCCTTTTGTCGTCAGTCCAGTGGTGGTGGGGCTTATCTTTTCTTGGTTTTACAACCCTAAATATGGTCTGTTAGATTCTTTTCTTGAATTATTTGGACTTCAGCCACTGGCATTGTTATCAGATGAGAATCTAGCAAATTACGGAATAATCGCTGCGGCTATGTGGCCTCAGATAGCTTATTGCCTGATTCTTTACATTACGGGTTTAGCAGCCTTGAACAAAGAAATTATTGAATCTGCAAAAATTGACGGAGCAAGGGGTTGGGGAATGTTCTGGAACATTATTCTACCCCAGTTGAGACCAGCAACATTTATCGCCGTTGTCGTATCAGTTTTGGGAGCTTTGCGCAGTTTTGACCTGGTTGCTATTATGACTCAGGGTGGACCATGGG
>CACERX010000027.1 GCA_902562015.1 uncultured SAR324 cluster bacterium
GTCCTTGTTTCCTGCACAGAATGGCCTATCTCAAAACTACTGAAATTGAACCCATCATGCAGTGAAACTACTCTGTCAACCGTGCGCTGAAGATCCACAGTATTAATTGATTTAATGAGATAATCACAGGCACCCAGCTGAAGGGCGTTAATAGCTCCTTCTGAATCATTCTGAGGACAAAGCATCACAAAGGGCCTATTGCTGTTGATGGACTTTACTTCCTTAAGAAGTTCGAGTCCTCCCAATTTGGGTAAAGTCAACGCACAGAAAACTCCTTCAATTTTCTGATCGCCAAAAATTTGTAATGCCTGTTCGCCATCACTTGCACAAAAAACCTTATGTCCTGAATTTTCAAGAAAGTCCTTAAGACTTTCCATAAATTCTGGAGAATCATCAGCAATAAGCAAATTCATCTGTATTTTTTTCAGCTCCTTTGTCTTGTTGCTGTAAAATAATCATCAGTGTAAATATTGAAGTCTTTCCAGTCCATACTTTAAATCATCCTTTAAATCCTCAACATCCTCAAGTCCGATATGTATACGTAACAATGGTCCATCAAAACGCCATGGAACTGCTGTGCGAATTTTACGTATATTTTCAGGGATTAGCAGGCTTTCATATCCTCCCCAGGAATATCCCATGCCAAACAAGCGCATTCCGTCCAACATTACTTCAATTGCCTTTTCCGAAAATGGTTGAAGTTCGAAAGCAAATAAACCGCTGGCACCATGAAAATCGCGTTTCCAGATCTCATGTCCGGGTGCACCGGGCAGTGCAGGATAAAGTACCTGTCGAACTTCCGGACGTGACTGAAGCCATTCAGCAATAAGCAGTGCATTAGCTTGATGCTGACGCAATCTAACAGCCATGCTACGGAAACCACGTTGGGCTAAATACAGATCATCTGGACCTGCACACTGACCCATGTTTCCAATACAGTCCCTTAGTTCTGGCCAAGCTTCCTTGGTGGCAGTTACTGTTCCAAGCATCGCGTCTGAATAACCAACAATATATTTTGTAGCTGCTTGAATCGATATATCAACACCATGTTCAAACGGTTTAAAAAACAAAGGCGACGCCCAAGTGTTGTCCATTAGAATTTTAACACCATGCGCATGAGAAATATTTGAGATTGCTGGAATATCTTGTACTTCAAAAGTGTGAGAACCGGGAGATTCGGTGAAGACAACACTTGTGTTTGGGCGTATAAGTGACTCAATTTCTTCTCCAATCAAGGGATCATAATAAGTTGTTTCTACACCAAAGCGTTTCAGGATGTTATTGCAGAATACTCGGGTAGGAGCATAAACACTGTCGGTCATAAGCAGGTGATCTCCTGCTTTCAAAAATGCTATTAGAGCTCCGCTTACTGCACTCAATCCTGAGGGAAATGCCAAGCTACGGTATCCACCTTCTAATTCAGCAACAGCATTTTCCAATGCCCATGAGGTGGGCGTACCTCTACGGCCATAGGTCATTTCCTGTTTCCCGAATTCTTCTGTGTGATCCCTAGATTTGAGTTGTTCGTATGTTTTCGCAAGCACTGTTGAAACGTGATATACGGGAGGATTAACCATACCACCGAAACGTTGTGGGTCTCGTCCAGAAACGACAACTTTGGTACCATCCTTGAAAACTGGAGAATCAGATTTTTTGCTCATATAAATTGATTTTACAGGTAGTTTCCATTTTTCGGCGATTACTATGCCTTTTTTTGGTCAAATATTTTTCAGGATCCAACAACGGATTTAAAGCATTGCATCTCAAAGATGTTACGTATTCCTAAAAAATTTAGTCATAGAGTAAATAGTTGAAAAAATATTTAATAAATTTAAATTCAATCTGTTTCTTTTTAGTAATATAATCAAACCAGATTTTTCCAATGTCTGAAAGTATAAAAAATGAACAAAACGCAGCCAATTCAAATATATAATAGGTGAACCCATGTCAGGTTCCGGAATAAGCTATTTTTTGCAAAATATCCTGATTAATTGAGCTTTCATCATCAAAGTAAAAAACCGGAACTTCCGCGAAATCAATATTGGGACTGTCCATAAATTTTGTCAAAAAAAAAGGGTTGCGTTATGCTAAAGAAAAAGGATAATGTGGATTTTCTAGGATTACCGTTCAGTCTTGGACTATCTGTTTAGGTATAGTGAATCTGGAGGGAATGCACCCAAAAAAACTTTTGATCTGAATTTTATGACTAAACTGGAACAAAAACAAGCTCTTGAAACTATTTTGTTTGTTGCAAACAAGACTCTGTCTCCTAAACAACTTGCAGACATGATTGGTGATTGCGATACAAAAGTAATTCGGGATCTGGTTGCGGAGTTGAATATGAATTATGAAAAAACAGGCAGGGTTTTCCGGATTGATTCGGTAGCAGAAGGTTTAAAGATGCATACTCTTCCAGAATACAGAAAATGGGCACAATCTCTGGAAACAGTAAAAACGATCAAACTTTCACCTGCAGTTATGGAAACCCTAGCTATTGTAGCCTATAAACAGCCCCTTACCCGCGCAGGAATAGAATTTATTCGCGGAGTTGATTCATCTCACACAATAAGACGCTTGATGCAGCAAAAACTTGTCCGAATTGTTGGTCGTGAAATGATTCCCGGACGGCCAGGTCTCTATGGTACTACAAAACATTTTCTTGAAGTGTTCGGACTTTCCAATCTAAAGCATCTTCCTGCCTTAAGTGAACTAGACATGAATAAACCCGCTGATGAAAATCAACTTGAGCTACCTTTGCAGTCGGAAGAAGAATAGCTATATTAATTAAATTACAGGATAATTAGAGCCCTTTCTTAAACACAAGCAGATGGAAACAATCTTAATCGTTAAAGATCAGCTTATTATTCATGCATTATAATTGGAATTCCGCTTTAGACTTTTCCATTTGGAAACCATCTTCTTGTTGTGTACCATAAAACAAAATAATATAACGCTATGATGGCAAGAAAAATATATTCCACAGCACTTTTGGGAATTGTTTGTATTTGACTCTCTATTTTTTTTTGATATTTATTGAACAATTCCGGATTAGAAATTTTTGATTTAATCGCGCTTATCAATCTAAATTTAAAAAAGAATGGTTTGAGGCGAAGCTTATGCACAGGTTCAATCAGCTCATCGGGAACATTGGTTCGCTTGAGTTCCCATAAGCCCTGACCTGTAATATGATAACTTTGCAGGGCAGGCCCAATGTATGTGCCAAGAAAAACTGTAGGAATGATCACAAGCACTATGGCTAATGTCCCTCGGCGAATGTCTCTCAAAGAAAGTATCATCAAAAAAAATTTCATGGTTTTTGTATATTCAATTTTCGACTTAATTTATCAAGCTTGACACAATGATCAATCCAGTAATTTAAAAATTTAAAAAGATATACAATGAGCAAACATAGAAAACAAAAAGGTGAAACTAAAAAAGCACGTAGTCGTCAAAATGTACGTATGCTTGTTTCAATTACAAGTGTACTGATTTTAATTCTCACTGGCTGGCTTTGGTATGAAAGCACCCGGGAAGATAATGATTTGTCAGTCATCGGAATGGGTGAAAACGTGATCGTACAAGTCCATGACCCTGGTTGAGTTTCCTGCAGAGCTCTTAAGCGTGTGGTCAACTCGCTCCAATCTGAATTTGAAGGGAAAATAAGATTTCTGACTGCAAATTTGAATTCCAGTGAAGGAAAATGGTTTGCCGAATATCACAACGTAGGCAGGGTAACCCTACTTTTTTTCAAGCCTAATGGAACCAAAATTAGTTCACTAAGCGGTGAACAGACTCCTGATGATTTAAGACGTGTCTTTAAAAGTGTATTTGAGCTTGAATAAGCATGGCATAGAAATACTTTTGTTCAAAGTTTATAATCATAGTCAATAATTAACGGAGCATGATCGGAAAAGCGTTGCTCCCTAAAAATATATTCTCCTGTAGCTTTAGAAGCAATATTAGGTGTTGCAACCTGATAATCTATTCTCCAACCCACATTTTTTTCCCAGGATCTTCCACGGTTTGACCACCATGTGTATTGTTCAGCTTTTTGATTCAACCCCCGAAACACATCAACAAAACCCAATTCCTCAAAGATTTTCGTCATCCACTCACGCTCTGCAGGTAAAAATCCTGAATTTTTGTGGTTAGATTTCCAGTTCTTCAGGTCTATTTCCTTATGTGCAATATTCCAGTCCCCACAGATGATGAACTCTCTTCCAGATTTTCTAGCATTACGCAACCATTTTTCAAAATAGTCCATCGCTTTATATTTAAAGTCCTGTCTTTTTTCACCACTCGTGCCTGAAGGTAGATAAAGTGAGACAATGCTCAGATTTCCGTAATCTGCTTGAATAAAACGTCCCTCACTATCTAAATCTGATAATCCGATACCTTTGATAATTCTGTCGGGACTTTTCAGAAAATACATACCAACACCTGAATAACCGCGTTTCTCAGCAAATTCAAAAGCACTGCTAAATTTACCCGGATTTAGCATTATTTGAGTTAATTGTTCTTGCATGATTCTTATTTCTTGAAGGCAGATAAAATCAGCCTGCTGTGTCTGCAACCAATTGAAAAGACCTTTTGAGTAGGCAGATCTAATTCCGTTTAAATTTAATGTAATAATTTGCATAACTTTATACTGAAATTATCAATGTTTTTTAGGAGGAAAATTTATGGTTATTATATATTTTTTGTTCTGTTTAAATTTATCATATCCTTTCATTACAATCATTGATTTGCTAATCTTTATTCCTGCAAACATTAAAGACAATGCTTTTATTTCATCTTGAATTTCGCCTCCCTTTAATACGTGCAGTTCAGATCCAGATTTTCTCAGACTAAATGTCCAGCGCACCAAATCTATAAGAGGAGCAACTGCCCTCGCCGTTATTACTAAAAATCTTTGGTTCCACTGAGACTGTTTTCCAAGTATTTCTCCCCGTCCGCAGATAACCTTGACATTCGGAAGCCTTAATTCATTAACAATCTTTTGAACAACATCGACTTTTTTCTGACGGGAATCTACCAATGTGAGATAAAGATCAGGACGGACAATAGCTAAAATGATGCCAGGTAATCCTCCTCCTGTACCAAAATCACATACCTCCACGCCATTTGGAATTTCCCGGCAAATAAGTAATGAGAGACAATGCAGGATTTGATTCTCCCAAAGTAGATCCGTTTGTTTGCGAGAAATTAAATTTATTTCCTGATTGTAATTCAGCAATAAATCAGACCACTCCTCTAAAACTTGCCATTGTGAGTCTGAAATTATTAGACCATTATCCAAACAAATCTGACGGACTTCAGTAGATTTCAGTGGTTTTATATTTTCACTCATCTCTGAGTGTGAATGGAGGGGATTGTACATGAATATTCGAAATATCAGCTTGTATAAACTGAAACCGAATTTTGAAACTTATTGCTGGTTTTCCGGGGCCTTGCTGGAAGTATCCTCTTGATTCCTGTCATTCAATTTATCCCCAAAAAGCAAATGCCGAGTAGAGTATTTTCCATCAGGAATAATAAATTGTAACCCCAGACGCTTTTCAGGATTTAAAAGCAGAGGGCCCTGTAAATTTATAGTTACATCTTTCATTTCCTTGGCCATTGTGACAATTACATAGACTCTCAGATCTTCAATACTCTTTGCATCCAGTTTATTCAGATGCTCCTTAGTCAGTTCAAGTTGATAGTTTGAGACTGAGACATGCGGTTCTATCATAACAAAAGCAAGTCCATTATCTTCAACAGACTGAAGCCACAAAAAAGGTGCTGCAGCAGCATCTTCTCTAATAACAAATCTGCGATCTTCTGAAAATCCAACTAACCCAGAAGGAAAACTTATGATCTGATTTTCTTCCACCTCTATCTCACCGAAGCGGGAAGTTTGAATTAGCATTAAAGTTTATGATTTTTAGTGTTTTCCGAACAAGTGTTTTAGTCCAGCTATGGAAAGCGGAGATTCCTTTGCAGCACGCCTATTCTCTTCCTGTATACTCAAATATACCTCCTCTCTATGGATCATATAACTTCGGGGTGCGTCAATTCCAATTCGAACCTGCTTCCCCTTTACTTCCACCACAGTGATCTTTACATCATCACCTATGGTAATGCTTTCTCCCGACTTCCTTGTCAGTATTAGCATATTTACCTACTTTCCTGATGTGATTCTTGTCTTAATTACAAAAACTTTATCCTCTGTAGATTACTTCAATCAACGGAGGAAATCTGACAGTGAGGGTTGAATCAAACGAGCCCCTGTATTAAGTGCAAGCTTGTTATTTGCTTCCGCGACCTTAAGGTCAACCGTAGCTTCTGCGATATCTAGATCCTGAATATTAGAAAGCTGATTCTCCTTTTCAAACTGCAGGTTTTCTAACTTGGACTGGACTGCATATAGCTCACGAATTGTATTTCCAACATCAGCCAGCTGCTTAAGTACTTGAGTTTGAGCTAAGTCAAGCTCGCCTAGACGTTGTGCAATCGCAATGCCATCATTTTCCAGCAGCGCTCTCTCCATTGTTGAAAGTAAAGAAAAAGTATCTACACCATCTTTAACTTCTCCAAGCAGCAATTCCTGAGCTGTAACATTAACTGGAATCGTGAGCCCATTTGATATCAATGCTTCCTTTTTATGTATTGATCCATTGTATGTAACTTCCGGATTTTGCTGAAATATAAATTCTAATCCCTCAGGGTAAACAACTCCCAGTGCTTTCAGGTCAAACTCTGCTGAGGCTTCCGAATTGAAATCAAACTGTTTTGGTAGAACATTTCCTAAACGTCCGTCTTGATCCGAAAATTTAAGCAGAACCTGATCATTTGCCTTCCCATCTTGATTATAAACATGTGTAACAGGGCGCAGTACCTGCTCCTTACTCCAGGTTCTGCCACCGTCATCAGAAATTATCACCCTAGCTTGTCCCCATACACCGCCTCTGGTAACCCTAATTCGATAATCATTATTGGAATAACCTTCAAACTGTGCTCGGAACTGACTTACATCCAGGAAATCACCATTGCCATTTTTTAAAGCACCTTCAGTCAGGACTTTTGCAGGCTGGAATATTCCATTTCTTTTCAATGCTGGACTAAGACTTTTTATTCCAGAGAATAAATACAGCTTCCCTTCTCGAGCGTTTCCAGTATCGAACAAACTATTACGTGCAGCGGAAAACTCACGCGCTACCATCTGCCTTGATTCTTCGTTTGAGTCGCTTCCTGCCTGGGAAAGTGCAAGAGTTCGAATTTTCCCCAGCATTTCATTTATATGGGAAATCTCCTGCTCAGTGCGTTGAAGCCAGGCAACATTATCCACAATGTTCTGCAGCAGCTGTTTCTGTGAGGAAATAGTTGTCACAATATCCTGGGATCTGGCCGCCCCAATTGGATCATCTGAAGTTTTATTCAAACGACGGCCTGTAGCCATCTGCATTTGAATATCCTGAAGCTGACCTGAGGATTTTTGAATATTGTCAACTACATGGTCACGCTTTGTGACTTCAGTAACTCGCATCTATTGAACCTGATGATTCTGTTTAATAAATAGTTTCTTCATAAAAGAATATTTAACTCAATTATTCACTTAGATCTACATATTGATTACGGTTTCCATCATTTCATCAACAGTATTAATAAAGCGTGCGGAAGCTTCATAAGCTTTCTGATACTGCATCATATCTGTTAATTCTTCATCCATATTTACTGCACTGATGGAGCTCCTGATTTCCTTGAACTGCCTGACCATGCTTTCCTGATGAGCCTGATCAGTTTTGTTTCTCTGGAGTTTCAAACCCATTCCCGTAAGAACTCCATTATAATACTCATCAAAAGTCATAGTTTCATCTCTCATAGTTGGCATTGTCTGCAGCTTGGCAATTTCCAGGGAAACCCTATTGTCTCCCGAAATCAAGTCTTTGCCTGTAGAAATGTTATTTGGATTCTCCCGTATCTGTTGACTTATATGAAAGTCTTCAGCTCCCTTGAGAGTGTCAAAAAAGCTGTTTAAACCAAGAACCTGAGTAACTCCCGATTGATCTTCGCCAAAAATGAATTTGTAGTCATGACCGCTTTGCAAAAGCATCGACCCATCTCCTTCAATTGATGCCTGAAGTAATTTAGGGTCATTTACAGTATGGTTCAAGCGTTTGACAATTTGTGGTAGAGTATCAACCCCTGATTGGATTTCCAACTCATAGGTTTCAAGTATTTCATTATGCGGATCAACTAAATGAAGCTGAAAGATACCATCTTTCAGGAATGGTAGCGGCTGATTCATTGCATCAGAATTAAGTCCAAAAGTACTTTTCATCATATTTTTTGCTGAATTGATTCCCGTACCTGTAGCATGAATCTTGTTGACCTGTGCTGCAAGATTGAAGGCCATTTCATCCAAATTGTGCTGAAATTCCACAATTGTTTCATCTCGCATCCTCAACATTTCGCTCATCACACCTTCACGAAAAGTCCTCGTTAGATCACGTCGGTTGTTGTTTACTGAGACACCATCAACTCTAAGCATTCCAAGTTCACCACCCTTCATATTACCTTCCAGTTGATAGTGGTTATTGCCTTCAGCAAGTGTCCAATCTCTTCCGATTATAACTGTAATGCGTCCATTGGGATCTTCAAAAGAATTCACATCCACCAATTCCGAAAGCTCTTCAATTGCCTGATTGCGAGCATCACGCATATCGTTGGCATTTCGCTGCCCATCCTCGTATGTATTAATTTGCCGATTTAGTTCTGATACCTTCTTACCTAATTCATTTACTTTATTAATATTTGAAGACAACCTACCATTAATTTCAGTGCGTAATCCCTGAAGTTGGGAGTGCATTCCACGAAAACGTCGGGCCAAAATATCACTCTGGACTCTAACCTGTATTCTTGCTGATTCGGATTCAGGATTATTTGAAAGCTGACTCCAGGAATTCCAAAACTCATTTAGGGCATTGTGCAAACCGTTGCCCTCTATTTCACTGAAAATAATTTCAATTTTCTGCAGAAATTCACCACGTGATCTGAACATTCCTGAACGCGGATTTTCCTGGAGAATCTTACGCTGTACAAATTTATCGTAAACACGAGTGGTTGGCTGGGCATCTGCACCTCCTCCTACGCCGGTTGGATCTGGTGCTGAAGTGCCTGAATCTACCTGCTGACGTGAGAACCCTTCAGTTTCCTGATTGGCAATGTTGTGACCAACAGTATGCATTGCTCGCTGATTGATGCTCAGGGCACGTTGCCCCAGATTCAGCGAGCTGTTGAGCGAAGGCATTGTGATGAATCAGAATTATTAGATTTATTTGACAATTATGTTGAAAAGTGAGTCAAACTTCAGCACGAGGCATTATTCCGGTCCTTTTTTGTATCTTTCCCACTTCTGAATAAGTAGGAGGACCGTTCTGGAGCTGGCTTATAAATTGGAGTGAAGATTCAACCGATTTCAGACGTCCTGAAGACTGTATAGAATTTTCTTCCGCAATTTCGCGAATATTTGCAATCATTAGTTTAAGCCTTTCAAAACACTTCTGGAGCGGTATGCTGTATTCATCGTCAGCCAGACCGATAATCACTCGTAACGTCAGATTCTTCGAATCTGTTTTCCAAGATTTGGAATATTGCTCCACGAGAAGAATCCTTTCCTTCTCAAGTTGGGCAGTAGCGCGTACGCATCGTGACTTCTCACCCTGAAGTTTAAGAAGTTCTGAACCACGTAACCTACCAAATCCCTCTGACTCTTTTTGTAACAAACGCAGCAAATTCTCATGTAACTCAATCTGCCGCTGCAAAATATCAAGCAACTCTCTCATAATTTAAAAATACAATTTGTTGACCTGCAAAAACTACCAGCTTGCTGCTAACATTATCTATTTCAGGAAATGTCTTCCTGAAAAGCATCTTCAAGCATTTTTTTGGCAAGTTTTTCAGAATCTACCTTGTATTCACCGCTCTTGATTCTATCTTTTAACTCAGCAACCCTGTCTGTTCGAACTTCAGGCTCTGAATTTATTAGACTTTTTATTTTGTTCATAACAAAAGTTGAAGTCTTAACAGGAGGTTCACCTGAACCCGTTAGCGCACCTGCTCTTTCTGCGGCTTTCTGGTTGTCCTTACCTGTACCCCCTTTTACACCATGAAATTCGGGAGGCTGTTGACCTGTGATTTTCATAATCCACCTTTCATTTTAAATAGTTCAGTTACCCAACTCCACGGGAACGTCCGGTGTATGCCGACAAGCACCCCCGCAGACTCTGCTAAGCATATCAATTTAAAGTACAGTTTGCCCAGCAGAGAAGACCCATAGGGCTTGTAAATAAACAGATTTCAAGCAGTAATTTTAACTTAGCTGGAAAAACCATTATTTACTACTTTATTCTTGGGCCTTATAAGATGTTTTAATTAATCGGGATATTCTATTTTCTCATCCTTCATAAGTCACTAAAACACCTTATTGTATTCATCGGCAGATCAGTCAAAAAACTTTAGATATTTTTGTTATTTATTTAAATTAGATTTTAACTGCTGAAAAATTATTTCTCCAAGACCCAGTCTACCTGATTTAGCCGAAAGAATAGCGTACTGTTCATCTAACATTGATCTAAACATTTTTTCACCTTCAGACTTTTTTATAAAATCAGACTCCAATGAAGTCTTACGCATTGTTTTCAGCATCTGCTGAATAAATATTGCTTCAAATTCATTTGCGGCTTCGCGAAGCTTGGCTTCGTCATCCTTACCTTTTGCATCAGGAAGATTCCTTGACTGATCCATACGCATTCCCAACGCTGAAAGAGGTAATGGCATAAGAGCTTTCATAATTTTTTAACGAATAACTAGTTCAGCATGTAGCGCTCCCGCAGTTTTGACAGCCTTAAGAACTTCAATTAAATCTTTACTAGATGCTCCAATTTTATTAAAACCATCAACAATTTCCTTAAGATCAGCGCCTCCTTTCAACATAAATACATTGGACGCTAAAGTTGTTCCCTCTGTTTGCACACCTTCTTCTCCCTGAGCGTTTGGAGATGGCAACTTGACCTGGATGTTTAAACCATTTTGAGAAATGGCAATTGGTGAAATCCTTACGCTCCCACCCATTACTACTGTACCTGAACGCTCATCAAGCACAACTTTGGCAGTATGATCCGGTGATATTTCTAAATTTTCTATGAATGATACCAGCTCAACCGTGTTACCTAGGTAACTGTCTGGCACTGATACTTCAACAGTGCCTGCATCCTGTGCGCGAGCACTACGAATTCCTAACTTCTGATTAATCAGCTTTGCCAAGCGGAAAGCAGTAGTGAAATCTGGAGAGTGTAAATTCATAAAAACTCGTGCGCGACTGTTTAGATTTAAATTTATTTCACGTTCAACTATGGCTCCGCCCAGTACCTGTCCTACTGAGGCCACCATCCTCGACCCAACCGGAAGGTTAACCAGTTCCTCTGGGGGAAGTGCATCAGCCCTGCTAACCCCTTTTGGAATTCCGGCAATGGGGCCCTGACCAACTGCATATACTAGCCTATCAGGCCCGCGTAAGGGAGCCATGATCAGGATTCCACCACGAAGGGATACTGCATCACCTATCGTTGCAACTGTTATATCCAAACGCTGTCCTGATTTAGCAAAGGCTGGTAACGTTGCTGTCAGCCAAACAGCAGCTATACTACGTCCCAAAATGTCCCGACTTTCTAAGCTTATACCAATCCTTTCCAAAGCGTTTACTATAGGCTTTCGTGAAAGCAGACTTTCTTGAGAATCACCAGTTCCGTCCAAACCGACAACAATCCCGAATCCGATCAGTTCGTTATCACGAGCTCCTCTCAACGCTGCCACATCTTTAACACGCACTCCACATACTGGAGTCGAAATCAATGCTGCTACGAAAAAGAGTAGAAGCAATTTGCCCAATCGAATAATTCTACAAAAGTTCATTAATCATAATTAATGTTAAAATTCCGTTTTAGATTCCAAAATTGTAATACAAGTTCAATGCCAGAAATGAGTAGTTTTTCTATTGAGTAATTACAAGCAAAATTTGCTTATTCTAGTGCATTTTACCGACAAAAAATTTTAGGTAAATTACTCCTAATAACCTCAAGTGAGCCCCAACAATTTGCAGACATAAAATATTGGCTAAAGCAGAAGGTAAGTATTTCAATGACTTTATAAAAGACTATCACCAGTTGATAACAGGGAGTCTACTTAAAAAATTGAATTAATGGGTTACTCAGCTTTTAACCAGAAAAGGATGTTAATTTTGGACTTTAATACACTGGTCTGTTTTCTGCATTGTTTTCGCTGGACCAAAAATTTAAATAAATCCAGCACTAGAGGATTAAAATGGAAATGGTTTTATTAATTTTCTGCCTTACTTCGGTAATTATTACATCAGTGATAGTCGCAGTAGAATTAAGAGGAGAAAAAACAATGTCAAAGCAGTCTTTCAAAGGTGAGAAAAATGACGACAGTTTCTATGGAAGAAAGATTCTGGCTCAAGATATAAAGACTAACGAACAATTACGCAATAGAGTCTTCGAAACCCTGGATCTCCAGTTGAATAAGCTTGGCTATAATTCAAAGGAACCAAAACTCCGTTTCATAAATGATACTTTGAACAGTGACTACACTGAACTTACAGAACTTAGCTCCAACGAACTTCAAGCAGCATTTAGTGCAATTATTCTAGCTAGGGAGTCTAATGAAATTGCTGCCTGAATCTCCAATATGAGATATATTTAGGTGCAAAATTTAATTCAAATATTTGCATCTCTTCCCGCCCTTTTGAAGGCAATTCATTGCTTAAAGGAATTTTTACACCACCGCAATAAATAATAAATATACAAAAGTATCCTATTCCGACTGAATTCATTGTCCCTCTGAAATAATCTTTTTGACATTTTGAATTTCAATAAAAAAAATTTTTAACTCAGTCAAAAAAATTTCTTAATATCAAGCTTAATGAACGTTGTAAGCCTCTGTTTGCTGAAACCGCAAATGAAAATTTAGGCTCTAAATAGACCAGCTTCCGAAGAAAATAATATAAGCAGTAAGACTAGTTGATGTATTGAAACAACCAAATTCATACAACGGAGCTCTTTTCCCTGTAGCTGATCGATCTTTTAACATATATTTTAGCGGACTTCCTAATATTATGTAGTATACTTTCATCGTAAGTCTTTTTAATCTTGGCAGGTGAACCTACAACCATGGAAAATTCCGGAATTTCCATTCCCTCTAGCAAAACAGCCCCAGCTCCGATTATGCTTCCCCTTCCAATTATTACTCCATTCATTATAATCGCACCCATTCCAATCAGACAATCATCTCCAATTTTACACCCGTGCAGTACACAATGGTGCCCTATTGTTACTCTATTACCTAAAACCAATGGAAATCCTGGATCGGCGTGTCCCATGCTTAAATCCTGTATATTTGACTCATTACCAATAGTAATGTTTTCCATATCTCCCCGAAGAACGGTGTTAAACCATACTGATGATTTTTCTCCTATTTTCACCCTACCAATAAGGCTTGCATTAGGTGCAACGAAAGAAGTTTCGTTAATTTCAGGAGTGGAATTTTCGAAATTATATAATGTCAAAGCAGGGATAAAATTTAGTTTTAAATCAATTATTTTTAATTATATAGGATCAGAAATTTCATCACCCGAGTCAACCTTCTAAAGCCTGCATACGAACTTTTCCTGACTGTATCAACGTCAACTGGCGTACAAGATTTCTGAGACTTATTAAGTTATGTGCCGATGTAAAAAAATCAATATATGGCATTGCCGCCTGCATTCCGCGAGTATTAGGCTTAAAACCTGGGCTTCCTTTCAATGGGTTTAACCACAGAACATATCTGGAATTTTTATGTAAATAATACATATTGTTTGCTAGTAAATCTACTTCTCCAGTATCCCAGCCATCACTGATTATAAGTATAACAGTCTGAGAATCAACTAACTTGCTTCCGTAATTTGAGACAAATTGTTCAAGTGATGCTCCAATTTTCGTCCCTCCGGACCAGTCTTTTACTGTTCTGGAAAGGTAATCAAGTGCATTTGAAAGCTCTTCATCACGTAAGATATACGTGATACGATGAAGTGATGTCCCAAAAACAAAGGTTTCAATACGCTTGTAAACACTTTGGAATGCATAAATAAACTGGATCAGAAAACGACTGTAAAGATCCATCGACTTGCTCACATCACATAGCAAAACAAGTTTTAAGCGCTGTCGCCTGCGTCGGTTATAAGCCAAATCCAATATTTCACCTCCTCGACGCAAACTAAGGCGCATGGTTCTGCGGAAATCAAAATTCTCCCTCTTTTTTGTTTCCATTGTACGCCGGCTGAATCTGGTAGCCAGGACTCTGCCTAATTCATTGATGAGGCGCATTACTTCTGAGAGCTCATCTGCCTGAAATGTACTGAAATCACGCTCAGATGAAGTTTCAAAAGGACTGTAACCTGCAGATTCTTTTTCCTCTTTACTAGAATCATCATCGCTCAGCCAATCACTAATCGAAACAAAAGATTTGGTTTTTGTTGTATGTTCAATTGTTATTACTGAGGTATCTTCCTGCTTTGCACTAGAATTGTGAGAAAGATTTTCAGCATTATTCCAGACATTCCAGAATGGATAGAAATTTTCATCAAATATTTCCTGTTCCTTAGTACTCTTTGCCAGTGTGGTACGGAGAGCCATTCTGAAAATATTTTCATTTTTAAAGTCCAACTCCTCTAGTGCCCGCAAAGCATCCATCTGCTCCCCAATGCCAGGATTTAGGCCTTTCAAGCGCATATGACGGCAGAATCCAACCAAGTTTGCACTCAATTCACCGCGAAGGGCTACATTTTCGTAAACTGAATCCATTTAAAGATCTAAACCTAAAAACTGTTTTTTAGTTTTTAAAAGCATTAGGTAATTTTGTAACTGGTTTAATTATCTTGATTTGGTTTAGAGATTCAACAATGCGTGTCATTTTTGATCAAAAGGTATAAAAATTTCACTTTGGTAAGCTAATTTCTTTCAATAAATTCACTATTAATCACTTCCAATTTTTTTAACTCACACCTCACTCAATTGTAATATCGATTTGAGCCTCTGCAATCATAAAAAAAGTTTTACGTAAAATACCGGCTACCTTCAGATAATATCTACCTGCAGGCAGATGCAAAACAACTTTATTGTCCTGATCAGTATAGTAGGTATGCCAGTGACTGCCTTCTTTGCGTAATTGAAATGTAGCAACCCCTTCATTTTTCAGTACTAGTGATTTTTCAAGATTTAAATTCAATGTCCCAAAAGGAACTTCATTTGACTTATCTTCAACAGACCGTGAAATTTGTGCAGATGGTTTTGGAGCAATGTTGTTTATTATCCTGTCAATTTCTTCAAAAATCCTAATTTGAAATTCTTTTTCAGGTAATTTCATGAACTCATCGTAGTTTATCAAGCCTGGAGTTGAGCTAATCTTTTGCAGAAACTCAACAGGGAAACGTAGATTTCTGGAAACATCTGAAAGCTCAAATTCTATGGTTTTGCCATCACAGTTTTGAAAATTCAAATTTTGTCTATTTCCACCGCGCAGATATGATTGATCAAAGATCTCAATCCTCAATTTTTCAAACGTGTTCCGGATATCCAAAATAGGCATATAGTCATAACGATTGTGGTCTAGTTCCGCAAACATTCCTGCCATGACTATCAGCTTCAATGCAGTAATATCTTGATTCATTATAGAGACCTTTGTCAATGCATGATAAGCAGCTAAATCATGAGGAACAGAATTTAATATCTGCAATGCAAGATTTCCCATTGCTGTAAATTTTCCGCAGGTATTTTTTGTTTTTAACAACAGATTCAGCTGGCTTTGCTGCTCAGAGTGCCCCTTTGAAACCTCGGTATTTTCTGATACAGAATAAGCACTTAATTCTTCCGCAGTCATCTGCCATTTTTCTGTTTCATCCAAGTCATCAAGATTAATCAGGACTTGTTCGGATGAACTTTGATCTGACTCTGAATCCTGCATGCCTACTACATTTTTTTCGACACCATAAGCATCTGTGGCATAATCATTCGCTAATTCTGGAATTCCGGTTGGGAAGTTCAGAATAGAGATATCATTTGTGAGGTTGCTTAATGCAATCAATTTACCGTCAGGACTTAGCGCACCTGAAATAAGTGGCGTGTTGTCTCCATGTAGAATTCGTAGCATTTTTCCACTCTTTACTTCCCATAAGCGCATTGTTTTATCTTTGGAAATTGAAATCAATGCTTTCCCATCGCTGGAAAACATTACCTGGCTTACAATGAACTCATGCCCTTCTAAATTCAGTATCGGAGTTTTTAAAATCTCAGGTTTAATGCTCCAGATATAAATTTGATGATCCTGACCTCCGCTTGCCAGTAACCTTCCGTCAGGACTAAATGCCAGAGTTGTTACAGGTTTATTGTGTTTAATTAGCTTAGCTATTGGCTCTCCCGTCGGGTATTTCCATAGCATAACTATAAAATCTCCCCCGGCTGTAGCAAATTGTTTTCCGTCAGGAGAAATTGAGGTAGCCAGAATTTGTGAAGAGTGGCTCTGGCGATACTGCATGGGTTCACCTGAATCCAAGTCCCAAAGCACCCATTGTCTGTCTGATCCTCCAGAAAGCAAAACAGGATCTTTAGAATGATAACTAAGCGCATTTACTTTGCCTTTATGAAATCGAAACCTGTTCAGATGGCTCCCATCTTCAGTGCTCCAAATAATAATGGAACTGTCTGCACCTGCGGTGGCAAAACTATTACCATCAGGAGCAAATCGGGCATCCTGAACCCGATGGCTGTCCATATTAATTATACGGAAATCGTTTTTTGAATCTACTTTCCAGATCCGTACAGTTTTATCTGATGATGAACTGATGATAAACTTATTATCATCTGAAAAATCTAGCGTTTCTACAGATCGCTCATGGCCACGAAATGTTTTCTGATAAAGTGAAGTCCCATATTCCCAAATTTGAACTGTTCCATCTTCCAAACCAGTGATAATCCTCTGACCATTACTGTCATACCCAATACTTATAAGCGCATGTTCAGATTTGTTTATGGTATGCAACTGAGAACCCGTAGACAAGCTCCATGTCTCAAGGCTACCGCCTGCAGTTACTAAAGCAATTTCATTTCGTAAAGGATGGATGCTTAAATCCGTAATCGAATCATTGATTTGAATCTCAAATTGTTGTTTTCTTACTCCCCAATCCCAAACAATCAACTTTCCATCCTCAGAAGAAGATACAAATAAATCCCCCTTCAGGTTAAAATCTACAGCAGTAAGGGCTTTTTTGTGATGTGGAAGTTTAAATAGAAGCTTCATTTCTGATATATCTCTGAATTGAAGACTTCCATCTTCTCCTCCGATTGCGATAATATTTTCATGTGGATGAAAGGCCAGACTTTTTACGCTTCCTTTACTGGTAACCTTTGAAGATTTAAGAAGTTTGTTTTCATTAATGTCCCAAAAAATAACAGTCCCGTCCAGACTTCCAGAAGCTAGAATCGACCCTCCAGAATTCAGTGCAAGAACAGAAACAGCACTCAGGTGTCCTCGTAGCACTGCCTTTGCTGTTGTCTGTCCAGTTTCCCAAATTCTGACTGTGTCATCTTTCCCCCCGGTTACGGCCAGTTTACCTGCGTTATGCAGTACAAGTGAAAGTGCATTATGTTCACGATTGTTAATAATACGTTCCCGTTTACCGTTTTGAGTTCTGTAAATTTCGAGAGAAGAACTCCCGGACAAGACAAGAGCATGCTGATCATCAGGTGAGAATATGGCATCTTTAATGGGTTTGTTCCCGATTTTTATACTTCGTGAAAGCAGATAGACATTTTTATTAATTCCATTTACATCTTTCTTGGCAAAAGTATATTTAGGGTGACTTAAAAAAACTACGACTAAAATATATATAAAAATTTTGCTGTTCAATAAAAGAAACATGCATTTAAAAAAATTATGTGAAAATATTTTGCTCTTCATCTCGCATTCATATTTAATTAATTGTATACCATGCATCTATAAGAAGTTTATGGTAAAAAACTTGGGCTTCTTGCAAATTAATGTTTACATATCAGATATCCAAAAAAATACATGCAATGTATTTATAAAAAGACCAAACTGTTTTCTTCAAGGTTTATGATAACTATAGCAGATTAAAATTTGTGTTTAATTTAAAATTGAGAAAAAACCCTGACGATCAGATCAACGAGCATGAAGACCAAGAGCATTCAGATGATGTCCCTATGCCAATCACTTCGCATCTTGGAGAACTGCGTAGAAGGGTTGTTCGTGTAATTATAGTAATATTTGTTGTTTTCGTTGGAGCTACCGTAATAGAGATGGAGCTAGACCAGCCCATTTTATCCGCCTTTCGATCACCATTAGATTTGCGAAACATTCCACTGGTTTTTATTCAGTTAACTGAGCCGTTTTTCACATATCTTCGTATCGGGCTATATACCTCCCTATTTCTAACATTTCCTTACCTGCTAGCTCAAATATGGCTGTTTGTAAGACCCGCACTGTATAAAAAAGAACGCAAAGCATTCTGGCCTTTTATGCTTCTTTCTTATCCTCTTTTTGTGGGTGGAGGACTTTTCGGATATTTTATTGTGATTCCCCTTGGATATGATTTTTTCCTTGGTTTTGAGAATGAATTTACTCTACCAACCCTTAGTATGGCAAGTTACCTGTCGCTTACTATACACCTTTTATTTGCATTTGGATTGGTTTTTGAGCTACCCACAATATCCTTCATCTTAACTAGACTTGGAATACTGAACGCCAACTGGCTCCGGACAAACAGAAAATATTCCTTGGTTGTAATATTTATAGGTGCAGCAGTATTGACACCTCCAGATGTTTTCACTCAAACCCTGATGGCCGGGCCATTGATTATTCTCTACGAAATCAGCATTCTCGTTTCACAAATGGCAGGACCCAATAAAGAAAAATCTGAGCAAACAGCACCAGGTGTAAAGGAACGGCAGACTGAAAAGTGAACTTCATATAATACTTCTTTAAATTGAGAAGCAGCAGAAGATTCACAAACTAAAAATATTAAGTGACCAGTAATCCGTTTCAATAAAGCATATCAGTCAGTTCGTTAAGTGAACAGACACTGATATCTGCAAGTTCCGGCCATTCAAATCTTCCACTTGGATCAACATGAACTGTGGCGATCTCTGCCGCACGGCCCACTTGTAAATCGTATAGATAGTCTCCGACAATAAGAGCCTCGTTGTTATAAACATTCCAATGATTCAGAAGCTTTTTTATGCCATTAGGTGACGGTTTTGGTTCTGCGCACCAGCGTCCAATTACAGATTCCCTTGTAAAATACTCTGACAATCCAAGGGCCTTAAGCGTAGTCCACGCATTCTCTCTGGTATTTAATGTAAGAATTCCAAAGATATAATTCTGGCTGTTAAGTATTTCCAGCAATTTTTTTACTCCCGGGGCAGGACTAGCTTTTAAAGCTAGTTTTTCTTCTATTTCCTGCAGCTTCTTTTTTTTATTACGAGACTCTTTTAAAGGGAGTGACTCCAATGTCTTGATTATAGGCTGTCCCTCTGGAATTCCCAACTCTTCCCGGATGGCATTAAAGTCGTGCACAGCAATCGTAAGTGTTCCATCAAGATCAAAAATCCAGTATTTTCGTTTTAATAAATGATGGTTCTTGGACATTATTTATACCGTAGAAATTTTAAATTGTAAGCTTAAGAAATGCATTCTATAAATACCTCATCACCTGGAACAAGCCAAAAATTTCAAATTAACAGCTTCAGAATCCTCGGTAGTACTTCAAAAGTTGCTTCCAGATATCCTGGAGATTCTCCGTCAATATCCAGAATAACCTGCTCCTCGCTTTTAGCTGTGAATTTGCGAACTTTTTGAAATAATACTTCAGGAATCTTTAAGTGTTTACCATTATAAATTTTCGGAAGGTGCCAAAGAAATTTAGCCAAGCTTATTTCTTTCAGCATTAATAAATCAAGCATGCCGTCGTCAATTTCAGCTTCAGGTGCTGCCAGCATTGCACCTCCAAAATAACATCCATTTGCAATTAAGACCAACCTCGTCTGAATCTGCTGCTCCTGACCATCATCTATTTTAAATTTTACTGACTGGTTAGGATGAGTCAGCACAGTTTTTATTGTAGCCCACAAAAACAGTGGTGTCCCTTTTAAGAAGTTCGGTGGGCGATAGTTTTCGATACAGCGGTCTACTGCTCCGCTCAGTCCAAAACTGGCAATGTTATCAAAATATCGCACTTGCTTTGTGGAATCTGATTTTGTGAATGTGACTTTTCCAACATCAATCTGACGTACCTTTGCTCGCTTCAGGTTTTCAACTGCTAGCTTCCAGTTCGCGGGAATTCCTAGTGAACGCTGAAAATCACAACCTGTTCCGGTCATCAAAAAACTCAGTGAAGCATCACTGCTTACAGGTAAATCATTTTCAACAAAACCATTAAGAACCTCGTTCAGATGACCGTCTCCTCCAACTGCCACTATTCTGACTGCACCATTCTCAAGTTCCTGACGGGTCAAATGTTTGGCATCACCACGGCAGTTTGTTTGAATTGATTTGAACGATCCAATGCTTTGCTTAAGTGCCGATTCAACATTCATCCAAATCTTTGATGTTCTGCCGTTTCCCGCTTGGGGATTAACAATTACAACTGTTTTCAATTTTTCCCACCAAAACAATTTTTAACAAAAA
>CACERX010000028.1 GCA_902562015.1 uncultured SAR324 cluster bacterium
CCTGAAAACGACAGGTCTGTGCCTACATTCTAAAGAGTTCGTTTCAGGTTTTTATGAAGTCCCAATTCCGGGACCTGTTAACAGCCCATAATGGGCTCAATTACAAAAAAGGAGAAAAGTATGAAAAATTTCATGCTAACCATGACGGTATCTGCAGTCATGGCAATGATCGGTTTTGTAGGCCAGGCGGTTGCTGAAGTTACCGTTGTCTCTTGGGGAGGCGCCTACACAATGAGCCAGCAAAAAGCTTATGCCGATACGTTTTCGGATTCATCTGTTGTCGGAGGCAAGGTGAAGTTTATTAATTACAACGGTGGCTTGGGTGAAATTAGAACTCAGGTTGAATCGGGTACAATTACATGGGACATTGCTGATGTTCTGCCTCACGAGGCACGAGTTGGATGTGATGAAGGTCTTTTTGAAGAACTACCCCGTGATGTTTTCGCCAAAGCTCCTGATGGAACTTCTATGGATGATGATATCATGGTCCCTGTTCCTAACGACTGTGTTGTTCCACAAATATTTTGGTCTTATATGCCTTTCTATAAGAGGGGAACCTTCTCTGGTGCACAGCCTAGTACCATTGGCGATTTCTTTAACGTCAAGAAGTTCCCTGGTAAGCGTGGAATCCATACTTGGGCCAATGCATTAATTGAAATGGCATTGATGGCGGACGGCGTTGCTGCAGGCGATGTCTACAAGGTTATGGACTCTAAGGCTGGAATTGATCGTGCTTTTAAAAAGCTTGATACAATTAAGAACCACGTAGTTTTCTGGTCAGCTGGTGCAAAACCGCTTGAGCTTGTTTCCAGCGGGGAAGCCTCAATGGCGCTTGCTTATAATGGTCGAGTAGGTGCTGCAATCCTATCCGAAGGAGCTCCTTTTGTTCCTATCTGGGATGGTCAGGTACTTGAAGAGGAGTGGCTTGTCATGCTTAAAGGTTCGCCTAATTATGATGAAGCACTCCGATTTTTGATTCATGCTTCAGCGCCTTATCAGCAGGCAGGACAGGGCAAGTATATTAACTATGGACCTATGCGTAAATCCGCATTGTCCATCATTAGTTCAAATGAGCCCTGGTTTCATACAGGTGTTAACATAATGGAGCACATGCCCAATACAGCTGAACATATGAAGAATGCTGTGTTCGCCAATCCAACATGGTGGGCAGATAACGGAGATTCAATCTCTGAGCGATATACTGCCTGGATGGGCAAGTAGTTACTATCCCTTTCTATTTCAACGGGGAACTGCCTGGAATGACAGTTCCCCGTTTCTTTTCAACGTATTGAAATTCTGCCGTATTAATTATGGTCAGTAATACTTCCTTTGAAACAAAACCTCTACTGACTGCAGATGGAACTTCCCTGAAAGTCAGTCTAAAACGATCTATGCGGAGGAGTAAACTCAAGGCAATGGGGCTAGTATTGCCTCCAATGCTTTTTCTGCTGGTGTTATTTATTATTCCAATTGGAAATCTGCTTACAAGAAGTGTTGATGATCAGCTAATTAATTTCCAGATGCCATTGACATTCAGGCTCATTGAGAACTGGGATAGACAAAAATTGCCTGAAGAAGAATTATACAAAAGTGTTTTCTTCGACTTGGGCACAATCAACAAGTTCTTAATTACCAAAAATAATGGCATTGAAGTAGATCTTGAAGACAGCGGCTGGTTTGTACGCATACCAAAAAGAGGTCCTTACAAAGAATCAATTTTAAAAATTAATTCTCAGTGGGGTGAAGCTGACAAATGGTTGCCTTTAAGTAGAATTGTGCAAGATTCCTTAAAATATGTGGGTACAAAGAAAGAAAAAAAAAGGGTTGAAAAAAGAGCACAATTTAAAATTTGCTCTTATCTAACTCCTCTTACAAATGCAGCTTGCAGCAGATTGTTTAAAGTGTTGAAAGGGTGGGATGAAAAAGGATCCCCTGATGAAAAATTTTATAAAGCTTTATACAAGGACCTTACTTCAGCACATAAATTTATGACCGGTAAGTCAAGTACCCGCATGAACTATGAAAAACCTGGCTGGAAGAGCCTCGTTAAAAAATCACGAAGAGGTTTAAATAAAATAAAAGATTCTCCATATAAAGATGCGTTGATTAAAATTGAAAAGCGATGGGGAGATGTAAGAGTATGGCAGTCACTTTATACCATGAAGGATCCATTCACGATGGGTTATTATTTGAATGCCTTTGATCGAAAGTATGATGTTAACGAAAATATCATTATGCAGCCTGAAGAACGTCAGGTTTATGTTATGTTATGGTGGCGTACTTTCTTTTTGAGTTTAATTGTTACAATTGGATGTCTTGTTCTAGCATATCCAACTGCACATCTTCTGGCTACTTTGCCACTAAAGTATTCAAATCTGCTGATGATATGTGTACTAATGCCTTTCTGGACTTCATTGCTTGTAAGGATTGTCGCATGGATGGTTATGCTTCAGCAGGAAGGTGTAATCAATGATGCTCTAGTTATTAGTGGTATTCTTTCAGATGAAAACAGACTGCCTATGATGTATAACTTTACCGGAACAGTAATTGTGATGATCCAGATTCTTCTGCCATTCATGATTCTGCCTATTTACAGTGTAATGAAGGGAATACCTCCAAGCTACATGAAAGCAGCTCAGAATCTTGGTGCTAAGCCTTCTTTGGCTTTTTTAAAAGTCTACATGCCCCAAACAATGCCAGGAGTTGGTGCGGGAGTTATTCTGGTGTTTATCGTAGCTATTGGCTACTATATTACTCCTGAGTTGGTAGGAGGAAAAGATGGGAAACTGATTGGCAATATGGTGGCTTATCATATGCAAAAATCATTAAATTGGGGATTAGCTGCGGCAATGGGAGCAGTTTTACTGGGAGCAATACTTATATTGTATTGGGTTTACGACAAAATTGTAGGGATTGATAACATGAAACTGGCTTGAAAAATGTCACTACCAATTTACGCGACTCCGCTACAGCGTCTCTGGCATTATACTTATCTTACAATTTGTATAATGGTACTATTTTTTCTGGTAATGCCACTTATTGCTGTAATTCCAATTTCTTTTTCATCCTCGCCATTTCTGGAATTTACTCCAGGAATGATTGCTTTGGACCCGGAAGCTTTTTCATTACGTTGGTACAGGCTTCTTATAGGAGATTGTTCAGATCCAGGAATTACAACTGTTTGCAGTGACAGGTGGATCTTAGGTGCAAAGAATAGCCTTTTTATAGGAATTATAGCTACACTTCTTGCTACCACGCTTGGAATAATGGCTGCTCTTGGCTTGAGTCGTCCCTACATGCCATTTCGCAAAGCTATAATGGCAATCATGATCTCTCCATTGATAGTACCGCTTATAATAACTGCATCGAGTGTATTTTTCTTTTTTGCGAAACTGAACCTTGTTGCCACTTTTACAGGGCTAATTTTTTCGCATACTATACTTGGTCTTCCATTTGTTGTTATAACAGTTACAGCAACTCTAGTAGGCTATGATCATAACTTGACCAGGGCTGCTGCAAGTCTTGGTGGTGGACCAATACGAAATTTTTTTAAAATAGAAATGCCTCTTATTTTACCCGGGGTTATTTCAGGAGCTCTTTTCGCCTTCATAACTTCATTTGATGAAGTGGTAATTGTTCTATTTGTAGGTGGGCCTGAACAATTCACTCTTCCTCGGCAAATGTGGTCAGGAATTCGTCAGGAAATAAGTCCAACCATCCTCTCCGCTGCAACTATTTTAGTGATAATATCTATCCTGCTATTGACCACAGTGGAACTATTACGTAGAAGAACTGAACGTCTTAGGGGAATTACTCCGTCGTAATTAAATATTCAGTTTGATTTTCTTTGAATTTCATAATTTCCAAATACCAATTAAACTTCTTTTACTGATGTAGAATAAAGTTTTAGTTTTTTGAACATCGAAACACTTGTTTTTTCTGTTTTTTGAAAAATTAGACAAAAATTATATACCCAAAATTGTTTATTAATATCAATATATTATTATAATCATGTATGTTAATTATTGATGCACTTCAATACAATAATTGGTCAGAGAAGATTTTCCGTGAGATGAAAGATGGAGGGATTACAGCGGTACACGTTACCATCTGCTACCATGAGAAATTTAAGGAAATGGTTCAGAACATAATTGCCTGGAACCAGAGATTTGAGCAATATTCACAGCTTATTTTTCACGGTCGAACAGCGGATGATGTTCATAAAGCACAATTAGAAGGAAGGACTGCCATATTTTTCGGATTCCAAAATTGTTCCCCCATAGAAGATAATATAGGATTGGTGGAAGTATGTCATCAGCTTGGTGTTCGTTTCATGCAGCTTTCCTATAATAATCAAAGTCTGCTGGCAGCAGGTTGTTATGAAATAGATGATGCAGGAATAACTAGAATGGGACGCCAAGTTATTAAGGAAATGAATAGAGTTGGGCTTGTTGTAGACATGAGTCATTCTGCTAATCGTTCTACACTTGAGGCAATAGAGTTATCTGAACGACCTATAGCCATTACTCATGCAAATCCTTTAAACTGGTGTGATGCACTGCGAAACAAATCAGATGATGTTTTGAAATCTCTTGCCGAAAGCGGCGGTATGCTTGGATTTTCAATGTATCCTCATCATTTAAAGGATAAATCCGACTGTCAACTTGATGATTTTTGTTGTATGATTGCGCGTACCGCAGAAATGATAGGAGTTGAAAGGATAGGTTTTGGAAGTGATCTTTGCCAGGACCAGCCAGACAGTGCAGTAGAATGGATGCGAAATGGGACGTGGACAATGGAAAAAGACTTTGGTGAGGGTAATGCCTCTCTTTCCGGTTTTCCAGAACAACCAAACTGGTTTAAAGACAATAGAGACTTTAAAAATATTCTCAATTGTTTAAGAAAGAATGGTTTCTCTGAGAGTGAAGTGGAACGAATTGCTGGACTCAACTGGCTTGAATTTTTTGAAAAGTCATTTGGATCAGATTAAAAAATGAAAAATAACCTACTGAAACCTGCTTCAGTTATTGCTGGAAGTAAGAGTTCTCCAGAAAAGGTGATACGTTTATCTAGAATTTGTTCTTCTTTTCATAGTAAGCATATTTTCATGCCTAGCTTTGCTCACAGAGTTATTATGCGTTTTATAGAGGCTGTATGAGCTCTCCTGAGTTATACCTCTCGTTTAACGAAATATTATTTTACTTCACTAGGGCCGCTAAAGGTGGAGGAGTGCCGTTTGGTCTTGCAGAAGATTTTGGACACGCAGCCATCTGGATTGCAGCTAGTGGACTTGACCCTGCATTAATTACCTCCAATGCTCTAAAGGAGCTGGATTGTGGGCACAGTTCCTTGAAAACTTCAATAACAGAAGGAAAAGAAGAAATAATGCTAACTGCTGACAGTGGGAAATATCTTTCTGCAATCCAGGCTGGTGTAGCAGTATGCGATTTAATTTCAGCACATCCTGAAATTCCAAAAAATGGGCAAAGTATAATTGCTGAAAAAGTTGATTTTCCTTTATTAGTATGTGCTGCGCTAGGTGCAGCAGATTTTGATGGATGGGAAATAAGTTGGTCTGCTACAGATGCTACTCTAAGTAGTGTTTTAATTTGTGAGGAAGGAAGCTGGAAGTCTTCATGGAATGGGGACATTGTTCCTGAATTTGTTGATGGAGTAGATGTAAAAGTTATTTATGAGAACAAGTGCGAGGGCAACTATGGGAAATGGGAAGGTAGTAAATTTTATTCAGGAAAGAATAAAAAAAAATTACTTAAGACCGGCGTTCCTGTATATGATTCATGGTCAGTTATTTATTCATTTTTTAAAAGATGTCTTGTCCCTTCAACTGCAGAATCGCGCAAAACAGGGGCAGGTGCAGGACTTGTGGACACTGACTGAAACATATTTATCAATATAATTTTAGCCAAATCATAACGTTAAATGTATATTGTATAATATTAAATTGAAAAAATAATTTTGTTTTTATTAGAATTATAGTTTTAATAATGTAATTTTGCTATTTTATGGAAAAGCATTTATAACATTGCTGTAAAGCCTTATCCAAAGCATTAAATTTTGAAAAAATACTGATGCATGGTGCTTGGTTTAATTCGTAAATTCAAGTTTTCTCCCTTCAAAATTTTGAAAAAATACTACTATTCATGGAAAGAATGTCTTATAGACGTTCAAAAGATTGCAAGACAGATTTCTTTATCAAAATTTAATCCAGATGTGATTGTAGGGGTATCGAGAGGAGGTTTGGTGCCTGCTGTTGCACTAAGTCACTGGTTCCAATTGCCTTTGGTACCGATTCAGACTTCTCTGAGAGACTTTCCTAACTGGGTTAAATATAAACCTGATAAAGAACATAAAAACGTACTTATTATGGATGATGTATGTGATGGGGGCGAGACATTTCATAAAATTCATCTGGAAATCAAAGAGTTTTGTGAAAAACCTAAATTTGCTTCTCTCTGGTGGAACAATGAGTGTAATTTTACACCTCATTTCTTTGCTAGGGAAGTGGCTAAAGATACAGAAAAATTGTGGATACATTTTCCATGGGAATTTGAGAATACACAACAATACATCACTGAGTAAAAAATGCATATAGAAAATGAAGTAAAGTATGATTTTTCAGATGTACTGATTAAACCAAAACGAAGTTATTATACTTCTAGAAAAGAAGTAGACCTAGAAAGAAAGTTTACTTTTAAATGGTCAAGTCTTGTTTGGAAAGGCATTCCAGTGGCAGCAGCAAATATGGATACTGTAGGTACGGTTGGTGCTGCAAAAGTTCTAAGTAAACATAACACGCTGACTTGTCTGCATAAATTCCATTCAGTAGACGAATTAAAGAAAATACCTCAAGGAATTAGAAAAAATGTTGCAATTACTATTGGAATCGCCGAAGGATTGCATATTCTATATGAGCTTGGTGAAGATCTTAAACAATTCAATTTCATTTGTATTGATGTTGCAAACGGTTATACAGAACAATTCTCTGATTTCATAAAGCAGGTGCGCGCTGAGTTTGATAAAAAGATTATTATTGCAGGTAATGTTTGTACGCCTGAAATGACAGAACAGCTGATATTGTCTGGTGCTGATATTGTAAAAGTAGGTATTGGTGGAGGTTCTGCATGTATTACCAGGAATGTGGCAGGAGTTGGTATACCTCAGTTAAGCGCAGTTATTGATTGTTCAGATGCTGCACATGGTATAGGAGGTATGGTTATGTCAGACGGTGGATGTACTTGTTCAGGAGATATCAGTAAGGCCTTTGGCGCAAATGCTGATTTTGTAATGCTTGGAGGCTTGCTTGCTGGTCATGATGAAAACAGCGAAAAAATAACTGTTGATGAAGAAACTGGTCAAAAATCAGTAAAGTTTTATGGTATGGCTAGCAGTAATGCTTTGGAAAAGTATTACAGTGAGAATATAAAAATTGATTATAAAGCAAGTGAAGGTAAGCTGGTAAATATCCCATATAAGGGGCGTCTGGAAGATACTTTACTGGACCTTCTTGGTGGGGTAAGGAGTACTTGCACTTATATTGGAGCAAAAAAAATAAAAGACATTTCAAAATGCACGACGTTCGTCTGCGTAAACAATCAATTAAATAACTATTTTAATTAGTATTAAATATCTCCTCAATCAATAGTTTTTAACCATCCAGAATATTCTGAAAAAACTCGATAATTCCAGCGTTTTATCAGGGTATTGTCTTTGTAAATTCAGCGATGTCTCATACAAAAAAGACTTAAGTATTTCAGCATTTGTTACCACCAGTTTAACAAACTTAAAAAATTATTTTTAATATTCAACTAATTATTAAACAATCATGGAACAATTTTTAAGCATTGAAAACGGTAATAAACAAAATTCAGTTTTCTCTTCTAAAGAGATGGAAAATCGTCTCAACAAGCTCCGATCAAATATGGAGAAAGAGAATATTGATTTAATCATATTTACGTCTATTCACAACATAAATTATTACAATCACTTTGTTTATTGTTCTTTTGGAAGACTTTACGGTCTTATAGTTAAACAGGATAAGCTTAAATCTATAACAGCAAATATTGATGGAGGGCAGCCCTGGAGAAGAGGTTATGGGGACAACATTATTTATACTGATTGGGAAAAGGATAATTTTTTTAAAGTAGTAAAAAATGAAATAAAGAATAAGGGACGAATAGGCATTGAATATGATCATATTAATTATGAAAATCTTAAAAAACTGCAGTATTTATTTTCGGAAGTAGAATTTGTTGATATCTCAAAAATGTCTATGCGGCAAAGGATGGTGAAATCTAATGAAGAAATTGATCTTATAAGAAATGGTGCGCAAGTGGCTGATATTGGAGGTGCAGCTTGCGTGGAAGCAGTTGGAGAAGGTGTGCCGGAATACGAAATTGCAATTCATTCAACAAGTGTTATGGTTCGGGAAATTGCATATAGGTATCCCAAAAGTGACATCATGGATACATGGACTTGGTTCCAATCCGGAATAAATACTGATGGAGCCCACAACCCCGTTACAACTAGAAAAATACAAAAAGGGGATATTCTAAGCCTGAACTGTTTCCCAATGATTGCAGGATACTATACAGCATTAGAAAGAACATTATTTTTTGAAAATGTTTCAGATCGTCATTTGGAAATCTGGCGGGCAAATGTTGAAGTTCACCAACATGGTCTGGAACTGATCAAACCTGGAGTACGCTGCTGTGATATTGCAACTGAATTGAACGAGATATTTTTAAAACACAATTTACTTCAATATAGAACTTTTGGATATGGACATTCATTTGGTGCACTTTCGCATTATTACGGACGTGAAGCTGGTTTGGAACTTCGTGAAGATATAGAAACTGTTCTTGAGCCGAATATGGTGGTTTCTATGGAGCCGATGGTAATGCTTCCTGAGGGCTCAGCCGGAGCCGGAGGGTATCGCGAACATGATATTTTAGTAGTAACAGAAGATGGTGCGCTAAACTTGACTGGTTTCCCTTTTGGTCCGGAATACAATATTATAAGTTAAAAAAGTAATCACTTAAGAAATTCTGCCAGAGATTTCCCTTTTACAATTATAGTTCCTTGTCCTCCAGAATCTTGTTTTTCATTAGGCTGTACTTTTAATTTATCATTCAAAGTATCAACTCGTAATTTTCTTAATCCAAGCATAATGTAAAAACCTGTAATTCCTCCCATCATAAGCAAACCAGCAGCTTCCAGCTTTGATGATTCTCCTAAATCAGCTACCATCCACAAAGCAGGAAGGAAACCTCCGATTGGATATTTTTCTGAGTTGGATGTATTGATTATTAGTATGCTGATTATTGCGAATAATACTCCTGTGCCCAAACCAGTTAAGAGTATGATTACTGCTTCCATAAATAATAGATCTAAAAAATTTTTAACCTACTGGATTAAAGATATGCTGACGAATAATTAAAGATTGTTTTTCATTTTAACAGATCGGTCAAAATTAAACCAGTAACTTGAATTTATAAAATCGGAGTAAATTGTAAATTTATGAATTTGATTTCAATAAGTCCTTTTTGTAAAATGGAAATAGTCATTTATTTGAAAATTTAAAAGAAAATATTATTGGAAAAAACTGATGTTACTTGAAATAAATAAACTTTATAAATCTTTTCCTCAAGCTGATCTTGGTAAAATTGATGTTTTGAAAAATATTAATCTTGAATTACAGGAGGGTGTAACAGTTGCCGTTATTGGACAATCAGGGAGTGGAAAGTCCACACTTTTATCACTGATGGCAGGATTAGATCGTCAAACTTCGGGGTCTCTTCGATTAAGGGACAAGGAAATAAGTGAAATGAGTGAAGTGAAGCTGACTCAATTCCGCGCAGAAAATATCGGAATTATTTTTCAGCAGTTTTATCTGATGCCCCACCTTACAGCATTAGAAAACGTCAGTTTACCCTTGGAAATGTTTGGATATGATGATTACCTCAGCAGAGCGAAAGAATCACTTGAACAGGTTGGGCTTTCAGACCGTGAAAAGCATTTTCCACATCAGCTAAGTGGAGGAGAATCACAAAGGGTGGCAATCGCGAGGGCTGTTGTTACTAGACCTTCTATTCTTCTTGCAGATGAGCCCACAGGAAACCTTGACAACGATACCGGTATACAGGTGGCAAACCTTCTTTTTGATCTTGTAAATGCTACTGGTATGACAATGCTTTTGGTAACTCATAATACTGAGATGGCGGGTCGTTGTTCAAAACAGCTGATACTTCAGAATGGGACTTTTAAATGAAAAAATCATCCTCATTTTTTTGGCCCAAACTGGCATTAAAAGAACTTTTTAATAATAGGCGATTCAGTTTATTTTTCCTCTTTAACCTTGCCCTTGGACTTGCAGGTTTCATTGCACTGGATTCATTTAAAGAATCACTTGATGTTCATCTGGGTAAAAATTCACAGGCAATTCTTGGAGCAGATATAGCCCTTACAAGTTATGTCCCTATTGACGAAAAGACTTTAGAAAATCTTGAAGAAAAATTTTCTAAAAGCACTTTGTCTACTCGAAAAATAAGCCTTTTCACCATGGTAGCTTCAAAAGAAAGGTCTGTATTAGTACAGGTTACTGGTGTAGGTGAAAATTTTCCATTTTATGGAAAAATAATTCTAGAGAAATCAGGCATAGTTAATCCTGAAATGGTACGTGATAATCTTGTCAATAATGGAGATGCATGGATCTATCCCGAACTTCTTTTTATGCTGAATATAAATGAAGGAGGAAGCGTTGCTATTGGTCAGAGTAGCTTTCCTGTATCAGACTCAGTTATTGATGATCCAAGTAGTTCTATGTCATCTTTTGGTTTAGCTCCAAGGATATATGTTGGTTTAAATAAGATAAGGGAAACAGGTCTCCTGAGCAAAAAAAGCAGGGTCAGTTACCAGTATCTTTATCGTTTCCCTGAAGGAACTGACCTCGATATACTGGTTGAAAATTTAAGGGGTAAAATTCAAAAATTTGATGATTCATATTCAAAAATTAGAGTAAGGACTCATAAAAGAGCAGCCAACAATTTAGGACGTGTGCTGGGCTACCTTAATGATTATCTTGGACTAATAGCTTTAATCGCAGTTTTTTTAGCGGGAATTGGTGCAGCATACCTGTTTAGAAACTATCTGGTACATCGTTTTCGAGAAATGTCGATTTTGATGAGTCTTGGGGCAACACGCCAGCAAACCTATCGTATGGTGTTGTGGCAGTTGGTATTCCTGGGTACAGGAGCAGCATTTATTTCTATCATCTTTTCTCTTGGAATTTTACCTCTGCTGGAAATTTTGCTAGAAAATTTTTTACCACGAGGGTTTGAGACAAATGCGAATGTAAGAAGTTTAATATTTGCCCTTGTATTGGGAAGTATAGGCAGCCTAGTTTTTTGTCTTCCGGTGCTTACTCGGATTCATTCCGTACAACCCCTTATGCTTTTAAGAGAAACTAAAGGCAAGCTTCAATCAGATATTTCGATTTTGCGTCAAGCCATGAGTTACATGCCATTAATGGTTTTATCTTGGATTTTATCAGTCTGGCAGTCGCAATCGTTTGTAGTTGGTAGTGCTTTTGTAGGAATGTTGTTCTGCGCAGTATTATTACTAGGATCTTTATCATGGGGGATTTTATTATTTGCCGGAAAAATTAGTCAGACTTCTGGAAATACGATAAAGAGACTGGCTTTTAGAAATTTACAGCGTAATAGGGCTAGTGCAATTTCCTGTTTTATTGCACTTTCATTAGGTACTTTGCTGATTAATTTGATACCTCAAATATACCAGGGTTTACAGGAAGAAATATCCCGCCCGGATGATTTCCGTATACCGAGTTTATTTTTATTTGATATTCAACCTGAGCAAGTTAAACCTCTACAAAATTTACTAGCTGATAGAAAAAAGAATTTAAATTACGTTTCACCAATGGTCAGGGCACGTTTGGAAAAAGTTAATGGAAAGAAATACAAAGCTGAAGTAAATAATGGTCTAAGTACCAGAGAAAGGCAGCGTGAACAGGGATTCCGGATGCGTACCTTAAACCTTTCATATAGGACTGAATTATCAGATTCTGAATTTATAGTTGAAGGACGTAAGCTTGCTGGTAACTATGACTGGAATTCTGATCTGCCGGCTGAAGTTTCTCTGGAAGAAAGATTTGCTGAAAGAATGGGGCTAAAGCTAGGAGATCTTCTCGCATTTAATGTGCATGAGGTCCCTATTTTAGCGAAAGTAATAAATTTACGAAAAGTCAAATGGAACAGTTTTCAGCCTAATTTTTTTGTCCTGTTTCAACCTGGTGTTTTGAATGATGCCCCTGCCACTTATCTGGCATCTATGGGTGGTCTGGATAAAATGAACAGAATGAATTATCAAAATTTAATAGTAAATGAATTTCCTAATATTTCAGTGATTGATGTTACTCGAACAGTAGAACGTATTCTTAAAATCTCAGACCAAATGGTTCTTGCACTACGTTTTATGGCTTATCTTTCAATTATGGCTGGTCTCGTAGTTGTATTTTCCATTGCTCGGCATGAAGTTCAGGGAAGATTATGGGAGCTAAACCTGCTTAAAGTACTGGGTGCAAAATTTAGTGATATACAGAAAATGATTCAGATTGAATTTGCTGTGTTAGGAATTTCTGCAGGCCTATTTGGAGTTGGTTTAAGTTTGATAATGTCATACGGAATTGCCTGGTGGTTTTTTGAAAACCTCTGGAAATGGACATGGCAGACAAGTTTGGTCAGTGTGGTAGGAGTAACAGCTTTAAGTGTTATAGTAGCATGGATTGCTACGAGAAGGACATTGAGTATATCTCCTCTGAATTTGTTAAGAAGTTCATAATACTACAACTTTTAAATATTATTTAATGTATCTCTGAGGAACACATTTCTAATATTTCCTTATTAATTGAATCAAAACCTAATTTATCAACAACTTTGATGGCTGAGCTTACAGCAGATTCTAGAAGAGGTACACCTGGAGAAGCATAGGAACCACAGAAAAAAACATTTCTAGATGGAAGATGATGTAGATGGTTTAATTCTTTGAGTAGATTTTGATTTTCCCCAGAAACAACTGCACGTTCCATATTTAAAGTTTTGTAAACATTTTCTTGTTTTGGTTCAAAAATTGGGTTCCAAGTCTGAATAACTGGTTTGTGTTTAGCAATAGACGGTTCTATCGGATTTACCCAGACACTGAACATGGAGTTACTTAAATCTTTTTTTACTTGATAGTGCAGTGCAGACCAGTCCTTATTACTTTTTGGCATGAAGCGCATATCATTGTGTATCCAGAGTGTCCCCGAAGTATAGGGAAAAGATTTTAGAGTTTTTAATTCTAGTCCATAATGGTTTGGAAGAAATTTGATTTGATTTGCCTGTACTGCGCAAATAACATTATTAAAAGGACCAAATTTTTTGTTTTTTGAACTCAGGAATATTCCTTCAGATTTCTCTGATAAATCTTCTACATAGACACCACTTCTCCAGTTTAGGTTTTCCCCTAGTTTCTCGGCCAAGGCTTTTGTCCCATCCGTAATTCTTCTAAGTCTGTCCCCAAAAACAATTTTTTTCATCAAATCAAGAATTTGAATAGCAGGCCATTTGTCTAGAGATTTTTCATCACAGGTACATATGGTAGTTAAAAGAGGATATAGTAATCCTTTGGAAAATAAAGGATTGAGATTTCTTTGTTTAATAAATTCTTTAACTGTCAATCCTGGAGGCAAATTGTCTTGATTCGATTTTAAAATCTTAACAAATCCCAGAAGTATCTGGTAAGTTTCTTTGTTAAAAAGATAACGAGCCGGAGCCCATGGAATAAATCTAGAACCAAGCTGAAATTTGCTGCTTTTGAACCAAGTTTCTTCATCAAGCCAACTACATGCGATAGGTGTGTCAACCTCAAAGGTCTTCACTCCTATTATTTCACAAATTTTCAAAGTTAATGGCCAAGCATGCGGACTCATAACCCTTAATGGGATATCTACAAAACCTGATTTTTCATCTTCCTGATTAAAGTGAAGACTATGAAGATCCATACCTCTTTGTGAATTAGCTTCGAAGATAGTGACATCTGCCCCTGCATCCCGGCATAACCAACCAGCTGTTAGACCAGCTATGCCGCTACCAATGACTGCTATTTTTTTATCCAATTTTATTGTTTAAACTTTAGTTTTAAATAATTCAGTGTTTTTAATGAAAGAGTTTATGTTTACTACTTTTAAATATGATTTTGATATTTTTAAATTCTAAAACTTGATACTGATTAAAATTAAGGTTGCATATTAAATCTAACAGTCATTATTACTGAGAATTTTAAAAATTCTAAATCACTCAATAAGCTTTATGATAGTTTGTATATCATGATTCAAGTGTACCCATATAACGTTCTCTGTTTACTAGTTCCTGTGCTATTAGGCTTTTTGGTCTATAAGTTAAACAGATCCCTATACCAATAGTGAAAATCGGCAAAGCAGCCCATGCAATGCCTACAAGAGGATTGATATGCACTTTAATTGTTACAGAATTTGTTTCCTCTGCATTTTCACTTGAAAAAATCAAATAAAGATCTTCAAGAAATGTGCGGCGGATAGCTACCTCAGTAAGAGGTTGAGGCTGCGTTGGGTAAAAGCTTTTTGCGGGTTTCAGAGTTTCAAGAAAATTGTTTTCTGAGTCATACACATTTATAACTGCAGCCCTATGTCTGGCATTTTCCGACATAAATTCACTAACACTCTGAAATTCAATTCTATAATTTCCAATTTTATTAGATTCTCCAGTTTCAAGGGTCAGATCCTTTTCAATACTGAAAAATGAACCGGCAAATCCTAAAAACATTAGCACTACTCCAAAATGAATTATTAAACCGCCATATCTTCTGCGGTTTTTAGAAATAACATAAAATAACCCCATTGGGATATTGCTTTCGGTTTGCTTAATTTTTATTTGTGTAGCTTTAACAAATTCAAATAATATTGTTGAAGTTACAAAAATTGTGGACCAGAAAATAATATAAACGCCCCACTGCATAGTTTTTTCAAACAAGATCCAAAACAAAACTAATGTACCTAGGGTGGCAATAATTAATGGACTTAGAAAATTTCTGCGTAAATTATCTAGACTTGATCTACGCCAAGAAATCAGCATCCCAACACCCATTAAGATTAACAGCGCATAACCCATTGGTGCTGTTATGGTGTTAAAGAATGGAGCTTGAATTGATAGTTTTGTGCCCCTAACTGCTTCGGCGAGCAAGGGAAATGTTGTCCCCAATAATACTGTGAAGGCAATTCCTACAAGCAGTATATTTTGAGCAAGGAAAACGTTCTCACGGCATAATACAGATTCAATCTTATACTCCGATTCTAACATTTGTATTCTTTTAAATAATAATGCAAATCCTACAATCAGAACCAATGCCAAATAAACTAAAAATGCAGGACCAATTTCAGATTGAGTAAAGGAGTGTACAGAATTGATTATTCCTGAGCGAGTAAGAAAAGTTCCGATAATAGTCAGTCCAAATGTAGTAATAATCAGTACAACATTCCATATTCTAAGCATGTTACGTTTTTCCTGAATCATTACTGAATGTAAAAAGGCCGTACCAGTCAACCAAGGCATTAATGCTGCGTTTTCTACAGGATCCCAAGCCCAGAATCCGCCCCAGCCCAATTCTTCGTAGGCCCATTGTCCTCCTAAGATCAGTCCTGCAGAAAGGAAATACCAGGCCATCAAGGTCCAGCGTCGAGTTGTTAGCACCCATTCGTTATCAAGTTTGCCGCGTATTAATCCTCCTATAGCAAAGGCAAACGGGACACTAAATGCTATAAACCCCAGATACAATGATGGAGGATGAATTGCCATCGCTGGGTTTTGCAGAAGTGGGTTCAGTCCTTGTCCTTCATCCGGGACTATGGCCTGTAAATCTAAAGGATTAGACCAGCCAATCAGTAGCACGAGTAGAAAAGCCATGATAGCGTTTAAGGTAGTAATCACATATGGTATGATTTCACGATTAGAATACTGATAGCGGAAGGCTACGATCATTGCAAAAAAACTTTGAACAAGTGTCCAGAATAATAGTGAGCCTTCAAGACCTCCCCAAAAAGAGGTTATTTTGTAAATGAGAGGCATATCTGTACTTGAGTGTCTCCATACATAAAATATGCTGAAATCACTGATAATAAGCGCATGAATCAAGATCCCTGAAGCTGTTGCAACAAGGAAAAACGATAATATACTAGCGTTTTGGGCAGAATGGATTAAGTTCCAGTTATTTGTTTTTACACCAAAATGCGGAATAACTGATCCGTAAAGACAAACGGCCAATGCAGCCATTAATGAAATTGTACCTAAATCAGCCATAAATATATTCTAAAATTCTAATAGTGTTATATTAATATTTGAAAGTCATGGTATTATTATGCAATATTTCTCTGCCTGGTGGAACTTCAAAAATATAAGAGAATAGTATAATTGATATAATCTGAGCAATAGTACTATAATGTGATAGTTTTACACTCATTTTTTGAACTCAGGCAATCCCTGAACCAGATTAAAGCGGAGGTGGACGAATAATTTGAGATGATCACTAGTGTCTGCAATTAAACCTCCGAGTACGGATGGTAATTCTAAACCGAGTTTTGAAATTGAAGTAACCAGGTTGCCAGTGACTAACCATTTTCCAGAATTCTCGGAAAGCTTCAGGGGAAACATAACTTTGTAGAATTTCTCGCGAATTTCAAGCATTCCCAATAAATTTGCTTCGCCATGAGTTAAAGCTGCACTAATCTGTTCTTTTGTGAGAAAATCACTGACAAAACGTATATCAGTGTTTGATTCAACTGTAAGCATATCTGTTACATCCTCATCTCTCATTTCTAATCCTGAATCAAGTGAGCGTATTGGGAAGCTTACTATGAATCTTGTATTACCGGCTTCTCGTTCTACTTGTGTTGATATTTCGCAAGTTTTCCCTATCACAATTGTATCTATGAACAAAAAAATTGTCTCTTCTGTTTGGTAGGCGAGACAGTGGTCATCCTGTTTGAAAATCACTTGAGCATCGAGGTTATGTGATCCCATCCAAATAAAAAATAAGAAGATTATGCATGTAATAAATTTACTAAGATTCTTAAGCATAAGATTAAAAGAGATCAAAGAGCTTGTTTATTTAACTTAAATTAGGAAAAAAACATTGTAAGATACCCCCTATTTCAGTAGTTATTCCAAAGTTTATAATAATACTATATAACCAAAGTAAACATCATTATTCTATACCCCATATGGGTATCTTTCAAGAAAATATATGTTTTGTAAATTATTATAAGAAATAAATTAATTAATTATTAAGTGTTAATTAAAGTGTTTTGTAAAAATTATATACTTAAATGTTAAATCTATTTAACCATTTTAGAATATTAGTCTGAATAATTGACTTTTATCTAAGAAAAATATTTAATAAAAAAAAGTGTTATTGATACTTTAACATTCGCAGATTATAAGTGCCTTTATACGACTAGCATTGTAAGCAGTGTGACAGCGGTTTCACTGAACTTAGAAGAACCTCTGAATTGGATTCTCCTATAAATTGCCCTGAATGTGTCAGCATGGAAATCAGTCGTACATTAAGTTGATTCTCTGTAGGTGTTATAAATTCAAGTTTTGAATGCAGAACGCGGTTTATTAAAAAGTCAATTTAGGTGAGCAGTTTAACTTAACAGATAGGTCAGACTGTAAAGCAAATTCTGTAGTAAATATGCTTGCAACTAAGTTCCTAACTTTCCATAACCTACCAATATCTAGTATATACATTTCAAAAAATTTTTCTCACCAATGCGAACAATTAAACGTACTTTTATGCTAATTGCGAAGTATATGATCTATTGTTATTGAAAACTTTATCAGTAGGTTTGGCCAAGGAAATTAATACCAGATAGATATATGACAAAAGTATTTAAAAAAAATAACATGAAATCAAATATTTCATATAAATGGGGAAAAGGAGAAGAAGCTGACTTGATAAGGACGATGAATTCAAAAGAACTTTCAGATTCAGTAAAACAAATTCTGGAAGGAATTAATCTGGTAGATGGTGTTTGGGTTTTTGGTTACGGATCATTAATGTGGAATCCTGATTTTAAATTAGCAGAAAAACGTACTGGATATTTAAAAGGATATCATAGGAGTTTGTGCTTAAAATCAATTGTATACAGAGGATCACCTGATTATCATGGATTAGTTTTTGGTCTGGATATTGGTAATAGTTGTCAGGGAATGGTTTATAAAATTGCAGAGGAAAACATTCAATCAGAAATGCAGAAAATATGGGAGAGAGAAATGTTTGCGGAAACATATATTCCTACCTGGGTAAATGTAAGAACTAAACATGGTTATGTATCCGCAGTTACATTTGTAATTAACCGTAAACATGAGCATTATATTCCTAATCTTAAATTGGAAGATATTGCAGAAAGAGTTGTTAGGGCAGAAGGTACATGTGGCTCATGCCATGACTATGTTCAAAATACTGTTAAAAGTCTACATCATCTAGGATTGCGTGATCATTCGCTGGAAAAGTTGATTAATTTGATTGAATATACTCCGAATTATAAAAGTACTTAATAATAATGCATGAGTATGAATTCATTCATAAAATCCTAATATTGTGAGATTATAATAGCTCTATCTTGTTGATTCTGAGCTTTTTTGTGCATAATTGAGGGCTTTTGTGTGTTTTTTGAGGGTTTATGCGTGATTTGTAAAATAATAAAACGTAAAATATAATATAATTATATTATGTTAATTAAATTTATATAATAAATATTTTATAATTTTATAATATATAATATATTTTATAATTGACTTTTTATTTAAATATAAATAATCTAATTTATGTTTGATATGCCGAGGTGGTGGAATTGGTAGACACGCTGTCTTGAGGGGGCAGTGAGCTATGCTCGTGCGGGTTCGATTCCCGCTCTCGGCACCAATTTATTAAAATTAAATATAATTAATTATCTTATTATTAAATTATATTTAGTTTGAAAAAATCCTGCCAAATAATCTTATATTCTCAGTTTACATAAAAAAGTAATAATATTATATATATTAAATGAATGAATAAGAATACAAAAATTATTATAATATACTTATTTATCAATTTCATTATTACGTATGATATTTTTGCAATAGTATTTGAAAGAAGAAAAATTAATAATCAAAACTTATTTGAATATTATTTTTTAATTACACCAATAGAAAGACCAGGTTTTGGAAGTTTAATTGCTGTTGGTTCTATAGTAAATAATTTACCTGTACCATGGATTAAAAATGGTAAATTTAACATTATAGGAGGTATTGGTAAAGGTGAGGGCGAAAATGAATTCGAGGGACAAGACATTAATGCATATGGATTAACAATAATAGACTTCCCTATTTTTTCAAATAATTTCACATTCAGCCCAGCACGATTAGCTGCAACAAAATATTCAATATCATTTTATGAAAGAGGGATAGATTCAGATCCTGATAGGAAGCTTACAATAATGGCTGACAAGGTAGCTCAGAATATAGGTGAAATATCTTATTATTTTTTAGATAGACAAATTGAACTATTTTACACATTTTTCAATGCAGAAATTGACTTTTACGGTTATCAAGATTTTGATGGAAATATTGTTAGTTTAAAAGATGTTGATAATTTTGGTTCAGGTGCATCTAAATGGACTGAGAGGTGGGGTGTTTTAATAGATGATACTGATTTTAGAAGAGATCCAAGAATAGGTTATTTTTTGAAACTAGATAGGTGGCAGTGGCCGAGCAGAACTCCGCAAGAAAGTAGTTGGTTTCAATACGATTTAGAAACTGTAGGTTACATACCTATAATTGATATGAAAATGGTGTTAGTACTCACACAATATTTAAGTACTTCAAAAGTCATTAGTCCAGGCAATGTGGAAAAATATATATGTACTGAAGAACAGTTAATATTATATCCAAAATGTCAGATAATACTTGATGAAGCGTACAAAAGGAATTTAGAAAATTCTAATAAAGGAAGAGCTACAGCACTTGGAGGGTATGAAAGGCTAAGAGGTTTTCCTGAAGGAAGATTTTTTGATGAACACACAAATTTTAGAGGTATTGAATTAAGATATTATTTTGAATCAATAGATTTAGATTTTGATGTTATATTTGCAAAAGGATTTTTAGCAGAATTTCAAGTAGCAGGGTTTTATGAACAAGGTACTGTCTCATCAAATTTAGATGATGATTTTTGGAGTAATTTTAAAGATAGTTATGGTTTTGGTATAAGGCTTATTACAGGTTCAGCTGTAGCAAGATTAGACTTTGGTTTTTCTGATGAAGGTAGTGAAACTACTGCTTACTGGGATTATCCATTTTAGGTTAAAATATCAAGAA
>CACERX010000029.1 GCA_902562015.1 uncultured SAR324 cluster bacterium
TGAATACTGAAGATATTTTAATGAAAATTAATACTGCTAAAACTAACCACGAAGTAGCCGAGTTATATGATAAATGGTCCAAAACTTACGATCACGATTTAAAAATAATTCGTCCTGGAAATAAAGGAGCCTTTAAAACAGTAGAATGGTTTGTAAAATACGTCCACATTGATGCCAGTGTGCTGGATGCTGGCTCTGGTACCGGCGGGGTAGGTGAACTTTTATTCCAAAGAGGTTATCTAAACCTCACCGGAATGGATATTTCATCTGGTATGTTGACTGAAGCCAAAGAAAAGAATATTTATAAGGAACTTCATCTTGGGGGTCTTGGAGAAGAGTTAAAATTCCCAAAAGATACTTTTGAAGCAGTTATCAGTGTAGGGCTATTTACTCCAGAGCATCCCCCGCCTACTAACTGTTTTGATGAGTTAATTCGTGTTACAAAGTCTGGCGGCTACATCGTCTTTCTCTTACATAATGGCCTAATTGATGAATTCAAGGTGAAATTAGAAGAGTTGGGAAAAAATGCTAATTGGACACTAGTTGAGAGAAGTCCCATCATTCATACTGTAGCCAAAAGTAAAATCCATCCCGGAAGTCGTGTCCATGTATATCAGGTATGATTCATGTCATTAAGTGTTGCATTCTTAGTGTCTTAAGGGAATTGCAGATCTTCTACTAAGTTAAATACCATATTAGCAAAAATAATATTACTTTTTTAATCGTTGTTGATTAATACCAATTGTTTTTTTCCTGATCAATTAAATAGATTGCTCAATAATGGAACAATTTAAAAATCATAGAATTGGAGCGATTTATTAAAAGAATAATTACAATATGGTGATGGAGAATTTTGTAAGACAATTCAAAGATGAAGGATATTTCACCAGTTTGGAACTATTCAGTCCCAGTGAAATCAAATCCATTTGCTCAATAATTGACAGGATTGAAGCAGGTGAAATTGATTTTCCTCGACATAATATTGAACACGATCCACACAATCCATCAAGACTAAGAAAGATTAATGATTTAGCAGAGAATGATTCATTTTTTTTCAATTTTGCAAAAAATCAAAAAATCATTGAATTAGTGAAGAAGTGTATAGGTAAAGATATTAAACTTTTTGGTGATCAATTATTTATGAAGCCGCCTGGAGGTATTGAAAAAACTCGGCATCAGGATTCACCGTATTTTCCTATTGAACCAATGGAGCTTATATCTTGTTGGATAGCATTGGATAATGTTACTGAACAAAATGGATGTATGTGGTTGATCCCAAAAAGTCATTTCTGGGGAGCGATTGAACACAGTGAAAAGTGGATGGTGGGAACCCGCGAAGATATGTGTATACCTGAAAAAAATCTTCCTGATTTCAAGGAAATACCAATTCTCCTGAAATCAGGCAGCGCCTCGTTTCATCATAGTTTAATTGTTCACAGATCAGGTGCAAACAAGACAAAGCAACCCCGTCGCGGTTGGGCAATTCATTACATGAGTTCAAAATCCAGATGGACTGGAGACATAGACAGTAAACCAGACTTTAAGCTGATCAATGGTAAGTCATTCCCAGGTTGTGTTTGAATGGGACTTTAGGTAGGTGAATAATTCCCCGATTACTTAATTATTAAACTTTACTTGTTCTTAGCAATCGGCATACAGAATTATTGTATTGGCCTATTTAAAAATTTTGTTATTTCCTTTCCGTAAAAATATTTTTTTTTAAAGGGGGGCCAAACTTAAACCTATACACCCCCCTAAATAAACGAATCTAAGCTACAAGCCTTAATTTATGGCTTTCTGTAACCAGGATGTCCAAGCCCACTAGGAGTTTTGGGACGAACTGAAACAGTATTCTTTGAATTTTCGCAAATGAAAACGTTTTCAAAATTTCGATATCCGAAGTGCTGATCAGTCCATGGTTCTACAGTATTACAGACTTTTGGTTTGACCATATTAAACTTTGTCCTATTCCAAAAGGGGAGAGCTGGTACTTCTTCATTAAAAATCTCCTGCATTTCGAAAAAGATCTTCTTAAGTTCGTCTCCACCACTACGGGAAGCTTTTGTCATTAGATCGTGGTACTTGGAGTTGTTGTATTTTCCATAATTCCAAGTGCCTTCAGGACCAAAATATGCCATGTGATCCCCAATAACATCTCTTGAATATCCAGTTAACCACAATTCGAGTTCCCCTGCCTGTCCTGCTTTTTCCAAGTCAGGCCATGGCATCTGACGGACTTTCGTTTTGATGCCCACTCGAGTTAAATACATTTGAACAAAGGCCAACCAATCCAGAGCCTCCTGAGAGGTGTAGTATGTGGAAAGATCGACTACTTGATTTGGATCCCAGCCAGCTTCTTTCAATAAGGCTCTGGCCTTTTCAGGGTCATATGGGTAACGTTTTGCATTCGGATTGTACATTGGATGACCTTCAGGAAATAAGCTGTCCATTGGATCTCTTATTCCTGGTATAAGAGTATCTATCAGCTGCTGCCGGTTAATGGCGTAGTTTAGAGCTTGTCGAACCCGTTTGTCCTGAAAGTAGGGCCTGTCAGTAATGTTGATGTAATTTGGACTTAAAGGTGTTCCTCGTAACATTACATTACCCTCTGGATTAGCTCCGAAGCGCTTTACCTCTTCTGCAGTCAGGAAAGAGAGCACGTCAACTTCACCTTTCTCAAAGGCAAGCGTTGATGTTTCGTGTTCTTTAAAAAGTCTGAAAACTATCCGATCCAGATGTGGCCTGCCTGCCCAGTAATTCTCATTAGCCACGTAGGAAACATACTGTGCCTCAACAAACTCCTCCATCTTAAAGGGACCTGTACCTACTCTTACCTCTGGGGAAAACCAGTCTAATTTTGGTAATTCTTCCCATGAATATTTTGTAAAAAGATGTTCTGGCAGTATGTACACCTTCCCAACAACATCAAAAAACTGACCATTGGGAACAGCTGTCTCAAGTACTATAGTATGATCATCAATTACCTTTACTCCAGCGATTTTTTTCGTTTTTCCATCTATAAAATCTTGGGCTCCTTTTAGCTCTTTCAATCGTGCTGCACCCGATAAAAAATCTGATCCCTCGGCTTCAGGCTTCATAGTAAGCCTTATGCTCCACTCAACATCCTTAGCTGTGAAAGGAGTCCCGTCATGAAATTTTACACCTTTTCTCAAGTGGAATGTTCCCTTCGTTTTGTCTTTTGAAACTTCCCAGTGAGTTGCAAGGTCCGGTATCAATTTATCGTTGTAAGGATCATTGATGTAGAGATTACCAAACACAGGCGTTATTACAGTGTGAGCTTCGGAAGATTTCCAGGGATAAGGCAAGGCCCAATCAGTCCCGATTGTCATTGTTCCTCCATCCCTCGGTTGACAGTCGCAGACATTCATACTCCCTGCTTCTAGGGGACTTGAAGCATTAACTGTACTACCTAAAAAGAGTGTGCATAAAAATATACTGAATTTTTTTAACATACTTACCTCTTAAAAAAATGTTAATGATACATAAATTGAACAAACATATCGCCTGAATCTAGAAGATGTGTCAAGATTATTTTATTTTTTTATCTATTTTTGGGAAAATATATAAATCAAGTTTATTAAAAAAGTATAAACTCACATTTATTAATAATTAGATAATATGAAAATTTTTGTTAGTAATACTCTGAATGAAACAGAGAGGAAACAACTTTTGGCAGAAGGATTGGATGATGTTTTCTTCTTACACAATGAATTTGATGAAAAAGATGAACCTCATGAGGAGTTTCTTGAGTCAAACATCTGTTTCGGGAATGTTCCCCCTTCTTGGTTAGCTAAGAATCCCAATCTAGAATGGATTCAGCTTGTCTCAGTGGGATTTGGGGAATACCTGGACCTAAATTGGGAAAAATTATCACTGCAGATTCGTATGACCAATCTAGCAGGGTTTTTTGCAGAACCAGTTGCTCAATCAATGCTTGCAGGACTTCTTGCCATTTACCGCGGAATTGACAAGTTAACTTTGCTCAAGGAGTCAGTGAAATGGGTGGGAGATCCAATACGTGAGGACCTTAAAACCCTTGGCAACAGTAAAGTGCTGCTTTTTGGATACGGGTCTATAAATCAGCGTTTTTCTCAACTGATTGAACCCTTTGGATGTCAAGTGAATCACCTAGATGATCAGTCCACACTGGATGAACTTGATCAAATCCTCCCTACAGCGGATATTGTCATCAGCACAGTCCCTGATACTTATATAACCCGCGGAATTTTTGACAAAACACGGCTACAAAGATTTAAGCAGGAGGCAGTTTTCATGAATTTCGGCAGGGGTTCTGTGGTAGATGAATATGCATTAATAGAAATCCTCATGCAGAAGCGTATAAGGGGGGCCGTGATCGATGTAACCATGGACGAGCCCCTTCCTGAAAATCACGGTTTGTGGAAATGTCCGAATACCATCATTACCCAGCATTCAGGAGGAGGAACAGCGGATGAAGTGCCGAGAAAGATTGAATGGTTTAGCAATAATTTGAAGCGTTACCGCAATGGTGAGACACTGCAGGGAATTGTTGATTTTGAAAGAGGATACTGATGCCCAAAATTGAAAACATAAGATGTGTCTTACTTAGTTCTCCCTATGCCGATGCTGATGAACCAGAAATCAAAGAATGCTTCCCAAATGGTCCGAAAAGAACTATAGGTATGATCGAAGTAACCCTGGACAACGGAGTCCGTGGTCTCGGAGAAGGCTATCTTGCGGTCTTTGCACCTAAGGTTTTCGAATCTATTGTCGAATTGTGTTCTCCATATTTATTACATAAGGAAGCCTTTGATTTAGAACAGAGAGTAAGTGATCTCTGCAGGGTCTGTGATTACTGGTCCTTGCAGGGTGCGGCTCGTCACGTTACAAGTGCTTTTGAGATTGCTTTAGCTGATGCTAAGGCCAAATCGTATGGGATTCCGGTTCACCAACTATTTGGTAAAGTTAAGCTTGAAGCAATTCGCATGTATGGTAGTGGTGGATGCTGTGATCAAAAAGACCATTTTATTCGAGAACTAGAAATGCTAGAGGGATTGGGAATTAACCTCTATAAGATTAGAGCTGTTAAAGAAGACATTCGAAGAACTGCGTGGATACTTGAAGAAGCTGGACAAAGAGGTATTGAAATCGGTGTTGATATGTGTCAGAACCTTACAGACCCACCTCAAGATGTAAAAGAAGTTGTTGATTACGTTAAGGCAGTTGGTAACCTGACTGAAAAAAATATTGTCTTTCTTGAAGAAGCAATAGGGCCAGCAAATCCCGATGGATTTAAAGCCCTGCGTGACTGTGTTACTCCTAAGATTTGTGGAGGAGAGATTATCACCACTCCGAAAGAAATGATCGATCGCATAAACAATAATATCTATGATTTTGTCCAGCCTGATGCTTCAGTTATAGGGGGGATTGGGGCCGTAATGAAAGTTTTTTCAGCTGCAAAACAAAAGGGTACAGACGTGGTTGTTCATGCCTGGGGTGGCCCAGTTGCCATAATGGCAAGTTACCACGCAGCTTTTGCCGGAGGAGGTAGTCTGGTGGAATATCCTATGCTGTCCTTTCCTTTAGGAGATGAAATGCTTGGCGACACATTGAAAATCAGTGAAGGGAATCTTAAGTGTCCGGATGGTCCTGGATTGGGGGTCAATCTTAGCGAAGATATTGAAAGACGTTATCCTTTTGATGAAACAGCTGTTTATTCATGTAAGACACTTGAATGGAATAAATCACCAGAAACTTACTGGTAGAAAATTTTTTTTTTGAAAATAGATTATATAAGAAAAATTTAACCTGAAGTAACAATTAGAATTAAGATCACAATTATTATAACTGAATAACTAAGATTACTCCCAAAATATCTCATGCTTTGTGGTTTTTAAATTCGGAAAACTATCCCAATAATGCGCTGTTGGGCTGTCACACCACTCTTTTTCTAGAATTTCCCATCTGAAAGGCTCGCCCAAGTCATAGAAGTGAGGCAAGAGCCACTCTTCGTCTATTACGTGGCTTTCTCCGGTATAACGAAAATCAACAGAAAGCCGTAGTAAATCTTTAGTTATGTTTGGAGCTGCAGAATGTATGGTAAGCATTTTGAAAATCAGAATATCCCCGTTGGTGTAGTCAGATTGGACCCATTCAAGACTGGGATCTACATTGACGGTTCTGCCGCCAGGTCCAGCTGAAGGCCGTGGTCCTAGGAACCCAGCTTTGTGACTCCTCTCTAAAAGTTTCAATCCTCCAACTTCTGAAGGTATATCACCCAGTGGCACCCAACAACTGAGTGTATCGACTGAACCTCGAACAAAAATCCAGTCCTGATGCGGTGGGGTAGCACGTTCATTATCGCGGGGGAATGCTATACGACCGATAGTCGCAGGAAAGGGGAATACAGACTCCTGAAAAATAGTTTCCATGATGCTTAAGATATTTTTATTTAACTTTAAACGATGGAAAGCTTCCAGAGCCTGAATTTTAGCATATACTGGTACATATTCGTCATCCCTTTCCATAATCGGTGGACGATCAGTCTGTCCGTCAATAAAGTTGGATCCATGTCTAAGCCAACCGGCTTCCTCACAAATTTCCAAGATTTGATATCTCAAGTTTAGAACCTCTTCTTTTGGTAGAATGGATCTCAGAAATAAATAACCGTCATCTCGAAGTCGCTTGCGTAGACCTGATGGATCCTCAAGAAGATCGTTAGATTCTTTGAAAAATTTCATTTCTTAACCTTATTTAAAAAGTTTTAATCAATTTAAACTATCACTGTTAAGTGGTCTAAATTGAATGATAGGACATCATTATATTTATATAGTCTTGCAAAAATTATTTTAAAGCATGATGATTCATTTTCAAAAATTATAAGAATAAGATCTGATATAGATCACCTTGCGGTTAATATAAAATATTGCCAGCAAAAACTATTCAAAGATTCTTTTACTTTTAAATTATTTAGAATTAAATATCTTTTATTTTCCCTAAAATCCAACAAAATTCTAATAAAATAAAGTTTCATACGCACGAAGGGTAAGAATAAAGATGCTATTGATCTATAATTTTTTGAAGATGGTTGATTTTTACTCTCAAAATTTCGAGAATTCTTATAAGCAGGGCAGGAGTTTCACGCATTATGAAAAAATAATCCAAAACATTTAACAGATTAAATAAATTATGAATGAAAAATTTAGCAAATTTGCCTTCAAGATGCAACTGAATGAGGGAGAGGCTGAAGAGTATCAAAAGCGTCATGATGAGATCTGGCCTGAACTCGTTGATTTACTTCATGATGCTGGTATTTCGGATTACAGCATTTTTCTGGATGAAGAAACTCATATCCTTTTCGGAGTACTCAGGAGAACAAAAAATCATAAAATGAATCAGCTGCCAGAGCAGGAAGTCATGCAGCGCTGGTGGAAGTTCATGAGTGACATCATGAAAACGAACTCAGATAATTCCCCATGGGTTCAACCACTGAAACATGTGTTCTATTTAAATTGATTTTAAAGGAAATATGCGTTTAAAAAATAAAAGAGCTATCATAACGGGAGCCGGCACAGGTATTGGTCGTTCTATTGCTGAGCGATTTTGCACAGAGGGAGCAGAAGTTATGGTTGCGGAAATTGAAATAGAGGGAGGTAAAGAGACCGTAAAACAAATCATTAAATCTGGTGGGAAAGCACTATTTCAAGAAACCGATACATCTAAGGAGGATTCTGTACAATCTATGATAGAAGCAACAGTTTCTGAATTTGGCGGTATTGATATTGTAGTTAACAATGCAGCTGCATTTGTATTTGGTGCAATCGAGAATACTGGGCCTGAAGAGTGGGCAAAAGTCCTCAGCGTTAATGTTCTGGGCTACGCAAACACTATTAAATCGGCACTCCCTTTTCTTAAAAAATCTAACAAAGCTGCTATTGTAAATGTAGCTTCGGTTAGTTCCTTCATTGCCCAACCTGAATTCTTGCCATATAACACATCTAAAGGAGCAATTTCTCAAATGACTCGCTGCCTTGCAATGGACCTCGCAAAATACAACATAAGGGTTAATGCGGTTTGCCCTGGTGCTATTTACACTCGAGCAAGTGAAAGACATATGGACTTTATCGGGATTGACCACCAAGAGGGTCGTGAGCTTTTTGGGCAGGATGCACTGATGAAACGAATGGGAACACCAGATGAAATAGCAAACGGTGTCCTATTTCTCGCTTCGGAAGAAGCGTCTTTTATTACCGGCGAACATCTCGTAATTGATGGAGGTGCGACACTAGACTGAATAATTGAGAATTAGAATGAATCAGATTGATCTTAACAACAAAGTTGCAGTGGTAACCGGTGGTGCTCAGGGTATCGGAATGGCAATTGCTGAACGTTTACTAGCATCCGGATCCTCAGTTTGTCTCTGGGATAGGGATGAAAAATTGGTTAGAAAAACTTCTACAAGCCTAGCTAAAAAAGGTAGCGTTGAAATAGTGGTAATGGATGTGACAGACTTAGAATCTGTAAAAAATGCTGCAAAACAAACAAAAAATACCTTTGGCAGTATAGACATCTTGGTCTGTAATGCTGGTATTGCAGGACCATCACTAAAGACTTGGGAATATCCTGCAGAAGAATGGCAGCAGGTCATAGATATTGATCTGACAGGGGTATTCAATTGTCTACATGTTGTATCTCCAATCATGATCGAGCAGAAATACGGTAGAATCGTTAATATAGCTTCAGTTGCAGGAAAAGATGGGAATCCTAATGCTGCTCCTTACAGTGCTGCAAAGGCTGGCGTAATTGCCCTGACCAAATCTCTCGGGAAAGAGCTTGCTGAATATGATATTGCAGTAAACTGCATCACTCCTGCTGCAGCTAAAACCCGTATTTTCGATCAGATCAGTGAAAATCATATCCAGTACATGCTTAGTAAAATACCTCGGAATCGCTTTTTAAAAGTGGAAGAGGCCGCTTCAATGGTAGCTTGGTTATGCTCTGCAGAGAATTCTTTCACAACCGGAGGAGTGTTTGACCTTAGTGGAGGACGATCAACTTACTGAAATGGAAAAAATGAAAAATATAAAGATTACAGACGTTCGAGCTTTTGTTTTAGATCAAACTGGGTCAGGTGGTGATTATCATGACCGTGAAAAAGGACACTATCTAGTTGATACCCTGATCGCTACGCCAATGTCATCTTACCCGGAATACAAGAATTCTCGAACCAGTTTCGGGATCAATGTGATGAAAAGTATAGTCGTAGAGGTTGAGGCTTCGGATGGAACGGTCGGCATTAGTGCTGCACAGGGAGGTGAGCCAGCATGTTACATGATTGAAAAACACTTCAAACGCTTCCTCATTGGTCAGGACCCAAGACAACTTAATAAGTTTTGGGACCAGATGTATCGTGCCAGTCTTTATTATGGAGGAAAGGGAGTCCCTCTTTGGGCTATCAGCGCTGTTGACATAGCACTGTGGGACCTTTTGGGTCTACTTCGACAGGAGCCTGTATATCAAATGATTGGCGGAAAGACACGAGATCAAATTGATCTCTATTGCACCGGTATTCGTCCAGATATAGCCCAAAAAGCAGGTTTCATCGGAGGTAAGATGCCCTTACCTCATGGACCTTCGGACCGCAGGGATGGATTGAAAGCTAATGTAAAACATTTTCAGGAAATGCGCGAAAGGATTGGCCCAGATTTTCTTCTAATGGCAGACTGTTGGATGGCCCTTGACGTAACCTATGCTACCGAGCTTGCATATGCCATGCGTGATTTAGATCTTTATTGGATGGAAGAAGTTTTACACCCAGATGACTTCGATGGTCACAAAGAACTTAAGGACCGTGTCCCATGGATGCGTTGGACCACTGGTGAACATCAATATACCAGATATGGATTCAGAGAACTAATAAAAAGTCGATCCGTTGACATTCTCCAACCTGATGTGATGTGGTGTGGTGGCTTGACTGAACTTCTTCGGATATCTGCCATGGCTGCAGCCTATGACATACCTGTAGTTCCTCATGGTAGTGGGGCTTACAGTTATCATTTTGTCGTCACTCAACCACACTGCCCCTTCTGTGAATACCTAAATACAAGTCCAGATTGCAAAAGCTTCCCTCCTGTTTTTGGTAAAATGTTTATTAACGAACAAGTTCCGGTTAAAGGCAAAATTTTTCCCTCAGATGAACCAGGATGGGGATTAAAACTGAATAGAAAGGCTTTAAATCTAATAAGACCATATCAATGAGCATTAATTTTTGGGATCCCCATTTTCACATATGGGATATCACGGAAAATACTAAAAGCAGTCATGATTTTCAGCAGCTTTTCGCACCAGCAAACAAACCAATTTATTCTTATAACGATTATGAAAACGATATGCTATATAAAGATCATAGTTTTCAGCATACTGGCGGGGCATTCATCGAGACAATGAGTGTTTGCCATATAGACAGTTTTGGAAGCCAATATGAAAATTTCTGTATAAACGAAACGTCTTGGGCATCAAATGAATTAAAAAAATCTCCAAAACAGTATGTTTTAATTTCATCAGCACCATTAGAAAGCCCCAATTTAAATAAAATTCTATCCAAATTATCAAATTACCCCTTTGTCTGCGGTATAAGACAAATACTAAATCATAATCCATCTTGGCCAAGAAATTCAGTTTTTGGGGATTTACTGGAAAATGAAAAATGGAAAAATGGATTTAGCACGTTGGGAAATTATAATTTTTCATTCGAATTACAGCTAAACCCAAACCAATATCATAAAGCATTAAAAATAATTAAAAAATATCCTGATACTAAAATAATTATAAACCACTTGGGAACTCCTAAAATAGATGACATTCAAAAAAGTAAAAACTTGTTCTGGGAATCAATGAAAGAATTTTCGCACTACAACAATGTTTTTATTAAAATTTCAATGTTGAGCTACATCATGAAGGATTGGGATGATTCTGAAATTGTAAATGATGCTGTTCATAGGATCATAGAGATTTTTGGAATAAATAATTGTTTTTTTGCTTCCAATTTTCCTGTAGAAAGAAATTTCGGCTGGGATATTAATCGTCTCCTTGATGCATTTGCAAACATTGCAAGTAATTATAAGATAGACGAAATAAACAAATTATTTTCCATAAATGCAATGTCTGCTTATAATTTATAAAAAAACCTCTTAATGAAACAGAGACTTGTGGAATTTTCTACAACGCAATTTAATATCTAATGAAGGAATGTAATGGTTAGTAAAAATAACAGACTTTCTAAATCTGAAGTTAAACAATACCACGAAGAGGGTTGGATTGGACCCTTTAAATTAATTTCTCCAATGGAAATGTCAAACTTATCAGATGTTATTCAAAAACAAGTCTTTGAACCTGTTAAACAACAAAATTTGGAAGAAAATGATTATTTCCACAACCGTCATTTAGACATCCAAGAAATATGGGAATTATTTAGCAATCCAGAACTCGTTGAAAGAGCAGGAAGTATCCTAGGACCTCATTTGGTTTTGTGGCGCTCAAATTTTCAATTCAAACCTCCATTAAGTGATCAAAAAAAATTCAACTATGGCTGGGACACCTCTGCTCCATGGCATCAGGATTGTGCATATTATCAGCCTTCTCCTAATGTCATATTGTCTGCATGGATAGCAGTAGATGAAGTGGACAAAGGTAATGGATGTATGCAGATCATACCCGGAAGTCACAAAAAACTTTATCCCCATGTACCCAATCCAAATTATATTCCAGGTTCAGGTTTCTTTGATAAAGCTGTGGATCCATTATTAATCGATGAAAAAAAAGCTATAGATGTAGAATTAAAACCAGGTGAATTTATTTTGTTTAGTGAGAGTATACTTCATTCCTCAGTACCTAATCTTTCAGAAAGACGAAGATTTGGTCTCTCACCAAGAATAACTGTTCCATTTGTTGATATTGGTGATCGTGATAATTTAAAAGTTCTTATGCTTAAGGGTGAAGATTATATGGGAGATTTTAACGTAGTTAATCCTCCATAAAATTATTGAGTTTAAAGAAAGGAGCGGGACAATAGTTATGGAAGTACAGTCTAATGCGCATGTCAATGGATTCTTTAATGTCTTGAAAGGGAATTAAATGCTATGGGACTGAGGCACAGTCTATGCCATGGCTGGGCAAGCGGTCCCACTTCGTGGCTCAGCGAGCATATATTAGGGTTCAAACCGCTCAAACCAGGCTGTGCAGAACTTGCTATAGACGGTCATCTTGAAGATTTGGGATGGGCCGAGGGTACATACCCCACCCCAAGAGGAATAGTTCATGTCAGACATAAAAAGGGCTCTAACGGCAAAATAGAGACTAAAGTAGATGCTCCTGAGGACATCAATATTGTAGCTGGCAGTCATGACCTGCCTCCCTTTAAGTAGGCCACCTGCTAGCATGATGAATTAATCTACAAGCTCTTACCAAACCAATACTTTGCCACACCGGACCTAAAACCCTGCTAAATTATCAAGTTACACCCATGACATTGTTGCAGAGGCTTGCCGAAGCCCCCATTATTCTCCCGTCTATGTGTTACTTGCCCCAGTTCAAGACCACCGGATTCAACGGACGCACCAGTTCCAGCAACCCTTTTCGGGAATCAGGATGCAAGGGCGGGAACGGGTGTCGAACGGTGTCGGACTGGATTACGCCACCATCAAGCATGGCCGCTTTGGTTGCTCGCAGGCCGCACTGACGGTTCTCGTAGTTGATCAATGGCAGAATACTTGCGTACTGTGCGGCGGCGGCCTCTCGATGTCCGGCGCAGTGGAGTTCCAGCACGGGCTTGATCAAGTCCGGAATCAAGGCGCTCGGCATTGTCCCTGTGGCCCCGGCGTCGAGATCAGCCATCAGGGTGATGGACTCCTCTCCGTCAAACGGGCCAACAATCTCCTCCCCGCCTGCAGCAATCAACGCCCGCAGCTTGTCAGCCGCCCCAGGCATCTCAACCTTAAAGTAATTCACCTGCGGTAATTCCTTCGCCATTCGTACCAGTAAGCTAACGGAGAGGTTAACCCCACTCAAGGGTGCGTCCTGTACCATAATCGGGATGGAAACGGCCTGGGTTATTTTCGCAAAATGCTCGAAGGTTCTATGCTCGTCTGCACGCAGTGCGGCTCCGTGATACGGGGGCATGAGCATCAGCATTCTGGCACCTGCGGCTTCTGCCAGCAGTGCTCGATCAATTGCAACACGAGTGCTGAAATGACTGCATGTCACGATCACTGGAACCCTCCCGGCAACGTGATTCAGGCAAAGTTCCAACAGGATATTACGTTCCTCGTCGGTGAGCAGAAACTGTTCGGAGTAGTTAGCGAGGATGCAGATCCCATCCACGCCCTGATCAACCATACAGTCCAACACCCTCTTCTGCCCGGGCAAGTCAAGGGATTCATCCTCGTTAAAGGGTGTGGGGGCGATAGGAAAGACTCCAGCGTAGGGATAGGTGGTGTCAGTGTTCGTCATGGCAATTGGGTTGGTTGACAAAAATTAAGATTTGTCCGATTTGGGTTCACTGAGTATCCCGGGTGGTTTAGACAACACTCAATAAACCAAAAATATATTGCTCCATGCAATCTAATATAAACTATATTTATTTTAATAGTCGAATTTTCAAAAAAGTTATCACATAGTATGGGATATTTCTCAAGAATTAATAATTATTTGAAGGGTGTCTGACTGGTGGCACCTGATGAACCGCAGGTACTTAATATATACACTGAACTGATGGTATTGCCAGGTTAAGAAGATAAACTTTGGAAAAACTAGCCAAAGAAAATCACTGCACAATCTTAAAGTAAGATTTACAACATATTTTTATGAAAATACTAATTTGAAACTATTTTATAATTCATAAAATAATTAATTAACTGTAATTTATATAGAAATTATATCTATTTATAAAAAAATCGGTTTTATTATAAAAAAAATCTTGACACAGCTATAATATTTAATTAAATTCTGCAAAATTAGTCTTTGTAACATATCGGTTCTATTTTATTAACATTTTAGGCATATGTACCTAAAATAGGAGGATATGCATAACAAATACTATTTGTGTAACCTCGGGTATTAAGAGGTAACTTGTATGATCTGGATGAAGTATGAGTAGTGAAAAAAATTTTTTAATCTAGCAATTAAATCGTTAGTTAACTCTATAAAATAAGGAAACTATTATGAAAAAGATTACAAAAAGAAAATTCATCAAAAATACAACTTTGGCACTTGCAGGTGCGGCAGCATACAACTTGACTCCCCAGAAAGCGTATGCCTTGAGACAACTAAAATTTTGGTTGGGACTGGGTGCCACCCAAGGTGATCCAATGATCGAATTTGGTAAACGTGCTGCTAAAAAATATGGGTATAACGTAACTTATGACAATCTAGTAGGAGAGGCAGATACAAAATTTGCTGCAGCTTTTGGTGCAAACGATTTGCCTGATCTATTCGAAACTGACTCTCCATTTATAGCAGGTTTTCTTGGAATTGATGCACTAGACCCGATGGATGATCTAGTTAAACAAGTAAACTATCCACTTCACAAAATGATGCCATTTTTGGTAAATCGTTCTCGTTTTGGAGGGAAACTAATGGCGCTTCCACATGGTTGGAATTCATGGGTCCTTCTGTACAACCAGAATCATCTTGATAAAGCAGGTTTGCCAACAGATCGAGAACCAGAAAACTTTGATGAGTGGCTTGAGTGGGCCAAAAAAATGACCTTGCGCGACGGCAGTGGAAACGTCGTTCAGTCCGGATTTGAATGTCCAAAATCAGGTATCTTGCCTAACAATATCTGGGGAGCAATGCTTTATCAGTATGGTGGCTCAATAATTACGGAAGATGGTAAAAGAACTAATTTCAACAATGAAGCTGGACGGAAAGCTGCGGAATTTATACTCAATTGCCTTTATAAATGGGAAATAACAGATCCCGATATTAATCAACGCTACGACTACTGGCTCACAGGTCAGGGGTCGATGTTCTACACTGGGACATGGATGGTTGGTAGCTCGCTTAAGCAGAAAGGCATGAAGTTTCGTACAGATGTGATGCCAATATTAGGAGATAAGCGAGCTGTGCAATATGAATACAGTGCTTTTGTACTTCCCTACGGGGATTCGGATGAAGTCAAGGAAGCTGCGGTCAACATTTACAAATATTTCATTGAAAATGCTGGAGAATTTGCCGTGGCCTCCTCACAAATTCCAGTGACACAAGAAGGGCTTTCGTACCCTGCCTATACCAGATCAGATCATAAGAAACACTTCCAACCCTCTGAAGACAATGGCCAGCATGCTTTCTGGGATGTCGCTCATTCAAAGGGATCCGAATTCGCTGTTTATTCTGGTGACGGCGCGGTTACTCGTATTATGGATAAGGTCTGGCTCAAACAGAAAAGTGTGAATGAAGGTCTAAATGAATTAGATAAACATCTCACAAAGTTGCTTCGGAAGGAACCTGCAAGCGTTTGATGAGTACCCCCCTAAAATGTGGTGCTTATCATAGTCTTTTGAAAAATGATTTTTTCAGAAGTACGTGTTAATTCCACGAAAGGTGTCTCGTCTTTGTGTTCGTAAAAGTAAAGTTACCTTGTGTCATAAACGAGAATAACTAAGGCGAGCCACCATCATTTTTGAGAAAATTCTATCCTATGGACTCCACTAACAACCAACTATTTATCAATGGCTGCTGGGAACCCTCCGAATCCGGTCAGACATTCGTTACTTTGGACCCTTCAACCGAGGAAGCGATTTGTGAAGTCTCACGTGGGACTGCGAAAGACGTAGACCTCGCAGTGCACGCAGCAGAGAAGGCTTTGCACGGTCCATGGCAGCAACTTTCTCCTGCTTCTCGCGGTGAATTATTATATTCCCTGGCAGAGCTCATTCAAACAAATCGCATTGAGCTGGCTCGAATGGAGACACGGGATGTCGGTAAACCTCTGAAAATATCTCTAGGAGATATTGATGGTGTCGTTGCAACTCTGCGTTACAACGCAGGTGCTAGCGATAAAATGCAAGGCGATACTATTCCGTTAGGAGTGGACTTTGTAGATTTTACTTTGCTTGAACCCATTGGTGTTACTGCCCATATAGTGCCATGGAATTTCCCACTGGGTATGGTGATCCGTTCGCTAGCACCTGCTTTAGCAGCAGGTTGTACTGCAGTCTTAAAACCGGCGGAACAATCACCGCTTAGCACTCTGTGGCTAGCTGAACTGATAAAAGAAGTCGGTTTCCCGGATGGTGTGGTGAATGTAATCACCGGCTATGGTGAAGAGGCTGGAGCAGCACTGGTAAAACACCCTCGCGTCAACGGAGTAACGTTTACCGGTTCAGTGGAAACCGGGCGCAAGGTTTCGGTAAGTGCTGCAGCAACATTCAAATCTACCGTGCTTGAGCTTGGTGGTAAAAATCCGATTATTATATTTCCAGACGCCGATCTGGAACGTGCTGCCGATCATGCTATAGAGGGAGCTTTCGAAAACTCTGGCCAAGTCTGCTCCTCAATTTCGCGTTTTATATTGCATCAGAGTATAAAAGATGAATTCATCGAGAGGTTCAAGGAAAAAGCCGCAAAACTGACGATCGGCAACGGGTTGGATGATCCTGATCTTGGACCACTGGTGTCAAAAGAACAATACGACAAAGTCATGCAGCATATCGCAGCTGCTAAAGAAAAAGGTGCCAGACTTTGTTTTGGTGGGGGCCGTCCGGCTCATCTGGAACATGGTTATTTTATTGAGCCGACACTATTTGATCAGGTAGATCCTTCTACTCCGCTTGCATACGAAGAAACTTTTGGTCCTGTCGCAAGCGTTGTCACGTTCGAAAGTGAAGACAAAGCACTTTCGATTGCCAATAAGCTGGATTATGGACTGGTTGCAGGTCTTTATACTCGTGATATCAACCGTGCGTTAAACTTGACACGCAGGCTCGAATGCGGATCAGTTTGGATCAACGGTTGGTTTATCGGAGGTGTACAGGCGCCGACCGGAGGTATAAAAGACAGTGGTGTTGGAGTTGAACGAGGTCTCGCAGGTGTACATAACTACCTGCGCATCAAAAACGTTGGCATAAGGCTCTGAAAACTACTCTAGTACCTTAATACCAATACAACACAAAATGACAATTTTTTGCCACAAAATATAAATTTATATTAAAAACTAATACAAAATGAAACCGTTCAAAGAATCGAACAAACTTCTTAATGATTCATCAAAGTTGCGAAAGCAGTTGCGTGACGATGGATATTTGTTTTTTAGAGGCATCATCCCGAAAAATGAAATTTTACAGCTGAAATTCCAAATCCTTGAAATTTGTCAAAAAGCTGGTTGGTTGAAACCTGGGACTGAGATGATGGATGCCCTGACGGATCATGAGCCGATTATGGAAAGAGATGAAGCTTATGCTCCAGTATACGCCAAAGTTCAGGCTCTAGAAGATTTCCATCGTCTCAAGTTTAACAAAGATATCATAAGTATCATGGAAACCATCTTTCAGGAGCCAGTATTCCCTTTCCCCCAGACAATCGGACGCATTGCCTTTCCCAACGACAATGAGCGCAAGACCCATCCGCATCAGGACTGGATCTTTGTCGGTGGCTCAACTGAGACAATCAGCTGTTGGGCACCGCTGGGTGATATACCTCTTGAAGTTGGGGGACTGCAAGTATTGGAAGGCAGCCACAAAGCAGGTTTCCTTGAGCCGAGAGTTGCCCTTGGACCTGGCCAAAGAACAGTCGACATCGATCCAAGCCTAGAATGGGTTCAGTCAGGCTACCAAGCTGGTGATCTACTGATGTTTAAAATGCTCACCATACACGGTGCAGCTCCAAATTTAACTTCAGATATGATACGACTTTCGACAGAATTTCGGTATACCGGTGAAAGTCATATGATAGCTGAAGACTGGCTCTTGCCTCACATGGACTTGACCTGGGAGATTCTGGAAAAGGATTGGAGTGACAGCTCCATTGCACATTACTGGGAACGGTGGGATAACTTAAAAATTAAAAAACATGAGTGGTTTTGGGAGCAATCCAAGTAATAAGTGACCTTGGATTTAACTCTTAAATCAGTTTATTTTTTTGTGTGAACAGTTAAGCTAGGATATTAACGAAAACTTCTTAATATTTAGTGGATATTACATGTCAGCCTATACACCAATCACGCCTCCAAATAGAATAAATCATCAACGAGTCCCCATAGATTCCTGGTGGAATCTGACCTTGAAGGCACTTAATCCTAATGCTTATACGTTTATTATCCCATTTTTGATTATTTTCTTAATCTTTAGAATTTATCCCTTTTTGTCAGGAGTATACACCAGTTTCACCAACGCTAGAATAGGGCCAAGAACTCCAAAATTTATTGGACTTGAAAATTACTTTGAGGTCTTTAGCAGTTCAGAAATCGGGCGTGCCTTCTTTGTCACCTTTCATTATGCGATGATGGTGGTACCAATGACTTTTTTTATTGCTTTGGCTATGGCTGTCTATGTCAACTCGAAATTCCCAGCCCATACTCTTTCACGTTTTGTCTTCTTTGCACCCTTTGTCTTGACAGCCTCCATTGTTGCCATTATCTGGAATTGGATGTTTCAAACACAATTCGGTCTAGTCAACGTTACTATGGATTTAATTGGCCTGCCCGGCCGGACTGCCTGGTTGAAAGACACAACCCTTGTTTTACCAGTAATCGCTTTTATCTCAAGTTGGTGGGTGGCAGGATTCAGCATGGTCATCTTTCTTGCCGCATTGCAAAATATTCCAGGAGATTTGAATGAAGCCGCACGCATTGATGGGGCAAATTCATGGCAAATCTTCTGGCAGGTGACATTCCCACTTTTGCTTCCTGCCTCTACTTTGGTGATCACAGTCTCTCTTATTGAGGCAATGCGAGTTTTTAGTATCATCCATATTATCACATATGGGGGGCCTAGTGACTACACCACATCAGTTGTTTTTTATATTTTTAAAGAAGGTTTTACCCGTTATGAGCAAGGTTTGGCCTCAGCAATTGGTGTCGTTTTATTTGTAGTGATTATGATTTTAACTATATTGCGATTCACTTTGTTGCGTGGAGATCAGAAATATTATTAGCAAAAGATGACAAAAGATGATTTTTTTGGAATCCAAGTCTAAAAAACAAGTTATCTATTCCACAATTACAATTTTGGGATTGGTTTTCACCATTGTTTGGTTCACTCCAATATTGTGGATAATTGTAACTTCATTCAAACCTACAGGAGAAATCTTGACTAACCCTCCTCAATGGATACCTTCAGAATTTACATCTTTCCATTATGATAGGGTTTTTCTAAAACCGATTGCACAATGGACTTTTAATAGTCTTTACATAACAATCATTTCAACATTTTTGACCATAGTTCTTGGAGCAACTGCTGGTTATGCGTTTGCAAGGTTACAGTTTTTCGGAAGTACTGTTTTATTTTGGGTGGTGCTTTCATCATTTATGATGCCATTTGAAGTTTTTTTGATACCTTTATATCGCATGATGGGAGCATTGGACTTGGTGGGGACAAGGTGGTCGATTATTCTTCCATCAATTGCTAGTCCATTTGCGGTTTATTTGTTTCGTCAATTTTTCTTAGGTATACCACGTGATCTTGAAGACGCTGCAGCTGTTGATGGCGCGGGGCTTTGGAGGCGCTTCATTTATGTAATTCTTCCACTATCAGTTCCTGCCTGTACATCAGTAGGGATTTTGGCTTTTGCCGAAAATTTCAATCAGTATCTCTGGCCTCTTCTTATGAGCAGCTCAGATACAGTTAAAACCCTACCTGTAGGGATTGCCCAATTCGCACCCTCCACAACTATGGGGAGCACAGAAATCACGGACTACTATGGAATGGGAGCCGCCGCCGCTACTTTGCTTGCCATTCCAAGCATGATTGTATTTTTAATATTACAACGGTTTTTTATTAGTAATACAATGACATCAGGGATGAAACTTTAATTATTTTGACTAAATATTATTTTATGAAAAAATTATT
>CACERX010000030.1 GCA_902562015.1 uncultured SAR324 cluster bacterium
ATGGTGAATGGAAGGAGGGAAAGAGATATGGCAAGGGAACATTAACTTTTGAAGATGGAGCAAAGTATGAAGGTGAATGGAAAGATGGAGAAATGGATGGAACTGGAAAATTCACATGGTCCAATGGAGACAAGTATGAAGGTGATTGGAAGAATGGTAAAAAAAATGGACAGGGAACGATTTTTTACCAGGATGGGAGCAAGCTAGAAGGAGAATTCAAAGACGACAGTCCCTGGGATACAACTCTTTACGACAAATAAGTCTGAAATTTGTTTTTAAGTATTCTAACTTCATTTTTAAATAACATTTCTATTAGTGCGCAAAGATTGTAAATAATATTTAAACAATCAAATGTGCAGGTCTATCAAGGATCCATATGAGATATTTCCTTCCCCTCATATCTCTGATTCTACTCGCATCCACTCTTTTTTTTCAGGAAATCGGTGTGCTATACAGATTTAGTACAGGCAATAAAATTCATGAATGGAAGCATTTTGGGAATCAGGAAAAAGATCCTAAATTCAGGGGAGAGATAAATAATGGTAGCCCAGATGGATTTGGGATTGAAATTAATCCTGATGGTTTTATTTACAAGGGAAAATTCAGGCAGGGAAAATGGGATGGGAATGGGACATTTTATTATCCTGATGGGAGAAAATATGTTGGTGAATGGAAAGGTGGAATGAGAGATGGTCAAGGTATTTACATTTCCTCTAATGGTAATGAGATATATGTTGGTTCTTACAAGCAGGATAAAAAGCATGGACATGGCAGTCTCACTTTATCTGATGGACTCAAGTATATGGGAGAATTTAGGGACGGGAAATGGGAAGGTGAAGGTACTCATATTTATCCTGATGGAAGAAAGTTTATAGGAACCTGGAAAGATGGTTTGCGAGATGGTCATGGGACCTATATTTCCTCAGAAGGTAGAGAAATTTATGCCGGATTTTACAAACAGGGTAAAAGACATGGTCAAGGGACGCAAACTTTTTCAGACGGGAGAAAATATGTTGGTGAATGGAAAAACGGGATGAGAGATGGTCAGGGGACATTCACTTTTCCTGATGGATTCAAGTTTTCAGGAGAATGGAAGCAAGATGTGAGATGGACTGGAACAGTATTCAACATTAACGGAGAAATTGTTGGAAAGATTTTAGAAGGAGCAGAACGTTAAAAACATAAAACTTATGGTCGGGTATAATTACATGAAAAACTGTATTATTTTCATCTTTTTATCATTTCTACTTTTCAGCTCAGCCCTATTTGCGCAACAAAACGCTGTATTATTCCAATGGGAAACCACTTCTGGGAAAAAATGGAAAACATTTGGAGACGAAGCAGTACATTTAAAATACGAAGGTGAAATAAAAAATGGCAAACCTGAAGGATTGGGTGTCTCTTCATTACATGGCACGACTTTTTTTGGTAACTGGAAGGAAGGCAAAAAACATGGTCGGGGTACATACACGTCTTCCTTTGGATTGAGGTATACAGGAGAATTCAGGCAGGATAGGAGAGACGGAAAAGGAACTTTAACAACTTCAGACGGGGAAAGATACGTAGGTGAATTCAAGGATGGGAAGAAACACGGACAGGGAATATTTACTTCACCTGATGGAGATAAGTATGTAGGCGAATTCAGGCAGGATAAATTTCATGGTCAGGGGACTTATACCTGGTCAAATGGGACACAGTATATAGGATTTTTCAAAAAAGGACTTCAAAGTGGACAAGGGACATTAACATATGGAAAAGGGAAGTTAGAAGGTGACAGGTATGAAGGTAATTTTAAGGAGGGTAGAAAACATGGGCAAGGTATCTATATTTCTTCTGATGGCAGGAAATATTCAGGAGAATGGATTGAAAGCCAACATGATGTTCAGGTAAAACTAATTCTGGATGATGGAGATAAGTATTCCGGTGGATGGAAGGAAGGTAAACTGAATGGTCAGGGTAGGTATTCTTTTTCAGATGGGGGAATGTATGAAGGCAGTTTCAAAGATGGGGAAAGACATGGTCAAGGTACCAACACATGGCCGTATGGGAATAAATATTTTGGAGAATGGAAGTATGGCAAGAGTCATGGACATGGTGTATTCTTATGGGCAAATGGAGAAAGCTACTCAGGTGATTGGAAAGATGGTAAATATGAGGGTTACGGAACATACACTTTAGCCGATGGAAGAAAAGGAGTAGGTGAATTCAGAAATGATAAACCTTGGAACATCACGAATTATGATAGTTTCGGACATGTTACAGGCAGCTGGGTTGAAGGAGAAAAAAAATAATGGATAAAAAAACAAAATTTTTGTGAAGATTTCAATACTCAGATAATCAGCTAGTCAGTTCATTTGTTCCTGCATAGAGTATCACCAAAAGAGTGCATCCGGTTTTTGAGTGGGATGAGTGCTTAGTTCCTTTTTCAAATTTTATGTAATCACCTTTTTTGAAAACTTTTCCATCATCATCAATTAATTCTCCATCGATCACATAAAACTCTTCAAATCCTTTGTGTTTATGTAAACTTGACGAGCTTCCCTGTTCAAACTTTACAATAAAAACTTCATGTTCAAGCTTCTCATCTTTACTCAACTGCAACCATTTCAAGCCACTGCAAACTGTTCCATATCTATCATAAGGCGAAAAGCGTTCATGTTCGGTTTCAATTGTCCTTCGTCTTTCCATAAGGGCTCCTATTTGATTTATAACATTTTAAAAATTCCTATACACCATTGCTAAAGTTACTAGATACACCATTTTAAGGGGGAATCCCTTGTAGACTGCATGATTCTTGTAATACACCGTATGATGGTATATGTTTTCCAAGCAAAATCCAATATATCGGTAGATACTATGAAAAAAATTTCACTAATTTTGATTGTCTTCTTATTATTAACTTTTCCTCTTTGTGCTCAAACTAAAAGGTCAAATTTCATGTACCAATGGAAAAATGGCTCTAAGTACTTTGGTGACTGGGAAAATGGTAAAATGCATGGAGAGGGGACCTATACATATGGAATCGGGAAAGGGGAAGGAGACAGATATGTCGGGGAATACAGGAATGGAATTAGAAGTGGGAAAGGAATTTATACTTGGTCTAACGGTGAAAGGTACGTTGGTGATTTTATAAATGATCTTCCTGAAGGCAAGGGAACATACAAATTCTTAGATGGAAGAATATATACAGGAGAGTGGAAGAAAGGTAATAAGGAAGGTCGGGGTACATACACTTACCCGAATGGCTCAAAGTTTAATGGGGAGTGGAAGAATGATAGAAGAAATGGTCAGGGAACATTTATGTGGGGAAATGGGGATAAATACGTTGGAAATTGGCAAGATGGTAAAAAAGAGGGTTTGGGAATTTATATTTTCAAAAGCGGTTCCAGATACACCGGAGAGTGGAAGAAAGGTACGAGAAACGGACAGGGCTCTTTCACTTGGTTCAGTGGTGAGAAGTATGTAGGAAAATGGAGAGACGGCCTAAGTAATGGCCATGGTATTTTCAGCTGGACTGGTAATGAAAAGTATGAGGGAGAATGGAAGAAAGGAAAAATGGATGGGTACGGGATTATTGATTTTTCTGATGGAATCAACTATGAAGGGCAGTGGAAAAATGGGACACGTCATGGCGAAGGGACATTAACATCTGCTGATGGAAGCAAATGGGTAGGAGAGTACAAAAATGACAAGATTTGGAACATAACTAATTTTGACAGCACCGGGAAGGTGGTTAAGAAGTGGTTTCATGGGGTAAAACAGTGATTATATAAATTACTAAAAGACTTTCAAGCTTCATGTGTCAAAGAATACTCAGACCACAATTATCTGTGAAAATCTTTTTTTTGTGAGTGACAAAATTATATGCAATAGTTCAAAAGCCATTGCGGAGACATATTACAACCTTTTGCAACGAACCAATTATTTTACTTAAACACTAAAACAGGAACATCAAATGCATAAATAGACTTATATATTTATAGAAAAATCTATTCAAAACATTGCGGGGAAATATGCAAGTTGCAGAAAAAAACGAATTACAGTTGGACCAGAGAGTATGTCCTAACTGCGGAGAGTCTTGTGAAAAAGAATATGAAACTGTTTTTGTAAATGGTCAAGAATTCTGTGTCTGTTGTAATTCCAATATAGAGACGTGTTATAATGAGGAAGTTTCAACGAATGATTTTTACAGTGATTCTATGACTAGCGATAACGCATTTGCGGAATTTTTTGATGAACGTAGGAATCTAAATCTTGACTAAAATTTTACCTAAAGTCTGCTGAACAATATTCGATTTAGTTTTTTGGCATTTTCATTGCTGTAGTATAAGTATTAACTTGATATAATAATAATTGGAGTCTAGTTGTGAAAAATCAAGAATGTATTATTTGTGGCGATGAAGTTATAAATAACCTTCAAAAAAAGCAGGGCAAAAGAAAGTATTGCTCAGAAAAATGTGAGGAGATTCCCTCAGTATTTCTAAGATGGAGTGAATACCAGGTCTGATTGATCAAAATTTTTGTTGCTACAGATCTTTCTGTTATTGAAATACTAAAAAAACCACTCTATATATCAAAATTATGCATATTTTACTTTTTTTATGCATAACTAGCTTTTAATTACCTCCTGAGTCCTATATCTTCTGCGGGAATCATTCAAATCTTTTTAACTTAACAGAAAGCAGTCCGTCACAAAGCTAATTAATTCGGTCACTGTTTTAAAATTTCCTATAAACACAACACTGCACAATACAGATCTGGTCTTGAGTAACACCTTAGATGATTATATATCTATGCTTCTATTTAACTAATTTTGTTAGAAATGCCTTTGAGACAAATAATAACTACCCTGACTTTATTTTTTCTATCTTTCCCTCTTTTTGGTCAGTCCGAGGAAAATATTCAGTTTGAAACATTTTATCAGGAAAAAGAAACTTCAAATTCTGAGCTTGAAGAATTTCAGGGACCAGTGCTTATTCCTGAAAAACAGCTGGAGCCATTTCAGGTCGAGGATCTTGCTAGTGAAGCGGATAAAGGATCTATTTTTGAAATTGAAGCGAGCTTTGAGAAGGTGCTGCATAAAGGGACAAGAGAAAAAAAAATTACAGAAGCTATTACTGAAATTGATTACAGAAATCCAGAGGATTTTCAGCAAAATTACCACACTCAGGCAGTTGCCAGAGTAAAAAAATATCATGGTATTTTGTCATACCGTAATGAAAATGGTACTTGGGGCTGGTATGATTATGGAGATGAAGAAAATGATGGCAAATTTGTTGGAGATATCATTAATATGAAACCAAATGGTTCGGGAATTTTTGTATACGGAAAAGGTAAATGGGAAGGTGACACATATAATGGCCAATGGAGGGATGGTGAATTTCATGGTAAAGGGACATTTACCAGAACAAACGGGGACAGTTTTTTCGGAGAATGGAAAAAAAGTATGCTTTGGAATATCACCGGTTATAATAAATATGGAAGAATTATAAAAAAATATAGAAGAGGCGAACAGTTAATTTTTGTAAAGAAAGATGTGAAAGAAAAGAAAAACATATTAGAAAAAAGAGAAAGAGGAACACTTTTCAGGGAAGTCCCTCTTTCAAAATGGGAGCTGGGAGGTAAAAAGTGGATGACCGAAGGAGACAGAAAAATACATGGAGTTTTTGAAGGTGAAATACTCAATGGCGTTCCGGACGGTGAAGGTTCATACTCCTGGTACGAAGTTGAAAAATATGTAGGAGAATTTAAGAAAGGGTTTTTTCATGGTAATGGTAAATTCACTTATCTTAGTGGAATTACGGCAGAGGGTGTTTTTAGAAAGAATAAGGAATGGGACACCTTCCGAACAGAAGAAAACGGGGAAGTTGTTGGAAAGTTTGTAAAAGGAAGATATTATCCACAGAAAACCTTAAAAGAGAATCATTCACTGAAATAGAATTCGTAACCTCCCTTTGGCTATAAAGGCTACTATTTCCAATTTATATTTCTATATTTACAAATCCCTTAATCAAATTTGAATTTTTTACAGCAAAAAATAAGCTTAGTCACTTAGAACAAACTTGTTATTCTCTATTTCATATTTTTGTTCAGACGCCTATGCATCGTGATGAATGATGATGCATTATTGGATTTTCATGAAAGGTATTGATTAGGAAACTAAATCTTGCTGGTATTTTTTCATTTCCTATTAAATTAAAAAAATATTTTCCACTAAGTAAGTACATATTCTCCACGATTTGTTGTTCGTAAATAGAATTAAGTTGAAATTTAACATTCCCTTTTTGAACTTCAATCACGTTAATAAAATATTTTTTTATCTGTTCGTGATCTGTAAGAATATCTGGGGAAAAAGTAGGAATCAATACACAGCTTAAGTCATAAAGTTTCAGAACACCCGATAAATTCCCATCATTCAGATTCTGCTGCCAGCTTTTTAAGATTTCAAATGGTTTAATATTTTTTGCATTCATTAATTTTTTTGATTGAGGTTATAAATTAACTGATTTATGCATGGAATATGACAAAATATCAGTTTAGAAAAATAATTATATTCTTTGATGGATCTTTTAGCTTCTCTTCAAGATCATACTTCTTTTGCTTAATAAAATTGTTTAGAAATGAAAAAAATGTATGGAATAAAAAATAATAAATCTAGGGCTATTTCTAACAAGTTTTAACAATCGATTACAACATTTATTCCATTATATCCCTTTAACTTAAGCAATAATAATCTGCTAAGTCATCATTTTTAAATACTTTCACAGTAGACTCCCTTTACTTGTAAAATCTCCATAAAAATGGTATATAATTGATTGATTCATGCTAAAAACAGGTGACAAAGTGAAACATTTATCCCTCATCATAATATTTCAGCTTTCTACATTTAATTTATGCGCACAGTCAAGTGAGATAGGTGTTTTATACCTATTTAAAAGTTCTTCAGGATTAGTATGGAAGACTTTTGGACAAGATAAAGTTCAACCTAAGTATGAAGGTGAGGTCTCTAATGGTGCTCCAGATGGATTTGGTGTGTTGTCTTACCCTTTTTCCTATGGGAAAAGTGTTGTAGGTGAATGGAAAATTGGAAAGGAGTGGTTCACTGAACATTTCAATAAGGAAGGAACCCTTCTTGGAAAGTATGTTAATGGCAAGTGGGTTATGAAGTGGGGGATTTTGTTTCAATTTTTTAAAAAGGATGGTAAAGAAGAGTGGTATGAGGAAGGAGATGAAAAAAGGGATAGAAAATATGTAGGTGATGTAAATAATGGTAAACCGAACGGTCAGGGAATAGAGACTTCTCCTGAAGGTGAAAAATATGAAGGTGAATGGAAGGATGGGGAAAAAAACGGTCAAGGGAAATTAATTCAAGTTGATGGTTCAAAGTATGTAGGGGAATGGATAAATGGGGAAAGGAATGGTTATGGAACCCTGACTTCAACAAACGGTACAAAGTACGTTGGTAAATGGAGGGATGGGAAAAAATACGGTCAAGGGATTTTCACTTCATCAGTTGGGTCTAAGTATGTAGGGGAATTTCGTGACGATAAAAGGAATGGTTATGGAACCTTCACTTGGCCTGATGGGGGTAAATATGAAGGTGAATGGAAAAATGGGAAGTTTCATGGTCAAGGTACTGTAGTTTTATCAGATGGTGAGAATTATGAAGGAGAATGGAAGGAAGGAGAAAAACATGGTCAGGGGGTTTATTCTTTTCTTGATGAAAGTAAGTACAAAGGTGAATTTATTGGGAATAAGCCTTGGAACGTTACATTTTATAACAAAGAGGGCAATATCATTTGGAAAATGGTGAATGGCAAACAGGTTGATGAAGTTTATATAAAAAATAGTTTGAGTAATCTATTGAGCACTAACGATGGGGTTATGAAAAGCTGCTGGGGTTTAGACTTATTAAAGGCCGGGAAAAAAACATTCATCAAAGTAGATAAAAATAACAATGTCAAAGGAGGTTTTGTATACGAAATATTGAAAAAATATGAGAATGTTACAGGCATTAAAATTATATTTAAAATAGAAAAAAAATTTCAGAATTGTATAGATCAAATGAAAAACGGTACAAATGATGTTATGGCAGGATTGTTAGAAAAAGGCGATAGAAACACTTATATGGATTACTATTACTGGGGTAAGGGTAAAGATGATCAGTTTAAGCAAATTGTAATCTCGAAAAATAGTCCTTTTGCCAACTATAGCAATGAACTGAAAACATCGATGTATTTTATGCAGAATTAATGTTTTATATTTTATGCATTCTCAAGTATCCTAAATTCGTTTTTCTCACTTACTTTCTACCAAAATACTAATAATTTTAACTAATCCAAATTCGATCTCTATTTTCTTTACAATGGAGTTTTTCAATCTTTCTGTCTTGATCATGTGATGGTAGCAATAATGTAGGTAACACTCCTTTACTCAACAAGCCCTTATAACCAGTAAAAACTGAAAACTTATCTAAAAATAACAGAGGATTCTTAGGTTAAATGATTTGTAATTAGACCTTTCAGTCCCAAACGAAGCTTGCTACCAGACTGTGTAAGTACTTTACTATTGAGAGTAGTGATATAACAATATATTTAGGAAATAGTAACGAAAGACTGTGTAGGAATGTTTTAGCGCAGTATTTCTTGGAGAGAAGCGATTTTATGTTGTTGGTCCTCGTTGAAAGCATAACGCTCTGCCTGCGCAAGTTGTGCCAACAGTTCTCTACTTAGTTTAGGGGAAGCTTTTGTACCCTGCTGATCCAATTTATTTGCAAGTATTGTCATCTGCACATTCCTTATAATTAGCTTGGGAAGTGTTCTTAGCAGGACATCACGCTGATTCAAGGCTTGGGTTATCTGGATATCATTCTTTGCTGACATAGAAGCTTTTTTTAGAGCTTCTAGGGCTTTAAAATAAGCATTGATCCTGAGATTAATATTCTGCAGTTGCTGAGCCTCTCTAAGTAAAACTAGTACCTGCATGTATTTTTTTTCAAATTCTGTCTCAAGCTTATCAGGGGTGAAAACAGAGCGTGGAACTTCACTTGGTGACTGGGTAACTGGCAGGTCAGGAGGCTGAGTAAGGTCCCGATTTTGTGACATGAAATAATTTACTATAATAGAATTACGATCAGTAACCTCAACATATGGTTGCAGGTCCATTACATCCGGATTAATTTTGGCCTCCAAAATGACACGGTTCTGGTGCTCCTTATCTGTTTCAATTTTGACTTGATGAAGATATTCATGTTTCCTGAAACCTTTTACCAAGGTTCTTTTTTCTGCGTTTGGGAAAACAATCTGCAGAAAAAAACTGGATTTGAGTCTTCCGGTATTTAGATCTTTCTTTTTTACCTCAACCACACGGTAAGGGAACTTATCCGCATCTGTCATTACAGGCATATCAAAAACCACTTCAATCCCGAAGCGCCAGATTTCGCGCAATTCATCCTCAAGTTGTAGTGGGATTTTATGAATTCCCTTTACCTTGTAAGACTTTCTTAAAACATTGACGGTTTCTGGAACTTCTTCAAGCAAAGCGGATCTCTGCATAATCAAGAATGCATCGGTATAGGTCAAATATTCATGTGTTCCGTTTTCCAGTTCCAGCAAATAACGGAAGCGGTCACCGGTTTTATTTGTTTTTAAATAATTGCTGTCGTCTTTCTGGAGAATTCTGAAACGAAGAATTCCAAGGACGAGGCTCTTACCCTCAAGAATGTCATGCTTGCCAAAAGTTTTTACATATGCCGTGGCATTCAAAGCAGTACGGTAAAAATCATTCTTTTCAAGTACCCCAAAATCTGTTGTTCTAGGTGATGGGAATACAAGCGCTCTATTCTTGCTAAGGATCAGGTCATCAGTCTGTGTCCATTCGCGAATACGGTTAATTAACCATTTCCTACTAGAACCATCGCTTAGTAATGCTTGCAGGTAATAATCTTTTTCTCCGATGTTTTTTACAAAAACGGAGGAAATTTTTATGGATTTGAAATAACCTTTTTCCAACACTCCTGCCAGTTTAAGTGCTTTCTGGCGAGTGGTATATTCCGGAAAAGCATAGGATGAATTGCCGTAGCTTTTAATCAGAAGTAATGCTGAAAATAAAGAAATAACAATAATTTTATTCAAAATTTTCCCCCACAAAAATTTCTACATCAGTTGAAAGTTTGTTCGCTCTTGTAGCCGGAATAGGTTCCAGCAATTGTTCTCCTGGCAGAATCTCGGCCAGCTTGATGGCCTGCTTCAGCAGGTTTGCATGATAGTAAATTTTGGTTTTGGGTAGGGTTTCTTGTTCTCGCACTGAAGAAATATTAACTATGTTTAGCTTTGCTCCCATTTTTTTTTCAATGGTAACTTTGTGCCGTTTTGTGAGCATCTCAGCCATGCGGTGTGCGCCATTGTGCTTTAGTGAGGCGTTGAGAATGGTAACATTCAACTGGTCAAACTGCCGGTATGACATCAAGGCAGTTACAGGATGAAGAAGAATTTTTTCTCTCTTGTTGACCAGGCGGGGTGTGAATACACTCCAGAATAAAACATCTGCTTCAGCCTGTGGCACTGTCTGTTCTTTTGACGCTATTTCCTCCTTTTCGATGGTTGAAATTAGCATTTTCTTAAGTTTCTGCATAGCAAAGGAAATTCGACGCGAATCTGATTTTGCTGCATCAAACTCAATTTTATAATTAACTATTGTGGAAATATTTAGTATCACAAGTGGATCTATTTCACCTGTATTTTTCCTTTTAATCTTTTCTTCTAGTGATAATTTCTCAAGGATTCCATCCTCGTTAAAGGAAGTTATTTCAGGATTGGTAAAAAATATGTTATTAATGAATGTGTTCGGAAGTATTATAGATGTTTCGGTTTTTTTGTCTCCAGGAAGAATCTGTATCTGGGAAAAAGATGATGTTTCAAAGAAACCCTCAAAGGTTATGTAGGGAGTTTGCTGGTCTGGAACCAGCTCAAAACGCTCGAGCATATTCCCAGATTTTACTGGAATCGCTGATGCTGCTGAAAACAAAACCAGCAAAAAGCCTATTACTGAAATTTGGAGAAAATGCTTCATGATGCGTGGAAAAGTCTGCAAAATTTAAGTCTGGTGCAAGTCTGACAGAGTCAGAGATACCGACCTATAAATGCAGAAAATGAGCCACTAAAGCTACGAAGTCATGAATCGTCTGAATCGATTTCTGAGTGGTGTATTTCAGGTTTCACAGGCATTTCAACCTCTGCAGTTGATATTGTGGAACCATTAGTCTCAGAAACTGCTGTTTCTTGATGTTCTACTTGAATCTCCTCTTCCTCGTTTTCAATCACCGGAGCAATGCCGATTACTTGCTCATCTTCTTCAAGATGAATTAGCCGATTGCCTTGAGTGACACGGCCGATTGTACGGATGTTTTCAACAGGAATCCGGATAAGTTTGCCAAGCTGAGTGATCAGGAAAAGTTGGAAATGTTCTTCAACTTCAAGAACATTGACCACGGGACCATTCGTGACAGTGACCTTGATTGTACGCATTCCATAATTGCCCCTGTTTTTTGCAAGCGTGTAATCAGCTATCGGAGTCTTTTTACCATAACCACCTTCGGTTACAGTCAGCAGTTCCCCTGAACCTGAAAGCGCAAGTGCGGATACAACCCTGTCTCCTTTTCTAGTTCTGACCCCTCTCACTCCACGTGCCTGACGACCCATCGGACGCAGTGTTTTTTCATTGACACGTAATCCCATACCATCTCTGGTAGCAAAAAACAGTTCCTGGTTGCCGTTGGTAAGCTGAACGGAAATTACCGAGTCGCCTTCATCAAGAGTGATAACCCTCAAACCACTCACACGGATTTTTGCACAATCCAGCATGGGAGTTTTTTTGGCTACACCTCCTTCTGTACAAAGGAAAATATACTTGTTTTCTGCTTCCTTCGGTACATTCAGGCACGCACAAATGCTTTCACCTTCTCGTAAAGGAAGCATATTGATTACCGCTTTGCCGCGTCCAGTAGGTCCTGCCTGGGGCAGCTCGAATACAATTTTTCGGAAAACCTGACCTTTGTTAGTAAAAAAGAGTAGGTAATCATGCGTGTTAGCGACAAACAGCTGTTCAACGAAATCTTCATCCTTGGTGCCCATGCCAAGGCGTCCCTTACCACCACGGCGCTGAAGCCTGTATTCACTAACCGAACTTCGCTTGATATAGCCCTCCCGCGAAATTGTGACCACCATGTCTTCTTCGTTGATCAGCTCTTCAATCAAGATGGAGCCGTCGCCCTCAATTATTTGAGTACGTCGTTCGTCGCCATATTTGTCACGGATTTCCACGCTCTCATCACGAATTATCTTGATCACACGTTCGTCTTTTTCAAGGATGTCCTTGTAGTCAGCAATTGCTTTTCCTACTTCTTCATGATCAGATCGGATTTTATCCTGCTCCATTCCGGTTAATCGTTGCAGTTTCATATCTAAAATTCCATGCGCCTGCTTTTTAGAAAGGGCATATCGTTCTACCAGAGCCCCTTCTGCAGTTGCACCGCTTTCAGCTTTTCTAATGATTTCCAGAACATCATCCAGATTTTGAAGAGCGATCATAAGGCCTTCAAGCAAATGCATCTTAACTTCGGCCTGGCGTAGTTCGTATCTTGTACGACGGGTTACTACTTCAATCCGGTGTTGAAGGAAATACTCAAGCAATTGAGGCAAGGTCAGGACTTTTGGTTGCCTGTCAACAATGGCCAGCATGATAATGCCGAAACTTGACTGAAGTGACGTGTGTTTGTAAAGATTGCTCAAAATAACGTCGGGATTTTCTCCTCGCTTGAGCTGGATATAAATTCGCATTCCCTTCCGGTCAGATTCATCTCGTAGATCAGCAATACCTTCTATTTTTTTCTGACGAACAAGATCAGCAATTTTTTCCAGTAGTGTAGACTTGTTAACCATGAAGGGCAATTCAGTCACTATTATCAAGTCTCGCCCGTCACTAGTCTGTTCAAAATGTGTTTTAGCGCGTATACGTATTATTCCTCGACCGTTGCTGTAGGCTTCATAAATTCCACTTTTCCCTATTATTGTCCCTCCCGTTGGAAAGTCTGGACCAGGTACGAACTGCATTAGTTCCTGAACAGTGGCAGTGTGGCGATTATCAATGTAGTAAAGGAGGGCTTCCATCACCTCATTTAGATTGTGCGGAGGAATATTGCTTGCCATACCCACTGCGATGCCGGTTGAACCATTGGTCAGTAAGTTTGGAATTCTTGAAGGTAAAACTACAGGTTCTTTGAGTGAATCATCGTAATTTGGTATAAAATCTACAGTTTCTTTGTCGAGATCTGCCAGCAATTCATGCGTAATTCTTCGCATCCTTACTTCAGTGTAGCGCATTGCTGCGGGGGAATCACCATCCACAGAGCCAAAATTACCCTGTCCGTCAATTAGCTGGTATCGCATTGAAAAATCCTGCGAAAGACGCACTACTGTGTCGTAAATCGCAGCGTCTCCGTGCGGATGATATTTTCCCATAACATCACCAACAACATTTGCAGATTTTCGGTAGGGCTTATTGTAATCATTGCCTTGTTCGTTCATTGAGAAAAGCACGCGCCTATGTACAGGCTTTAAACCGTCTCTTACATCTGGAAGGGCTCTGCCTATAATCACGCTCATGGCGTACTCCATATAGGAGTCTCGCATTTCGTGAACAATGTCAGCTTCAAATATTGATTCACTCATAATTTTACATGTTTTTATTTCAGGTTATGACCTCGTATTTTAAAAAGTTTTCTCAAAGAGTTTCTACTTTATATTCATGATCACGTTTCCGCACTACCAGTATTTTTTCTATTTCATCTCCCTGCTTAATATTATTGACTACGTCCATTCCAGATATCACTTTGCCGAACACAGTATGCTTGCCGTCAAGATGAGGTTGGGACTCATGGGTTATGAAGAACTGGCTTCCGTTTGTTCCGGGTCCAGCGTTAGCCATTGATAAAATGCCCGGACCATCGTGTCGGCGTTCTGGTGTACATTCATCGTCAAATTTGTAGCCTGGATCTCCAGTTCCCGTGCCTTGCGGACAGCCGCCTTGAATCATAAAATTAGGTATTACCCTGTGAAATGCGAGCCCGTTATAAAAATCCTGCTCAGCCAGAGATATCATGTTGGCTACAGTGTTCGGTGCTTCATCCTCAAAAAGCTCGAGGATTATTTCTCCTCTATCAGTTTGAATTTTAATTTGTGGCAGTTCCTCAGATATTATTGTCTCAGTCATGTAAATTTTGCTAAAGAAATTGTTAATTTATTTTTTTTTGCTTTTAGTTTTTTTGTCTTTAGTATCTTTCTCACCGTCTAAAGACAAATCAGGCATGGTATCAAGTCCAAGTGAAGAAAAATCAAAGTTGGCAATTGAAGAGTGGGTCTCAGCATCTACCCAGCGGTCATTCTCAAATAGAACCAGTTTGGCTACCCCGCGAAATGGAGTAAAAATTTTAAGGTAGGATTCTTCATTTTCGCCCTCGAGAGTTAAATGTGTCTCGGTCTCTTCAATAATTTTGCCTGCATATTTGACGGATAAAGATTTTGGGAAAATTACAAGTTTGTCTTCAATTTTCATGTCAGTATGTTTCAGTTTTAGCAGAGGGAAATATTATTCAGGTACTAGAGTATCCAGGCGTGCAATGGCGTGAACCGGGGCATTGCTTCCAGCCATCAGTTCACTCAAGGCAGCGTAAACGATGCGCTGTTTTTCTAGTGTACGTTTGTCTTTAAAAACTGGAGAAATTACTTGTATTTCAAAATGCCTTCCGTCTCCTCCAACTTCCGCAGTAGAGTCCGGAATCTGGGATTCTATTGCCTGCTTGATCTGATCTTCAATTGTCATTGCACCTTCTCGTTACTCATAAGTTTTCCTATATTTTTACATCCAACTTGGTTTAGCTGCTTCTTCCTGTTCAGGTGGCTCAAACATGAAGGAAGTTTTACAACCGCAGGAACCCTTTGCAGAAGGATTGTTGAATTTAAGTCCACGGTCCATTAAATTGTAACTCCAGTCAATTTCAGTATCCTTGATATATAGGTGACTTTTTTTATCAACCAGAATTTTTATATCCTGCGATTCAAACTCAAGGTCAAACTTAGTTTTTTTTGAATCAAAATCTAGGGTATATGTAAATCCAGAACATCCACCCCCTTTGACACCTACACGTAGGCAGACTTCTTCATTCAAATCACTTTCCTGCATTACTTTAAGGATCTCCTTAGCGGCGTTTTCAGTTAGTGATATCATGGAGTTTTCGGTATTAATGAGTTTCACTGACTAGGTTTCGATTCCATTCAGGAATTTCAACAATTATGTCTTGAGAACCGTCAGGCACACATTGACAAGCCAGGCGCGATTGGGGTTCGAGACCTGGTGCTAAATCTAACATATCCTCTTCATCATCAGTTGCCTCGTTGCAGCTGTCTAGTCCTTGTCGCACTATTACATGACATGTGGAGCACGCACAAACACCTCCGCAGGAATGATCCATTTCGATCCCTGCCGAAAGTGCGGTATTTAGTATTGATCCAGGGAGGCCGTCTCCTTCTGAGGAAATTTCAGCAGAAAAAACCTCAACATTTTTTTCCATTGGAAGAAATGTAATTCGATAGTTTGCCTTAGGTAATTCGAATTCCTGTTTTTCAATATATGGATTGATTCCTGACATCGCAGATATGTCACCGGGGTTGAAAAATTTATGAAAATTTATTCTACTGAAATCAGTACAATAAAGCAATTTAAGAACAGTGTATTTGTATTTTATTTATGTCGCCAAAAAGTAATTCAGCAATTATAAAGAAAAAACTGTCTTTAGCCTTGGTGAAAGCAAAAATTGTACGATTTTAAATGAGTTTTGATATAGATGAAGGAATTAATTCTAAAGATTCAGATTTTGAGCGTTTTGGAGGGTGAAATTCAGGCAGAGTCTATAGAAGATTCAGGCTTGACCTTAATCAAGTAATCGATTATTTAAAAATATTTTTTCATCAAAAAGTAGTTTTGTATGACTATTTTTATATTAAAGAAAGACCCCACGAAAGAAGAAAAAGAAGAAAATTGACAAGAGTGCTCCAACTGGCAGTGTTATGACCCATGACATCATAATTCCTCCAACAACTCGTAAATCTAATGCCCCTATTCCACGTGCCAGTCCGACACCCATAACAGCACCAACAGCAATTTGAGTGGTAGAAACAGGTATCCCAGTACGTGAAGCAATTACGACAGTGGCTGCCGCCGCTAGTTCTGCTGAAAAACCACGAGTCGGTACAAGTTCGGTGATTTTTTCCCCAATTGTTTGTATGACTCGATATCCTAAAGTCGACAAGCCTAAGACAATCCCAAAACCACCTATTAGCAAAATCCATAGTGGCAGACTAGATTTCTGAGCCATTTCTCCACCGCTTTCAACAATACTAACGATTGCCGCCATTGGTCCTATACCGTTTGCAACATCATTTGATCCATGTGCAAAGGCCATAGCACTAGCAGAAAAGATCATCATTATTCCGAAGATTTTTTCAATATGATTGAATTGGTCATGAATACTTTCCCCTAATTTCATACTAATACGATTAATTATAATGTAAGCAATAACAGCCACAAAAACTCCAAAAATAACTGCTAAAATAAAACTTTGTAAAATACTTAATTCAATATCAAGATGTTTCAATCCTTTGAATAATGTTACTAGGGAGATCAAAAAACCAACAAGGAACACATAAAATGGGGCGTAACGTTTTGCATTCAAAAATGGAATTTCTGTGTCGAGAATGAATTTCTGAATACTTCGCATTAAAAGGAACGCGATTGTACCACCGACCAAAGGTGAAACAATCCAACTAAGGACTATTGTACCGATTTTTGACCAGTTCACTGCATCCACTCCAATTCCTACTATAGCAAAACCAACTATTGCACCAATAATACTGTGTGTAGTAGAAACGGGCCAACCCATCCAACTTGCAATTGTCAACCAGAGTGCAGCTGCAATCAATGCTGACAACATACCATAGACTAAAATCTCAGGGTTGCCCATAATTGGTGTAGGATCGATAATGTTTTTACGAATTGTTTTTGTAACATGCCCTCCAGCAAGAAATGCTCCTGCAAATTCAAAAATGGCGGCAATTATAATTGCCTGCTTAACGCTTATTGCCCCCGATCCTACGGATGTACCCATTGCGTTTGCAACATCATTAGCCCCTATTCCCCAGGTCATAAAGAGCCCTAATACTACTGCAAGTGTAATAAATACTGATCCGTATTCAACAATCAATTTTCCCTTTATTAATTAAAAATTTGAGATTTCTATTCTATTTAGATGCAATCATCAATCGTAATCTATTTCCTGTTTTTTTCGAAAAATCTGCTATGTCACCAATCAATTCAAATATCTTGTACCAAAATACGGCATCTACAGAATTCATTTTTTCTTCAACTTCATACAACCTGCCTACAAGAGTATCTTCTAAATTATCTGCTTCTGTTTCTGCAATTGAAACATTATCAATCATTTCTAACAATTTTTTGATTTCATGTCGCCCAAATCCTGATTCAATAACATCTCCAAATTCTTGACTAAGACCTCTAGCTAAATAACAAACATCCTGAGATTTTTTTACAAACTGAATAACATCTTGACTCAGTTCATCAGGAATTTTCATCTTTCTTATATTCAGTAAAATAACAATGTCTTGAGCCACATCGGCAATACTGTCCTGCATGTCAAGCATTTCCAATAAATCACGACGATTAATAGGCATGAAAATATTTCTGGGCAGATTATTTCTGACTTCATTTTTGATTGAATCTGCTTCATTTTCTGCTTGGATTACTTGTTTTTGAATTTTTTCTAATTTTGAGTAATCTTGCTGAAATAATGCTTCAAAAAAATCGTTAAGTGGGATAACACTTTCAACAACTTTATCCATGTGATCCCTTAGAGGTTTGAATGGTGACTTAGCAAAAATAGAAGAGATATTAATCATGAATCATCCTAAAAATTAATTTAGTAAATCTTTATGTCAAAGCTGCTTAATGGTGTTTCAGAATAATTAGTGAATTTGACTATTTTTGTTATAAAAAAACGTAAGTTAATTCACAGCGGTTTATGTGAATAGGTCATTCGCTCACTGATTCCAGCTTGGAATCCATAAACTCAATCAGTTCCGGGCTGGCCCAGTCTCGTATGCCCAGAGCTCTCCCAATGATGATTCCTTCTGGATTAATTAAATAAGTGATAGGAATATTCTCAACACCATACAGTCGTGCTATTTCCAAGGTTGAATCAGCAATCATTGGAAATGTAAATTCATGCTTTTCGGCAAATCTTCTGATACTGCTTTTTTCCTCACCCATTCCTACAGCCAGCACAACCAGCTTTTTTGATCCCATTTTCTGATACGCTTTTTCAAGATCTGGCATTTCTTTTAAACAAGGTACACACCAGGTGGCCCAGAAATTCAAAAGGACAAAACGCTGATGATAGTCCTTTAAATTTATAATGCTTCCATCATTTAGTTCACCTGTAAAATCATGGGCTTCGATCCATATTGATGGAGGAGTAATCCTCAGGCTTGTAAGTAATTTCTTGTCTTCATCTGTTAAGTCAGCCTTTTTACCGTGTGCCGAAGCAGAAACAAATGCAAACAAAGACAAAAAAAGTATCAGGCTGTAGCAGAAAATTTTTGAAAGAATTAGTTTTTTTCTGTTCATTAATGATTTCAAATAATTTTATTAAATTAAAAATCCCATTTTACTTGAAAATTTAGCACTTCTCAATTCGTTGTGTCACATTCAGGTAATCAGGCAGATGCAGCAGGCCAGTTATAAATCACGCGAACAAA
>CACERX010000031.1 GCA_902562015.1 uncultured SAR324 cluster bacterium
AAGATTGAAAATTATTTTCTTGAAAAGAAAATTTTTAATGATAAAGAAATTAAAAAAATAAAAGATACGATCGATCAAAAAATTGATATCTCCTATCAAAAAGCTAAAGAAGCCCCTTTCCCGGAAAAATCTACTGCACTAGATTTTGTGTTTTCAGATTACTCTAAAAATTCAAATACTAATAATCACTCAAGTACCAATCAAAAAAACATGATACAAGCAACTCACGAAGTCTTGGATTATGAAATGAAAAGGAATGATAAAATATTTATCTTAGGTGAAGGTATAGGTAAACGTGGTGGGAATTTTAGCACCACATTAGGATTATTTGAAAAATATGGACAATTGAGGGTCTGCGATACACCAATCTGTGAGAGAGGATTTGTAGGATTAGCATGTGGAGCTGCAATGTCAGGTGCACGACCGGTAGTAGATTTTATGTTCATCGATTTCTTAAATGATGCTTTTGGTGAAATTATAAATCAAATTTCAAAAGTACAGTATATGTCTAGTGGAAAAATTAAAATGCCAATAATTATGAGAGGATGTATCGGAATAGGACATAGTGCTGCAACGCATCATTCTGGAAGTTATTATTCTTTATATTCACATTTCCCTGGATTAATAGTGGTAGTTCCTTCAAATGCGTATGATGCGAAAGGTCTCTTTGCAACTGCTTTAAATTGTGATAATCCAATTTTATTTTTAGAACATCGTGAAATAATAATGAACAAAGTTGACGTCCCTGATGAGCAATATCAAATTCCATTTGGACAAGCAAACATTGTAATTGAAGGTAATGACCTTACTGTCGTCGCCCTTTCAAAAATGCTGTTAATTGCAAAAGATGTCATTAATGAAATGACTGATTCCAATAACTTCTCTATTGAATTGATTGATCCCAGATGTGTTTCTCCAATAGATTATGAAACAATTTTATCATCAGTAAAAAAAACAGGAAGATTATTAATAATAGATGAAGAATTTGAACCTTGCAGCATTGCATCTCAAATTTCAGCTAAGCTAAGTGATTTAGCTTTTGATTATTTAGACGCACCCATAAAAACATTAAATGGAGCCTTTTCCCCAACACCATACAGCCCATGCCTAGAGAATGAAATTATTCCTGATCCATCTATTATAAAGCAAAAAATAATTGACATGTACAATGAGTAAAACTTAATTAAATATGGACAATGAAATTCTAATTCCAAAACTTGGATGGTCAATAGATGAAGCTACATTCGTAGAGTGGCTGAAATCAAATGGGGAATATGTAAATACAGGTGATGAATTATTTAACGTTGAAAGCGATAAAGCTGTTCAGACTGTCGAATCAATAGACTCGGGCTGGCTATGTATAGAACACAATATCCCAAAGGAAGGACAATTATTAAAATATGGGACAGTAATAGGTTATTTGTCCGAAAAAAAAACTAATAGTAAAGTTAGTATAAAACTAGAAGATTATGAAGATTCTGCGGATGAGTTAAAAACCGAATACGCTCACGAAAAAACTAAAAACAAAGTTGATGATTTAGATTATAAAAGCTCGATACCTGAGGGTGAAAACGAATTAATTGCTTCTGATAGGCTATTTATAACTCCTCGAGCAAAATCCCTTGCAAAAAAATTAAACATAGACTCTTACTCTGAAATTGTAGGTACAGGTAAAAACAATAGAATAACAGAAAAGGATATTAATCTTTTTAATAAAGAACTTAATTCAAAAAATCTTAAGAAAGAAAATAATGTCCCAAATTTCCTAAATACAACAATAAATTGTACAGAATTGCTAAATTTTATAAAAGCACATAACGATTCAACAAACGCTAATAATATTAGACTGATAGATTATTTGATAAAAATTATTGGTCACGCTTTTCAAAGCGAAAATCAAAATAGCAACCTAAAGATAAATCAAGTATGTCTTATAAATAATGCAAACAAGAAAGACTCTACTTTTATAAAAGATCCAAAATACAAAGGATTGGTTGAGATCAATAAAAATGCCACGGAACGGAATGCTAACTCAGAAATTAACAAATCTACCATTGTATTGATTGATTTTTCTGAATATAACATTCAGTTCTTTAATCCTAAAATTTTAAGCCCATCTCAGCTATCAATTGGAATAGGCACGTACCTCTCTGATTTAAAGGGGAATTATCAAACGTTAAATGTCTGTTACTCAAATGATATAGAGTTAAATTTATTTGAGAGAATAAAATTAATAACTGAGTTTACTAAATCACCAAACAGACTTTTATTATAATTAATATGAAAAATGTTGTAATTACAGATTATCTTTTCAATGATTTATCAGTTGAAGAAGAAATATTTCAAGAAAGCAAAATAAAATTATCATCAGAAAAAAGCCCAAACAAGGAAGAGTTAAAAGTTTTGACTCAAGATGCGGATTATATAATCACTCAATTTGCAAAATTAGATAATGAAATTATAAATAATCTAAATAAAGCAAAAATTATTGTGAGATACGGTGTTGGCTATGATAACGTCGATATAAAATCTGCAAGATTAAAAAATATCCCTGTTTGTAATGTTCCTCATTACTGTATAGATGAAGTGGCAGATCACACTATAGGTTTTATTTTAAATTCAACTCGAGCCCTATATAAAAATCATCAAAAAGTCATACAGGGTAAATGGGGCCTGGCAGTCCCAATTGAAGAAATGAAATCGCTAAATGATTTAAAGATTGGAGTTATAGGTTTTGGCCGTATTGGTCAGGCTGTAGTAGAAAGACTAATACCATTTAAGCCTAAAATATTAATTTATGACCCTTTTATAAGTAATCCTGTGAAAAAAGATGGTTTATCTTTTGTAGAAATTAATGAGTTGTTTAAAAATTCAGACATTATTACATTGCATTGCCCTTCTACTGAAAAAACTAAAAATATAATTAACGATCATTCTCTTTCTTTAATGAAAAAAGGGGTAATAATTATAAATATCGGTAGGGGGGATCTTATCGATATGGGAAGTTTTATAAATGCTTTGAAGAATAAAAAAATAAATTCTGCGGCATTAGATGTTTTTGATACTGAACCTCTAACTGAAAACCATCCAATTAGATCATTTGACAATGTCTTATTTTCCTCCCATGTTGCCTCTGCGAGTTTAAAAGCCGTTAAAAATTTAAGACAATCAGCTGCTGAATTAGTAATCAAGTGTCATAATAGTGAAAAACTAACCAATATTGTAAATTGATAATTATATGAAAACAGTTTTAGTTACAGGTGGTTGCGGTTGCTTGGGATCCTGGATAATAAAATTATTAATTGAAAACAATGATAAAGTTATATGCTTAGATAACAGTAAAAACCTGAGCAGACTTAAACTGATATTAGATGAAAAATCATTTAAAAAAATTTCTTTCAACTATATAGATATTTTTGATTTTGAAAAAATTGACAAACTTATCAAAAAAGAAAAAATTAATTTTATAGTACATTTAGCTGCTTTTCAGACTCCTTTCGTTAGATCCAATCCAGTTTTAGGTGCTAGAGTTAATGTTGAGGGTACAGTAGCTTTATATGAATGTATGTTAAAAAATAAAGATCAAATTGAAGGTTTTGTGGTTGCAAGTTCAATTGGAGTATATGGAGATAAAATTATTCATAAAACTAATACAATCAAAGAAGATACAACTCCTTATCCATTAAACCTTTACGGTGTATATAAACTTGCAAATGAAGGAACAGGAAGAATATATTTTGAAGAGAATCAAATAAACAGTGTCATTATGAGGCCTTACATTATATATGGACCAGGTAGAGATCAAGGATGGACTTCTGCACCAACTAAAGCGATTTTACTTAAAATGTTAAATAAGTCTTACAAAATACCATTCTCTGGAAATATATATCTTCATTATACAAAAGACTGTGCCAAACAGTTTTTGCTCGCCCTTGAATCCAATCAAAAAGGTTGTAATATTTTTAATGTTACAGGCGAGATGGTAAACATTTCAGAATTCATAAAACTTCTTAATGAAACAATTTCAAATGAAGCAATTACTGATCAGGAACTAAGCAATGATTTCCCAATACCCTCAAATATAGACATAAGTAAAAACAAAAGAGCTTTTAATTTACCTGAATTAACAAGCTTCTCTGATGGCATTAATGAAACTATCGATTATCTAAAATATGGAATTCAAAATAATCTCCTGCCCAGTAGCTTTATAGATGGTTGAAAAATTAAAGACAGGTAAACCAGAAATTATCTATCCAAAAAATTCACTATTAGGAGAAGGTCCTATTTGGATCCCTGATACAAAATCTTTAATTTGGCTAGATATAAAAGGGAAATCTCTTAATACTTTTTCCTATATTACTAAAAATTTTAAAGAAATAAACTTAGTAAAAACAACAACATGGATTTTACCTATTATAAATTCTAATTTGTTTTTAGTAGGTACAGAAGATGGGATTGAAGAATATAACTACAATGAAAACAAATTTGAACTTAAGCTGCAAATAGAAGGAGACTTACCTAACAACAGATTAAATGACGCTAAGATTGATCAAAGTGGTAATTTGTGGTTCGGAACTATGGATGACACAGAAAAAGAGGAGTCTGGGACATTTTACTGCTTAAAGCCCAATTATGAGTTAATAAAAATAGATGATTCTTACACTGTTACTAATGGACCAGCAATCACATATGACGATAAAAAACTATATCATGTAAGCAGTCTTCAAAAAAAAGTTTTCAGTTATGATAAAAATAATACAAAACTTTCTAACAAAAGAATTTTTTTTGAACTAGATCCAAATGATGGTTATCCAGATGGTTTAACCCTAGATAATGAAAATTTTATATGGTTAGCTGTTTGGGGGGGTTCAAAAGTTGTAAGAATATCACCTTATGGAGAAGTAGACGAAATTATAACATTCCCAACTTCACAAATTACTAGCTGTGTTTTTGGCGGACCTGAAATGAACATCCTTTTTGTAACATCTGCTTCAGTCGGTAAAAATATTTCTGAGGACGTTCATGCAGGTAATCTTTTTTCTGTTGAGACTAATAAAAAAGGGAACCATTCTCCTCATTTCGGTTGAAATTCATTTCTAAAAACAATACAAAACATTAGAACAAAAGATAATATATTAGAAGCTCAATATGCTTATTTAGCTTAAATTTTAGCAGTCAAGTTTTTAGTTAAATCCTTTAAATCGATAACTTACTGCGATACTAAATCGCCTCATGAGTCAATAGTTTGAGCATTGCAGATATTGACGTTTCAAAGTCGAATTCTGGGAGCCAGTTCCAATCAAGTCTCGCTGAATTTGAAATTACCTTGTTAGGCCAACCTTTTACTAATTTTTCAACGTCAGGGTCTATTTCAAAACTATACTCAAAACTTGGAAAAATCTGCTTCAGATTTTCGCATAGTTGTTGCGCTGTGAAGTGAAAACCGTGCAGATTATAGGCATTACTTTTAAGACACGCTTGGGGTGCATGGGAAATTTCAAAAATGCTACGAATGACGTCATCAAGAAACATGCAAGACATGCCGGTTTCTTTTGATACTGGGAAATTAAATGGTTCGCCCAGTACTGCAGCCCGACATGCATGTGACGGATAGGCGGTCTTTGCAGATAAAGGTGCGAATGGTGACAAAACCATTGGGAATCGCAAACAACGGAAATCAAACTCACAGGTTTTCTTAAGATAGCTTCCAAAACGTTCAACAGCGACTTTCGTCACGCCATACATGTTTTCCGGCCATTGTATAAAATCTTCCGGCAGCGGGTCTTTGGTATTAGAACCGTAAGTTGCAATTGTACTTGGATAGAAAAATAAATTAACCTCACAATCTATGGCAGCTTGCATCAAGTTTATGGAAGCTGTCGCGTTGGTATTCCATGCTCTTTCAAGGTCCGTTTCTGAACTCCCAGAAAGAAGTGACGCGAGGTGAAAAATAGCTTGAGGGCGGTGTTTTTTTAAGATGTTGTTTAACAAATCTAGATCACTGATATCTCCCAGAAATATGTTTTTATAATTGGTTTCATTCTTATGCTCGGTCCCCGGAAGGTCAAGACACAGCACATCTATACCTTTGGAATACATTTGTTGGGCTACAAGCCTGCCAAGGTTCCCGTTACCACCAGTTATAAGTACTGTCTTAAATGTCTCCATATTTAATTAATTTTCTTATCTAGATTATTATAATTATGAGTCGTCAAGTATCTGGTCTAAATAACCACCTACTGATTCGAGTCTATTATTAGCTGATTCCAAATTTAGATCAAATTTAGCCATCAAAATGGCTGTTTTAATTTGATTATCTGTCTTTATTAGTAAGTCAGAAGCCTCTTTCTCATTAACTTCACCTAGTTCCATTACTATCCTACAGGCTCTTTGCATTAATTTATTATTGTTTGTCTTAACATCGACCATCATGTTTTGGTAAACTTTTCCAAGCTTTACCATCACAGTTGTACTAATCATGTTAAGAATCATTTTTTGTGCAGTTCCAGCCTTCAATCTTGTAGAACCGGACAAAATTTCAGGCCCAACTTTTACACCAATTGCAACTTTAACATTTTCTAACAATGGGGAAGGGACACTACATGAAAAACCAATTGTTGCTGAGTCCTTTTCTCTTGCATAATCTATGGCGGCTAAGACAAAAGGGGTTGTCCCACTAGCAGAGATTCCAACAATTACATCATTTTTATTTATAGCAACTTGTTTAAGCGCTAACCTCCCATCTTCAGTTCGGTCTTCTAAATTTTCTTGAGACTTATTTGTAGCATTTTGTCCTCCAGCAATTATACTTTGGACTAGTTCAGGTGGCGTACCAAAGGTAGGCACACATTCACATGCATCCATTACCCCAATACGACCACTGGTGCCAGCACCAACATAGAAAAGGCGACCATTATTTTTTAATTTATCAGTAATTAGTTCTATCGCATTAGCAATTTCAGGAAGATTTTTTTTTATAGTTCTTGCAACAGTTGTATCCTCTTCATTCATCAATTCCACAATTTCAAATATTGACATGTTGTGCAAATGATTTAATTTTGTTTTTTTAGCTCGCATTCAAATTATAAGAATATTATTTGGTAAAGATTAATTATTTTTGGCTTTTAAGAAGTCAAAAATAGTTTCCCTCCACTTACAGGGGCATTGACACCAGTAGTTGAGGGAAATGTTAAAGGTAGGCCCAACACACTTCTTACTGCTAAATAAGCAAAAGCCTGGGCCTCAATTGCATCACCTTTCCAACCTACATCTTCAACCGTTTTTACGTTTTCACCAAGTCTGCTTCTCAATTCAAGTAGTATCGCCTCATTGTAACGGCCTCCACCAGTAACAAGCCATAAGAAAGGAATTTTAGGTAGAAAATTTTTACTTCTCGCAATAGATTCGGCTGTAAATGCAGTTAAAGTTGCCGCCCCATCTGCATCAGACAATTCATTTGTTGTAGTAAATGAAAACTGGTTTCTGTCTAATGATTTTGGGATATTCAAGGAAAAATATTCATTTTCCATTAAAGATTCAAGAATTTTTTTGTCTGGTTTGCCAGACAAAGCCAACTTTCCTCCAGTGTCTTGTCTATAACCTAGGCGAAAAAATACAAAATCATCGATCAAAGCATTTCCTGGACCGGTATCAAAAGATATAAGCTGATCATCATCACCAATATATGTGATGTTAGCAACTCCCCCTATATTTAAAATAACCACTGGTTTTTTTAGATTATTTGCAAGGACTTGATGATAAACTGGTGCAATGGGCGCCCCTTGTCCTCCATTTATCATATCATTGCTTCTAAAATCACTAACTACATCGATCCCTGTTAAATTTGCTAACATCGCTCCATCACCAATTTGAAAAGTTTTTTTTTCATTTGGAATATGATAAATCGTATGGCCACTAAAACCAATTAAGTCAACAGAACCTCTCGCATCTCCATTTTTTTTAATTAAATGTTTAACTGCGTCAGCATGAATATTAGTAATTTGGGATTCAACATTTTTTGAATACACCCCCTTCGAAACTACTTCGGATAATTCATTTCTAAAACTTTTGCCGTAGGGTAAAGTTATTGCCATACCTGTTTCAATAATATCTATTCCGTTTGTTTTTAGGTAGGCAGCATCGACACCATCCATAGATGTCCCGCTCATTAGCCCAATTACGTTTTTTAACATTTTATTTAACAATCAATAAAATTAATGTATTAGTTTAACAAGCAAATAACTTTTTTCCCCTTATGTTCTTAAATCAACTTTACAAATTTCAAAAAGTGAGTTGTTGATCAAAACATAACTGATGAATTTTTATCCTAAATTCATTTATTGAGTTACATGTATCCAAACGTGAAGGATAAACTCTATTGTTAAGTAAAATAACAGACTGTTGATTAACAATATTCATCCAAAGACTTGTTCCTGTGTAACCAGTATGTCCAAGTGAACCTTCTATGTTGCCAACCCCTGAGAATTCTAAACTTGGGAATGTCCTCCATCCCAAGCCATATGCTGGGAGCTTATCAAAGCTTTGAAAATTATGATTTACCTTTATTGCCTGATTTTGTAATCCAATTGTTTCTAAATTGTTTAGCCATGAATCCATGTAAATCATCATGTCATCCAAATTTGAAAATAGTCCTGCATGACCAGCAACTCCTCCTAAAGCGAACGCGTTTTCATCATGTACAATACCCTGGAGTAATTTTTTTCGCCAACCACAATCTTCTGTTACAACACAATTTAATTTCTCGTTCTGTGAGATAGGATTAAAGAAAGTCCTTTTCATTCCAAGAGGATTTAATAAATTTTCGGAGATGAATTGATCAAGGGGTGTATTTGTTATTCTTTCGACGATATGTCCCAAAATAATCCAACCAAGATCGCTGTAAAGTCGTTTTCTCTGATTAGAAATTTCAGTTTGTAAAACATTCGCATGAAGTACTGTTGGTTCATTAGAAATGGCGAAAAGAGGTTTCCAAGCAGGTAGTCCACTTGTATGAGTGAGAAGATTATGAATATTAACATCACCTAAGGATGGATTTTTGAACCATCCAGCATTAGAGATATAATAATTGATGGTTTTATCAAGTTTTAAGGAACCTTCTTTCATTAATACAAAGCATGCAGGCAGTGTCCCTACAACTTTAGTCAGCGATGCAAGATCAAAAAGGGTATCAGATTTAACTTTTTTACCATTAAATTTAATCAACCCATTGAAAGACTTGATCCATTTGTTTTCTGATCTGAAACCCAGAGCCCATCCAGAACCTGGATGGGAAAGTTTATTAAGAACTTTCATTTAATTCATTTTTAAATAGTTTTCTATATAACTTACAACAAGATGTCATACTTTGTATCAATACACAGTACACAAAAAATTTTATATAGATTAAAAATGCTATTATCAATAATAGTAATTGATAAAAGAACATAGTAGTCTAGAAATATTGTCTTGGACGGGCTGAAAAACAAGCGTATAGGGAGAATTATTAAACCAGTTTGCAAATCAGATTTGTTCTGTAAATTCTCACAAATTCAAACTATCGAATTATTAACTAAATGATTACTATCAATATTTCCAAACAATCACTTGAATATAAAGGAAAGTCTTATTCAATTAGCACAGCAATAAATGGTACAGGTGAAATTGAGGGTTCATACTGTACGCCAACAGGAAAATTTAAAATTGCTGAAAAAATTGGATCCAATCTTGAATTGGGTTCTGTGCTGGTTGAAAGACAACCAACGGGCGAGATATACAATACTAATCTAGCCAAGAAAAACCCTGATAGGGATTGGATACTCACTCGAATACTTTGGTTAGATGGGATTGAGGTACATAACCAAAATACCAAAAATAGATTTATATATATTCATGGATCGCCTGATGAAACACAGATGGGTATGCCAGGATCAAAGGGCTGTATTCGCATGCATAACTATGATGTGATTGAGTTATTTGAAAGCATTCAATCTGGTGAAAATGTAATTATAATTGAGTAATTAGTGAGCAACATAATACCGAAAGGAAAAAGCCTATGAACCTCTTTAACAGTATAAAATTATTCATTCATCCTCGAGTGATGACAATGTTGTTTTTAGGATTCTCTGCCGGAGTCCCCATTTTACTTATTTTTTCCACCCTTGGTCTTTGGTTGAATGAAGCAGGGGTAGTTAAATCAACCATTACTTTTTTTTCTTGGGCAGCACTCGGTTACTCTTTTAAATTTGTATGGGCGCCACTGGTTGATCGATTACCTCTACCAGTTATTACTAGGGCATTAGGTCGCCGTCGTGCATGGATGCTGGTTTCACAACTGGCTATTATGGGTGCGATTTTACTCATGTCATCAGTAGATCCAAAAGCCAGTATAGATAGTCTTACAATAATGGCCTATGGTGCGGTATTATTAGGCTTTTCATCAGCTACACAAGACATTGTTATTGATGCTTATCGGATTGAATCCGCCGATATGGATTTACAGTCGATGCTTTCAGCAACTTATATTGCAGGCTACCGTATTGGTATGTTGGTTGCTGGCGCTGGTGGTTTGTTTATTGCCAGTTATTTAGGCTCAACCAAAGAGATATATAGTTTTGATGCTTGGTCAGGTACTTATCTAATAATGGCAGGTGTAATGTTAATTGGTGTTGCTACTACATTGATTATTAATGAACCTAAATCTGAAAGAAAAGAAACTGAATTTTCCACAACAGACTATTTGCGATTTTTCTTATTATTCTTATCAATTGTTGTAGCTTTTATTTTAATTTTTCTTACAACAGCAGAGTTTGTAAAAATGGCTAAAGGCATTTTAACTGATATTTTTGCTAACAGACATCTCTCTGGTTTTATTGTAGGCAGTCTACGCATGGTTTTAGCAGTCTTGGGGGCTTATATTACTGCAAGGATCTTAATTAAACTCAACATTGTTAACCAGCAAATGGTTAATAATACTTATATTGAGCCCGTAAAAGACTTCTTTAATCGGTACGGTTTGAAAGTAGCGATTCTATTATTAGCGGTTATTGGTTTGTACCGTATCAGTGACATTGTTTTAGGAGTGATGGCGAATATTTTCTATCAAGATATGGGTTTTACCAAAGTAGAAATTGCCACAATTTCAAAAACCTTTGGTTTGTTCATGACTATTGCGGGAGGATTTTTGGGCGGCATTATGGCAATGAGGATCGGTGTGTTTAAGGTTTTCTTTTTGGGCGCATTACTCTCTGCAATCACCAATCTATTATTTGTTGTGCTGGCGAATGTAGGTCATGATATTACCTGGCTTTACGTGACTATTATTATGGATAACGTCTCTGCCGGCCTTGCTGGTGCTGCGTTCATTGCTTTCTTATCTAGTTTAACAAATATTCAGTTTACTGCAGTACAATATGCAGTGTTTTCATCATTGATGACGCTATTACCTAAAATATTTGGTGGATATTCAGGTACTATAGTCATGCAATTTGGCTATAGTGAATTTTTTGTGATTACCACGTTAATTGGTATCCCTGTATTATGGCTAGTATATAAAGTCAAACCTTATATTGATTAGATAATGAAATTAGGCCCAATCATGATGGATGTGTCAGGTTTTACACTGACCGAAACAGAGAAAACTCAACTTGACAAACCGAGCATTGGTGGTGTGATTTTATTTACACGTAATTATCAAGATATTCATCAAATTAAAAAACTTATTGGTGAGATACGTACGATTAATCCAGACTTACTGATTGCCGTTGACCATGAGGGTGGTCGAGTACAACGATTTAGAGAGGGCTTTACACACTTACCAGCCATGGCAAAATTAGGAGAAGTTTACGATCAATCTCCAGAACACGCACTTGAGCAAGCGTTTTCTTGTGGCTGGATTTTAGCGGCGGAATTATTAGCGATTGACGTGGATTTTTCTTTTACTCCAGTGCTAGATTTGGATTACGGGAATTCATCAGCTATTGGTGATAGAGCTTTTCATTCCAAACCAGAGGTAGTAATAGAACTTGCAGGAGCGTTAATAAAAGGGTTGCATGAAGCTGGCATGAAGTGTGTTGGTAAGCATTTTCCTGGGCATGGCCATGTAGAAATTGATTCACACTTAGATTTACCTATTGATGAACGCACAATGAATGAAATCGAGTATGATATTATCTGTTTTAAGGGTTTGATTAATAAGGGTTTAGATGCTGCTATGCCAGCACATGTGTTGTATCCTCAGGTTGATGATAAGCCGTCAGGTTTTTCATCAAAATGGATTAAAGAAATTTTGAAAACTCAATTAGGCTTCGGTGGGGTTGTGTTTACTGACGACTTATCAATGCAAGGGGCACATTTTATTAAGAACATCGCTGAACGTGTTCATGTGTCATTGGAGAGCGGTTGTGACATGGCTTTGATTTGCAATCATCCTGAATTAGTTACAGAGGTGATTGATTTAGATTGGCCCGATAGTGAAAAACTACAATTAATGAAAGGGATTAAACCTCAGAGACTTGATAAAATAGTTCTCAATCATCATATAGATAATATTCAAACGTTATTATGAGAAAAGAATACAATTTAAGATTTCGAAATTTGCTTGTAAAGCGTAGTGAGTAAATTACACCCATGAAAAAAACGCCCTGTGTTCAGCCGCAGCCCTGGCGGAAATTGCGTACATTGAGAACAACGACCTTTTGGCGCATGCTGCAGAGTTGGGGTCTTACAGCATAGAACGTTTGAATCATATGAAAAAGAGCCATCCATTAATCGGTGACGTGGCTGGCATGGGCCTGCATATTGGTATCGATCTGGTCACCGATCCGAAAACTAAAACGAGAGCGGTGGATGCGGCAGAAAGTGTAATGTACAAATGCATGGAAAAAGGGCTGGCCTTCAAGACCAGAGGAGGAAATGTCATTACCCTGCTACCGGCGCTGGTGATAACCAGGGATGAGATGGATCATGCGCTGGATATCCTCGACGAAGCGCTTTACGAAGAGGAACGGGGTGAAAGCTACAGCTAAAAATTTTGTTTACAAATAAAGAGTCGCTCAAACTTCGCGGAATCGGATTGCCCTCCAGTCGTTGCCGTCCTCCTCCATGTGATATCCCAGAAAAACATCGTCAAGAGGCCCGCCAGATGCTGATCGAAAGTGGTACTCCAAGATTTCAAAATTTAGTAGTTGTATTATCTTTAAATTTTGTTTGTTGGATGTGATGATGTGTGTGTTAAAGGCAAATTTGAATGGATTTAATAGATTGATTAAAGTCTTTTTATAAAATAAAAAGAATGTTGGAAGTCAAAGAGTTAAAAACAATTTTCTCTACACAAGATGGAGTTGTCAATGCCGTAAATGACATATCATTTACTCTAAAGTCAGGTGAGGCAATTGGTATTGTTGGTGAGAGCGGATGCGGTAAAAGTGTTAGTATGCTTTCCATAATGCGTTTGATTCCCAATCCGCCTGGAAAAATTGTTGGAGGCGAAGTATTTTTTCATGGCCTTGACATTCTTAAGATGAATCAACACGATCTTCAGGACATGAGAGGCAATCAGATTTCAATGGTTTTTCAAGATCCACTAACCTCCCTCAATCCTGTCAAGACCATTGGAAGCCAAATTAGTGAAACTGTGCTGCGCCACACAGACAAGGATAAGAAACAAGCAGAACAGCGAGCTGTAGAACTACTCAAAATGGTTGGAATACCTGAGGCCGAAAATCGATTGAAAGATTATCCTCACCAGTTTTCTGGCGGCATGCGTCAGCGTGTCATGATTGCGATAGCACTTTCTTGCAATCCTCAAATTTTAATTGCAGATGAACCTACAACCGCACTAGATGTAACAATACAAGCCCAGATTGTTGACTTAATAAAGCAACTGCGTGTTGAATTAGGTATGGCGGTTATTTGGATAACCCACGACTTAGGTGTTGTGGCAGGAAGTGTTGATAAGGTTATTGTAATGTATGCAGGCCAAATCGTTGAAACAGCTCAATTGAAAGAGTTTTACGCAAACCCGCGTCACCCATATAGCATTGGTCTGCTTATGTCGCTCCCACGGTTGGATGCAGAAACTCACGAGAAACTCATCTCTATTGAGGGGTTGCCTCCTAACCTAATTAATATGCCTGATTGCTGCCCATTTATTAACAGATGTAAAAACGTGATTGAAAAGTGTAAACATAAAAACCCACCTCTAAGGCATGTGAGTGATAGCCACCTAATTGCATGTTGGGTTGATGTACCTCAAGAAGAAATACAATGATTCCCGAGAAAAAGGTCTTACTTAAGGTCAAGAATTTGAAAAAGTATTTTCCTATCACTTCTGGAATGGTTTTTCAGAATCCAGTAGGGTTCGTAAAAGCTGTAGACGACATTTCCTTTGAGGTGTTTAAAGGAGAAACCCTGGGTTTAATAGGAGAGAGTGGCTGTGGTAAATCAACCACAGGACGAACAATCTTGCAGCTCTACAGGCCGACTTCCGGCGAAGTAATTTTTGAAGGTACTAATCTGGCTGAATTAAAAGAAGATGCAGTCCGCAAAATACGTCGTCGCGCTCAAATGATATTCCAGGATCCATATTCTTCCCTTAATCCGAGGACTACTGTTCATAACATCATTAGTGAGCCTTTGAAAATACATAATATTGCAACTGGTAAAGAGTGTCTAGAGCGTGTCAAGGATCTCCTTGATAAAGTTGGATTAAACACAAAATTTGCTGATCGCTATCCTCATGAATTCTCAGGAGGTCAACGACAGCGTATTGCCATAGCCAGAGCACTTGCCTTAAATCCAGAGTTCATCGTCTGCGACGAACCTATTTCCGCCCTAGATGTGTCAATACAGGCGCAAATAATAAATTTACTTGAGCAATTGCAAGATGAGTTGGGATTAACCTATGTATTTATTGCGCACGATATGAGTATGGTCCGCCATATTTCAAGTCGTGTGGCAGTTATGTATCTTGGTAAGATAGTGGAGCTTACTGACCGAGATCAGCTCTACAAAAATCCTTCACACCCCTATACTAAGGCTCTTCTATCTGCAGTGCCAATTCATGATCCAATAGTAGAGGAAAAAAGAAGTCGAATTATATTGGAAGGGGATGTGCCCAGCCCAGCTAATCCTCCTAAAGGGTGCAACTTTAATACACGTTGTCCTGTGGCGGAAAAACAATGTTTTGAAGAAGAACCCATTTTCAGGGAAGTGTCACCAGGGAGTTGGTGTGCTTGTCATCTAGTATCGTAAACAAAAATTTAGAATGAAAAAGTATATTTTAAGACGTTTTTTAATTGCACTACCTGTTTTATTTTTGATATCGGTAATTAGCTTCACCTTTATTGAACTAGCTCCAGGAGATGCTGTGGGGGCAATGATGATGCAGTCATCGGGGGGGGGGGTCTCTCGGTAACATTTCAAAACAACAAGTTGAAAAGCTTCGTGAGATGTATGGTTTCAACAAGCCTGCACACGAACGTTATTTTCTATGGATGAAGAACTTGTCTAAAGGTGATTTTGGTTTTAGATTCAGTGACAAAAAACCCGTTTCGAAACTGCTTGGCGAACGGCTCCCTATGACCCTGGAACTTATGGGTGTAAGCCTAATCTTAGCATGTGTGATAGGTATATCTTTAGGAGTAATCTCAGCCCTGAAGCAAAACACAATGATTGACTACATATTGACTGTAATTGCTTTTAGTGGTGTTTCAGTACCTGTTTTTTTCATTGCCATTGTTTGCATTTTTATTTTTTCATTAAATTTAGACTGGTTCCCGACAAGTGGAGCATGGACTCCAGCTGTTACCTTTTCAATAACAGACCATATACACCATCTGATCCTTCCATCCCTCGTAATGGCAGTTGTTATCATGAGCGATATTATGCGTTATGCCCGAGCAAGCATGTTGGACGTAATCAGAGAGGACTATATTACTACTGCTAGGGCTAAGGGGTTAAGATCATTGCAGGTTATTCTTGGGCATGCCTTCAGAAATGCGCTTTTGCCTCTGATCACTATCATTGCCTTGAAACTTCCCTGGATACTTGGAGGATCATCAATTCTTGAGACTGTTTTTCAGTGGCCGGGGATTGGTTCACTTTTTATCGAAGCTGCTGTGGCACGCGACTACTACATAGTCATGGCACTATTGATGGTATATGGGGGGAGCAGTGGTCTTTGCTGGTCTAATAGCTGATATAGCTTATGCTGTAGCAGATCCACGTATCAAATATAAATAAGGAGGTGTTGTGGCAGATAACTTAATCGGTAATCAATTAATTGATGATCCCTCAGCCAATTTAAAACCACAAGGTAGCCGTGCTTGGAGACGCTTTCGTCGCCATAAGCTTGCTGTTGTTAGTGCGGTAATTTTGACTACGCTTTTGATATTAGTCATTTTTGCTCCTTTAGTAGCTCCTATTCATCCTCATGATATACATATAGAATCTGGTATTTACCGTCCACCCAGTACAAATCACTGGCTTGGTACAGACTCAGTAGCACGTGATGTTTGGAGCCGGTTAATTTATGGTGGACGAATTTCGATCACAGTTGGAGTAATTGCTATAACTATCAGTCTCTCAATTGGCACAGTTATCGGAGGAATTGCTGGATATTATGGTGGCTTATTGGATAGCGTCCTTATGCGAATCACCGATGTATTTCTTTCTTTGCCCACAATAATTATTGTTCTCGCAAGTGTTGCATTAATTGGCCCGAGTCTTCGAAATCTAATATTGATTATAGGGTTCCTTAGCTGGGCAAATATTGCTCGCTTGGTAAGAGGGCAATTTCTGTCTCTTCGTGAAAAAGAATATGTAATTGCAGCCCGTTGTATTGGAGCAAATGACCGGAGAATCATCATACGGCATCTACTGCCTAACCTGGTGGGGCCACTGACTGTAGCAGCTACCTTTGGTGTCGCTGAAGCCATTTTGACTGAAGCAGCTCTTAGCTATCTTGGTCTTGGTGTCCAAGTTCCAACCCCAAGTTGGGGTAATATGTTGGAGGCAGCAAAACAGGTATCAATTCTCATGCACAGACCTTGGATCTGGATACCTCCAGGTTTTATGATAGCTATTACAGTGCTGTGCATAAATATTATGGGCGATGGTCTGCGCGATGCACTTGACCCTCGTGCAACCATTGATTAAAATGCTAAAAAAAATTGATGATAGTTAATCTGGAGGAAATGACGAAAGTTTTCAATCAAATGAGATTGATTTACCGGCCCCAGTTTGTAAAATTTTTCCGATATTTAGCTAAACATTCCACTCCGTTTTTTTTTCACAATCACATACGCATTATCTTCTAAAAATAGTAAATTCGGAGCTGGTTGTTTAGTAATCCTTTTTAATCTATTAATCTCGTTTTACCTCATGCAGAACAAAGAACTAAATTCCTTGTTAAGGAGTCCACAATGATAATTGATAATGGTACCCCAAAAGTTAGTCTCAATGAAGTTGTACTGTTCCCATTTGATAATCAAAGCATACCGATTTCGCATGGTTTGAGACTACATTTGTTGCAAAACAATAATGCAGGTTTTGACCGTGAAATTGTCCTAAAAACCGGGGATCCAGGCTCACCAGACAGCAGACTTGTTGTCTATTATGGTACAGTGATAAAAATAGGGGATGAATTATGGATGTGGTATCTCGGCCAGGGAGAAGAAAATATTTGGCACCAAAGAGTTTGCTTGGCAAAAAGTAAAGACGGTTACAACTGGGAGAGGCCCAAGCTGGGTTTGGTGGATTACCAGGGGAGTAGGGATAATAATTTGGTTGACCTTTTAGGAGGGGAGCATCATGTCCAATCTTGTGTCGTCTTCTATGACCCTGACGACCCTGATCCCACTCGTAAATTCAAAATGGCTTTTCAGTCCAGTAAATATAATCATGCCATGGCTGTGGCTTTTAGTGAAGATGGTCTTAGATGGACGGAATCGACTCAGAACCCGGTTGGTCACGGCTTCGAGATGAGTGGTGTAGTCAAGTTAAACGGATGTTATTATATTAATGGTCAAGGATATATATCTCATTTTCCTATAACGAGAAAATTAGAAACCCGTTTATCTTATGATTTTGAGAATTGGACTATTTCGTCTTGTGTTGGTTATCACCGGGATGATGTCCCTCCTAAACCTGTTCCTTCAAATCAACAACCTATTTACGATGTAATTATCGATGGTGAGCAAATTCATTTAGGGGCTTCACTCTGGCACAGGGGAAATGTAATCATCGGGATTTATGGTATGTGGCATGGTCACCCATCAAACGATCGGCGGCTTGTTACTATGGACCTTGGTCTTGTGGTCAGTAATAATGCAATGCATTACAGAGAACCTCTACCTGATTTCCGCATAGTGCCTGCCGCTGAAAACAATTGGACTCAAGAAGTAGCCGCGTGGTCGGATGATGAACAACTTTTAGATGAAACACTGCCTGTTGCCTGCCTGATGCAAGGTCAGGGATTTGAGAACATAGGAGATGAGTCTCTTTTCTGGTATACCCCGTGGCCTGAGCACGCCAGTGATGGTATTCGAGTAGCCACATGGCCGAGAGATCGAATGGGGTATTTTTCTATTTTTTCTATTCC
>CACERX010000032.1 GCA_902562015.1 uncultured SAR324 cluster bacterium
TCCGCTGATAGCATCTGCCCCTTCATTTAGTGATTACAAAGCCCTAGTATGTATTCTTCTAGATGGTGGCAATGACGCCTGGAACACCTTTGTTCCAAAAGATACATCGGGCAACTCTGGTTACGATAAATATAAAGATGGTAGGGGAGACCTTGCCATCACTAATTCAGTGATTAATCTGCCTGTATCAATCTCGACCGGTAGCAGTAACACGTATTATCAGGACGGTGATGACATAAAAGCCTATAAAAAAGGATATTATGAGTTAAGTGGAATCGATAAAGTAGGAATAAATTCTTTGATGCCTGAACTGGCATGGTTGTTACGTGATGAGAAAGCAAGTTTGATTGGGAATGTAGGTACATTGGTTGAACCACTTGCAAATGTAACTGACTACAATAACGCCTCAAAATTAAAACCACATTTTTTATTTGCTCATAATCACCAGAGGAGAGAATTGTTTACTGGCAGAGCAAATGACACTAACCTGAGCGGTTGGGCAGGTAGATTAGCTGACCAATGGTCTGGTCTGCATGGCGGTAATGTAATGGGGTTGAATGTGTCTTTCAAGGGACAGGTCAGGTTAATGGTTGGAAATAAGACACAACCGGTACTTTTTCGGCCAGGAACTGCCGCTACATATTCATATTTGACTCAAAAAGATAGTGACAGCCATAGTGAAAGTCGAGTTAATGCTTTCAAAAAATTGTATGCACTTAATAGTAATTCAGATCCTTTCATAAATCTTTACAACAGTATTCTTAAGAGATCTTTGGATTTGAATGTTCTTCTAAATCAATACTGGAAGAGTGATGATCAAAAAAAGACATTTACTACAAAAGGTCCCTATAATGAAGATTTGTTCAGTGTTCCAAGTGAATCTAATACTGGAATGGAAGAGGAATTGGGAGGTGATCTTATTGAACAGTTGGAAGCAGTGGCGCAATTAATATACATGGGCTCTTCAAGCGATAAAATGAATCTTAACCGACAAATCTTTTATGTTCACTTTGGAGGTTTTGACACTCATGGGAACCAGGATCAAGATCATCCAATACTCTTGCGGGAATTAAGTTTGGCGCTATATAAATTTCAAAAAGCCCTAGAGGAATTGAATGTAGATCAAAATGTTGCAACGTTCACACTTTCAGATTTTGGAAGAACTATCAGCAATAATGGTGACGGAACCGATCATGCTTGGAGTACTATCAATATGATTGTAAGCAATGCTTCAGAGTTTGACGGAGGTAAATTTTATGGATCTCTTCCTGATTTTACTATGAGCGGTATAGATGATGCGACCAGCAAAGGACGATTCATACCTAAAATTTCTGTGGATCAAATGAATGCATCTTTATGCAGTTGGTTTGGAGTGGATGATTCAATCATGACAACTTTATTTCCCAACCTAACAAACTTTAAAACAGACTCCACGATTGATTCAGCATACCTTAAAAAAGATGGCACAAAATTATTCAGTTAATTAATTTTATAAATTTTTAGAAATTTAAAATGTTTTTATTAAATTTAATAAGTAATCTCATCATATCTTATGGTTAAATTATTTTTTTTGAAATAAACACCCTAAGAAAAAATGTTACTTAGTCGTAATATATTTTGGTTGATCTTCGGTTTGGCTGCCTTTTTTCTGATCTCCGGGTGCGGCGATTTAGAACCGGAAATGCAGGACACACGGTCGGTTGTCCTGAAAATGAATTTCAACCAAAGTTTCTCCTCAAGAAACTCCCAGGTTACTCAAGCTGATGTAAGCAACCATAAAACTCACCTTATAGTTGCCCTGCCCGCCTGGGAACATCTCAGCAGCAATTACATGAATTTTTACAACAGTTATTTTTCAGCTGAACTGATGAATCCCTCAGAAAATCAGGTAAGCCTAGAAATTCCTCTAAACACAGAGATGAAAATCTTCGCCTTTATCTTCAGTGATGAATACACACCCGACCAGTTAATATCAGGAGTTAGTGGAGTTTCATACTATGGAGAGTCTCCATTTTTTTCCATAGGGACAAATACACATAGTCTCAGTTTAGGAGTAACTTTGCAGTCTGCAGGTTCAGCTGACGGAAACAGTAACGAGGAAGACACCACCGGTACTGTAGACCAGGGAGGAACTAACAGCACTACACCGTTTATTGATCAAGTCACTGCAGTTGCTTCTAATACCAGTGATTCCACACCAGATTACACTTTTGCATCAACCGCAGCGGGAACAATCATTTATGGAGGCTCCTGTTCTTCCAGTACTTCATCTGCGAACCCAGGAAACAATACCATTACCTTTAGCACTTTGAGTAATGGAACTTACACTAACTGTACGATCAAAATTACTGACCCTGATGGAAATGAAAGTAATACTCTAACAATTCCAGCTTTTACTGTCACCTCCACTGCGGTTCAGACATTCGTTATCTACGAAACTACAACACCAACACGCTCAGGTAATAATATTGTCTACTCGCTGGATAATTCCAGTTCCTATCCTGATTCTGACCTTCAGGCTGACGGTGTTAAAATCGGCTATCGCATGGAATTAACTTACAACGGGACTGATTACTATGCTGAAACGTTTTTCGATGCCTGGAACAATATCACGCTAACTAGTTTGCAATTTCCAACAGTTTTAAATGAAAACGTCATTCAGCGTACTGTTGACAACATGAGTGTCTCTTCAAATTACCCAAATGTAACCAATATATCATCTACAATTGGCCAGCTAGAAATCTGGCCTTACAACTATTCGACTGCGGCCAATGGCGGTATAGGTGGTAGTAGTTCCAAGTACGACTTTGACGATACTCATACCGGGAATTCATCATACGGGAGTATGCAGGTCCATGACTTGAGCGCGGGCAAAACGGTTATGGCATGGAATCAACACAGCTCATCCAATCCTGATATAGGAATAGGGAACAATCCAAATTCATCAGGACATTCAGACTGGACCTTCTCAGGCGCAAGTAGTCTTGGGAAGTTGAACTGGAAATTTCAGGTCCTAATTCGACATTAAAATTAAGTCGACCGAAATCCTCTCTTATTTAAACAAAACTTAAAATTTCACAATCTGACTCCTACCAGAGAGAGAGCCAAATTATTGTAAAATTAATCAACTAATGTTTATATATTGCATTAAATGCTTCGATACAGTTTAGTAAGATTTTTCTAATATTTTAAATATTCCCATTGCCATTTAAATTGAGATGGATTCTATTCAAAAAATCTTTATAGTATTTTAATGTTACTTAGTCGTAATTTATTTTGTTTGATCTTCGGGTTAGCTGCCTTTTTTCTGATCTCCGGGTGCGGCGATTTAGAACCCGAAATGCAGGACACAAGGTCGGTTGTCATGAAAATGAATTTCAACCAAAGTTCCTCCTCAAGAAGTTCGCAGATTACCCAGGCTGAAGTAAGTAGTCATAAAACTCACCTTATAGCCGCCATCCCCTCCTGGGAACAACTCAGCAGCAATTACATGAATTATTACAACAGTTTTTTTTCAGCTGAACTGATGAATCCCTCAGAAAATCAGGTAAGCCTTGAGATTCCCCTCAACACAGAGATGAAAATCTTCGCCTTTATCTTCAGTGATGAATACACACCAGACCAGCTTTTATCAGGAGTTAGTGGGGTTTCATACTATGGAGAGTCTCCATCTTTTTCCATAGGAACAAATACACATAATCTCAGTTTATGGGTCACTTTGCAGTCTGCAGGTTCAGCTGACGGAAACAGTAACGAGGAAGACACCGCCGGTAATGTAGACCATGGAAGTACTGATAGTTCAAGCCCAAGTTTATCGTTCAGTCCTACTAACGGCACAGTCGGTGTTGGTGTCAGTGATAATATAACTATCACCTTCAGTGAAACAGTGCGGAGCATAGATAATACTGAATTAACAAATAATAATATCGACAATCTCATCACACTAAAATTGAATAATGCCAGCGGCAGCAACATCAATTTTGATGCAACTATCAACACTGATAAAACAGTTATAACTATTAACCCCTCCAGTAACCTATTATACTCACAGGCAGTTTACGTCGCCATCGACTCCACTGTTGAAGATAGCGCAGGTAACGCAATTACAGCAGCTAACGCCACCTTCACCACTGGTATAGACCCATCGCTTGAGGCGTATTATCCGTTTAATGGAAATGCTGAAGATTTAACCAGCAACGGAAGAAATTTTACCGTTTATGGTAATACATCATTAACTTCAGGAAGGGATAACTCTAGCAACAGTGCATATTACTTTGACGGTAACGGGGATTATCTGGAACACAGCACAAGTATCCCAAGTCTTTCCCTTTACACTATTACACTCTGGGCAAAACCAGACAGCACCGGAACTTATGAAGCAATGTTTGCAAGCTATAACGATGCAAGCTTTGGTTTTCAGATTGATCTTGATTCAAGTAATAATTTTCATATCAGGAAAGCAAGCTCAAGTGGCGGTAACATCACTTTGAGTTCTGCAACACTGGGTTTCTGGACATTTATCGCCTTCACTTACGATGGGACAGATTCCAAATGCTATATCAACAGTGAAAGTCCTGTAAGTGATCAAGGAGGCACGACCGAATTTAATCTATTTAGAATGGGAAGGAATAGAAACGGAAATACTTACTTCAAGGGTTCTATTGATGAATTGAGAATCTACAACCGGGCACTTTCAGCAAATGAAATTCAAGCCATATATAGTAATTGAATCAACTTAAAAGTATATTTGCAGCTATGTATTCGTTTTACAACTTTGAAGTACTCTGGTAAATACTTATTCCTAGCCGTCTTTAATGGCCCAATCAATAGCATCTTCAAGGCGATCATCTCCCCAGAACAGTTCTTCGTCAACAATAAAGGAAGGACTACCGAAAATACCAGCATGCTTTGCCCTCTCAGTCTGGCCTAGATAGACTGCTTCAACTTCCGATGAACCGGCAAGTTCAAGTACACGCAACTTATCCTGACCTATATCAGACAGTGTCTGGGTTAGATTAGTATCACTGCCAGCTTCATACCCGTCTATAAACCAACGCCTGTAAGTTCCCCGGGCATAGTCCTCACACCAGCCTTCCTGCATGGCAAGCACAGCTACACGGTTGGCAAGATCAAATTCCTTCAGTGGGTATGGTGCAGGCACATTAGCTTTAAACCCATAGCTATGTGCTCGGCGCTCTATATCACGCCACATATAGTCAACCTTGACCTTTTTGGTCGGGGGGAATGGAATATTGTCCATCTCCCTCATGATCTTTCGTACACTGAAAGGCTGCCATGATAAGGATACTCCTGTTTTTTGTGAGACTTCAGCAATTCGAGTTACCGAAAGGTAGGTATAGGTACTACCTATTGAGAACCAAAACTCTATTTCTTTCATACCTAATCAATTTTAAAAAGTTGTGATGCCTAAAACCTGACAGACAAAAATATTTACTTTCCACATTTAAAACCTGAAAAACTCTAATTAAAAAAATCAAGGTTTGTACACAGAGTATTAAATCAGTCCTGACAAATATTTAAAGCTTATAAATAATTATAATTTATGTATATTTATCTAAACCAATTGGTTCAACAAAAATCATATTTTATTAAAATTAGTATATTTTGAATAAAATATTTGATTTAATTAATTTTTTAACTCCTTACTAATGATTGCATATGTCTAATATAGAAGAACGTTTAAATAAACTTGGTATAAAACTGCCTGAGCCACCAAAATCCCAGGGGAATTATGTTGGCGCAGTAACTTATGGAAATTTGGTTTATCTTTCAGGATCTGGGCCCATGAATGAGGATGGATCTTTCATTGTGGGGAAAGTTCCTACTGATATATCGGAAGAAGAAGCATACCAGGCTGCCAGACTCACAGGATTGAATCTAATAGCAACACTGAAGAATCACATTGTAGACCTTGACCGTTTTCAAAAAATGATCAAGGCTCTTGGAATGGTAAATTGTGAGCCTGACTTCGGAGCCCAGCCAAAAGTTATAAACGGCTTTTCTGATCTTATGGTGGAGGTATTTGGTGATGCAGGAAGAGGTGCAAGATCAGCAGTTGGAATGGGATCCCTGCCAGCTGGAATTTCTGTAGAGATTGAAATGATTGTTGAAATTAAATAGACTGCCTTTATTGAAATTAAAATATAAAAGTAGATTTAACTGGAATAATACTTTTGCAATGTCTTTATATTCGTAATCAGTTCTTATTAGAAACATTTTTTTCGTGATCATCAATCAATTTTTCAAGATTCTTCGACCTTATCTTCCTTACTATTAAGTCAACATTGTTAAGAGTCTTTGCCAGTTCATCCTGTTCCCTCATATTTTCTTTAGAATCAAACATGCTCTGGATAATTATTCCAATGAAAAAATTGATAATAATAAGTCCGCTTATCAAGATGAAGGAAACAAAGAAAAATACGCTGAATACGGGCATTTTTGATGGATGGCTACATTTTTCCGGCGAATCTTTATAACCAAATTTATCACAGCCATACATCTGTATGTACATCAAATCAGTCCAGTCTTCAAAAGTTGCTGCACGAACCAGAGATACCATAGAAATTCCCAGGTTCCCAAAGTGAACAGGATCATTCTTTGAGAATGCTGTTGTTCCTAAAACTCCGTAAATATAAATCATTAATATTAATATAATTCCCACAAATCCGATTGGCTTAAGGCTATGTATCAGTGAAATAATTATCATCCGCAACTGAGTAACACGATGGAAAATCCTTGAGAAACGAAGCAGCCTCAGGACCCTTAATATGAACGGATTACTTCCAAAAGGTAGGAATGATGCTATAACGAGAATGGAGTCGAAGACATTCCACCAATCTGATAAAAATACAAAGGGCTTGTCCCATTTTGGGAAAAAACGAATTAGTATCTCTATCAAAAAGATATATTTAATTACCTGATCTAAAGTAAAAAAGAACGTACTGTACTCAGAAACTAAATCAAAGTCCGTTTCAACTCCTACTAGGATTCCAGTAAAAACAATCATCGTGTTGATAAAAATGTTAAAATACCTATTTTTTTCGATTCTTGAAAAAATATCCTTAAACCCTTTTTTTGGCTGAATGCTACTGATACCTGATTTAACTTCCATATTCTCCAAAAGTAAATCATAAAGAATTTTTTCCTCATCGGTAAATTCATCATCAGCAAAAATTATTTCCTCAACCATTGACCTGATACTGAGTTTTTGATCATCTCCGATTTCCTTCAAATTCTTCAGATCGTAACCAACTTTCTGAATTTGATCTTCAAGACTGAGATCCTTTAGATTTTGTCGTGCTTCGTTGTAGTATATCCGAATATCTGGCCCCATGTATTTAACCCAAATCTCTGCAAATTCATCGATATTCGCAAAATCTGATGATGAAACAAGATTGAGCACATTCAGATACTCAAAAAGCTCAACGCTTGGATTAACTTCATATCTCTGAACGTTAAGGTATCTTTTTGCCATCTCGTAGAATTTGCTTTCTGATGGAAGAACATCATCATCGGCAAAGATTATTTCCTCAATCATCTGCATAATTTCTTTCTTTGTCGCTTCACTTTCATTCTGAAGCTTCAAAAAGCTTTCTATAGTAACTTGAATCAGATCATTGTCATTAATTCCATCGATAATTTTTTCTGCAGACTTTTCATTTTCCTCAAACATCGTCCCAATATGTTTCCTGATTATTTTGTTTATGCTTTGATAACTTTCATCATCAGTAAGTGAAAGATGTATAAGAAATTTAAGACAGATAACCAGTTCTTTTGGGTTTTTCAAATTATTAATCATAAAGGATAGTTTTATTAAGGCTTTTTACAGGGAATGAATTTTATAATATAACAAAGAAAATAACTTTGAAAAAATGACTACACTACAATTATAGAATAAACATTCTTTTTGTTCATGAATATTTGGAAAAATAATTATTAGCTTCCAGATATAAAAAAGTATAAGATGATGCTGTTTTATTCCTAAGAAGAAATAAATAACAATAACTTAATAATCGTGTTTTAAGTTTTTGAAGCTGAACATGAAAAAGGTACAGACAAAAAAACTAAGATAAGGGCATGAATAAAGACAAAGTAGCACTGATAATTGGTGCAGGAGACTATCTGGGAAGCGCCATCGCAAGACGCTTCGCAAAAGAGGGTTATCATGCAGTTGGAACTCGCAGGCGAGGTGATATTGAAAGTTTTGTCAAGGAAATTGAAAATACCGGCGGTAGAGCCACTGGGATTCACAGTGACGCACGTAAAGAGGAGCAAGTAATTGAGCTGGTTGAAAATGTTGAAAATGAAATTGGGACAATTGAGATTTTTGTGTTTAATATTGGAGGGAATGTTATGTTTTCAATCCTAGACACAACAACAAGAGTCTACACCAAGGTGTGGGAAATGTGTGCGCTAGCAGGTTTCTTAACTGGAAGAGAGGTAGCTCGTCGCATGGTTAGCCGAAAGCGCGGTACCATGCTGTTTACAGGAGCGACAGCAAGTGTAAGGGGAAGTAGTGGATTTTCAGCATTCGCTGGTGGCAAGCATGCCCTCAGGGCGCTTACACAGAGTATGGCAAAGGAACTGATGCCGCAAAATATTCATGTTGCCCATGTAATTATAGATGGGCCTATTGATACTGAATGGACTCGCCAGAGATTCCCGGACATGGTAAAGGAACGCCCTAAAGATGGCCTGCTTCAAACAGACGATATTGCAGAGACTTATTGGACGATTCATAGCCAGAAAAGAAGCGCATGGACTTTCGAAACCGATGTCCGTCCATGGGTTGAACCATGGTAATGCTGACTGTAGTTTTTTCATCACAATTAAATTTTTTCTGAATCATTACAATTTCTCTCCGCAATGAGGACAAAACTTTTTTTCCTTTTGCATTTCATCAGAAAATCCAGAAGCAAGCAGCCCTGCGGGTAATGCAAAAAGTCCAATTCCGAATATTGCAGATACTGAGCCTAATATCTTACCCAAAGAAGTTACCGGGAAAATATCTCCATAACCAACTGTAGTCAAAGTAGCTACCGCCCACCACATTGCTGAAGGTATGCTGGAAAACTTGTCCGGTTGAGTTCCATTTTCGGCAAAGAAAACTCCTGTTGCACAAATTAGCAGAAGACTAAACATTAAGACTAATGATGAAATCAATTCTGATCTTTTTTTAAAAATAGTATTGGTTATAATGTGAAAAGTATTTGAATGATGAAAATGTTTTGTCACCTTAAGTACTCTTAAAAACCTTAATATTCTAAGAATTCTTGCATCTGCGATAATAAAGGTTAAGTAGAAAGGCGCAATTGCAATGAGGTCTATCAGTGCCATTGGAGAGAAAAAATATCTTATTCTGCCGATAAATGGATACTGGTATTCTTCTACAGATGTACAAGACCATATCCTCAAAAAATATTCTATTGTGAAAATTATCACCGATACTGTTTCAAAATATCTAAAATAATTTTCATATTCACCAAAAATACTTTTCTCAGTTTCAAGTATTATTGCCAATACATTCAAACCAATTAATATAGAAATGAAGTAGTCAAAAATTTTACTCTGCGGATCATTCTCCTTGCTGATTTCAAGTATTTCCCAAATCCTGTGTTTTTTCATTTTATTTTCTCCTTACTAATATGCTTGTGAAACCTCTGTTTTTAAGTAAGCATGGCATACTTACTAAAGTAGTAATATCACACTACTTTCTGCAATTGCACACTTGACATTATCTTCGTATTCATACTTACAGCTCAAGTTCATTAGTTGAATATTGAATATTTGTGATGAAATTATTTGGAAAAATTAATAAATAAGTAGATTTGATTATCTTACTTATTTCTTATCAAGTTAGATAAATGATTCATCAAGAAAAAATTAGGGGGTTTTTTATTAATTTTGGTCATTTTTTAGACCACATGCTGATGTTGATCTTTGCAAAGGCTGCTTTCAATGCAGGAATTGACTTCGGAATTGTCGAAGATTTGGCCTATGCTGAAATGATTCCATACGGAATACCCTCACTTATCCTTTTCGGCGCATGTGCCCCTCTTGCAGCATTTCTTGCTGATAAATGGAACCGCAGCGGCATGCTGACAGTCTTTTTTTTTGGTATCGGATCAGCAGCCATTCTGACTGGCTTATCACAGAGTCTTCTACAGATTGGTACTGGACTGGCTGTAATCGGAGTATTTGCATCAATTTACCATCCTGTGGGCATAGCAATGCTTATTGAACGGGGTGGTAAAGTAGGCTGGATTCTAGGGATTAATGGAGTTTGGGGAAATATGGGAGTTGCTGGAGCACCACTAGTGACTGGATTTATACTTGCCCAATATGACTGGAGAATGGCATTCATTATTCCTGGGGCAGTTTCAATAATTTTGGGTATAAGTTACCTTGCATACACGAGAAGAAATGGAGTCAGAACTGCTCTCACCACTGAAAAGAAAAAAAAATCAAATTGGGTTTGCACCGGGCTGGCAGAGGGCATTGGTATCTCTGGCATTAGTTACTGCTGCAGGAGGTTTTGTTTTTGGAGGTATGACATTTCTTTTACCCAGACTTTTCGATGTCAGGATGCAGGTAATTACTAATGATATAGCAGTGACAGGGACTTTAGCGGCAACAATTTATGTGGTTGCTGCATTTGCTCAGCTTTTAGTGGGCAGGCAAATAGACAAACGAAGCATTAAACCTGTGCTTATTTTCATAGCATGCGGCCAGCCTTTGTTCCTTTTCCTAATGGCATTCTATACTGATTACAGCCTTTTTGCAGTTTCACTGCTAGCAATGAGTTTTGTGTTTGGACAAATTCCCATAACCGATGCTGTTTTGTCGCAATATGTCCCTGATCAGTGGCGGACGAAGGTTCTTTCAATAAAATTCCTGATTAATCTTATGATAGGAGCGGCTGCATTAATTACAGCACGTTACCTGTTGTCATCAGGTTATGGTTTTGAACCAGTGATGCAGGCACTTGGAATTTCAGCATGTATTGTTGTAGTGGCGTCTTTTATTTTGCCAAAACAAGTTTAGCAAAAATAATTTTATCTTTTCCCTTGAGGGAATGCATAAAATTAAGCTTAGGCTTTGAAAGATTTCTCTGATTTGATTAATTCTTCAATCTTCCTTCGATATGCAATTGAGCCTTTGTCAATTGCAATATGTACTGGATTTTGCTTTTGCCGATTATCGGTTTGTTTCTGGATGGCTTCTAATATTTCTTTATCTTCTGCAAAAGCAACTCTAAACATTGAATTTATTTTTTCTGAAGCATTTTCATCTCCCACAGCAACATTTCTTAAATGCATCCAGCGATCTATTGTTCGATTACTGCCGACAGGAGTCAGGAAATGCAAAGCAAACAGCTGAGTTCCTAAATGACGCTGATTTTCCTCAATTTGTTTTTTTGAATCAATACTTCCAAAATCTATTACAGCAATACTCGGAAGATGTAAATAATAATAATGCCAGCGATCTACGTTGTTTTTATATCCAGGGAATTCCTTAAAGAAACCAATCGGAGGACTATTGCGAATCCAGCGCCATGCAACAATTAAATCTCCTTCAGTTTCAAATTCAACCGAGACATCTTCACTAGCTGAGCTCCCCAGTGTAGTTGGGTGGACAAAACTTACATGGGCAGGATCTACAAGATTTTCAGCAACATAGAGATAATTTGAATTCAAGTCTATTGCATCACCTTGATTAACCTCCCAACCGGATTGAGAAAATTGGGGCATTTCAAAAATTTTAGAAGTATCAGCCAGGTAATCTTCTCCCATCCAAACCCAAACTATATCGTGCTTCTCATAGACAGGATAAGTGGGAACATAAAGTGATTTTTGAATTTTTTTCTGTCCGGGTATACGTACACACACTCCTTCACAATTATATGTGATTCCATGATAGCCACATTGGATGTCGTCACCAATAAGTTTGCCCATTGAAAGTGGAAGAAATCTATGAGGACAGCGGTCTTCCATGGCAATAACCTGACCTTTTGAGGTACGAAACATAACAATATTTTCATCAAGAATTTTTAAAGAACTTAGATCATTGTCAAATTCAGATGACCATCCTGCTACGTACCATGCGTTCCGAACAAATTCCATTTGATTACATTAATAATTTGAGTTGAAAAAATTTTTGTTATAATAAAATATGATCAGATTTATTAAAAGTTGCACAGTCATTAATTATATAACACAAAATTGAAGCTATTCCAACAATGTCAGGGAATTGATTTAATACTGTTTTTAACTCACATATAACTGGATTTTAAAAAAGGATGTATATGGATAAAAAAATAGTTTCTTTGCTTCCAAGCTGTACTGAAATCATCTGCAAACTTGGATACATTGAAAATCTTGTTGGAATTTCTCATGAGTGCGACTACCCAATTCCAATTTCCGGCCTCCCTGTTTTAACAAAAGCCAGAGTATCATCTGAAGGAAACAGCATTGAAATTAATCAGTGTGTTTCTGATTTGTTGCAAAAAGGTTTATCAGTTTATGACGTTGATGCCTCTTTATTGAAAAGTCTGTCTCCGGATATTATTGTTACACAGGCACAATGCGAGGCCTGTGCAGTCAGTCTAGACCAAGTAAAGGAAATTGTTTCTAATTGGACACGTAACAAAACTGAAATCATTTCACTTGAACCAAATAATCTGAACGAAGTGTGGCACAGTTTTGATATTATTGCTAAAGCTATGGATGATCCTGAATCTTCTTGCATTCTGAAGACAGAGATTAATGAAAGATTTAAATTACTTAAAGATAAATTGAATGGAACTAAGAAAAAACCTACTATCTTGTGCATTGAGTGGATTAAACCAATAATGGTAGCAGCAAATTGGGTTCCAGAACTTGTAGGTCTTGCCGGTGGAAAAAATGTCATTAGTGTAAGCGGATCTGATTCAAATTTTTGCTCCTGGGATGAAGTTGAAAAAACAAATCCAGACATAATTATAATGATGCCTTGTGGTTTCGAAATCAAAAGAACCTTAGAGGATTTTCATTATCTTCAGAAAAGAGGAGGGTGGCAGGAACTGAAGGCAGTTAAAGATAATAAAGTATATGTTGTTGATGGGAATCAGTATTTTAACCGCCCAGGACCAAGGCTAGTAGATTCAGCAGAAATTTTGGCAGAAATTATTAATCCTGATGATTTTGAAAGAAAATATCCAGAAAATGCATGGATAGCTATTGATTCCTGAACGATCAAAAATACATTTATTATTTTTGAAAAATGATTGTGGGAAATGAAAAAGTTTTTAGTGGTTGCATACCTGCTTTAATGACACGGTGCAATGTGAAAGGTAAACCCGATCTGAATACGCTTGTACTAAAGGGGGAACAATTAATTAATGCTGGCATGAAATCTATCGTATACTGTGGCTCCATGGGTGATTGGCATTTACTAACTGATTAACAAAGGCAGGAAGGAGTTAGTGCCCTGATTGAAGCAGGAGTCACTATTATAGTCGGGACCGGTGCCTAAAACACTTTAAAAGCTACTCTTCATGCCAAGCATGCTTCAGAAAATGATCCGTCAGGTTTAATGATAATACCTAGGGTACTATCACGAGGGGGCTCTCCATATGCACGTAAATTTCATATTAAAGCCATCCTTGAATTTGGTAAGGGGCTTCCATCAGTAATTTACAATAGTCTACACTATGAATTTGAAAAAAAGGCAGAACTTTTTTTCGAACTTCGAAAAAACTATACTCACTTGGTGGGTTTCAAAGAATTTGGAGGTGCAGGGGCGCTGCGTTATGCAGCTGAGAATATTACTGAGAAAGATAAAGAACTGGCTTTAGTTGTTGGAGTTGATACTCAGGTTTTTCACGGGATTGTAAACTGCGGAGCAACTGGCGCGATAACAGGAATTTGGAATGTAATTCCTGAAGCTGTTATTAAATTATTCGATTTGTGCATTGAAGCTTCAATAGAGCTTAACGACGCTTTAAAAGTTCTTTCAACATTCGAAAAAGGTCCAGACCTAGTGTTGTATTACAAATTTTTATTATATTTAAAAGGTGAGAAAGAATATGCTCAAAATTTTAATGTATTTGACAAACTCAATGAGAGCCAAAGTGAATTTACTGCAAAACAATTAAATTTGTTTAATTAATGGTGGAAAAACCGGGATCAATGATTTTCTTAAATAAAAATTTAAAACCGTTAACTGATAAAGATTGTATTTAAGATAATTTTTGTAAATAATCAGTATTGAGTCTAGCCTAATTTAGTTTTAATATAGTGCGGAAAATAAAACTTAATAGCAAAAAAATTATTAAATGATCAAAATTGCATGGATTACTTAAAACAAAAAATACGTACAATTCCTGATTTCCCAAAACCGGGAATACTCTTCCGGGATATTACAACACTTCTTGCTGATTCAGAGGCATTTAATTCCGTTATTGACCTGTTTGTTGAACGTTACAAAGAAGAACAAATTGATTTTGTAGTAGGTATTGAATCAAGGGGGTTTATTGTAGGGGCTCCGATAGCTTTGAGATTAGACAAGGGCTTTATTCCTGTTCGTAAAGCTGGGAAACTACCAGGTCCCACACATGGAGTAGAATACGATCTAGAGTATGGCACTGACCTAGTTGAGGTACATAAAGACGCTATTGAATCAGGTAGCAAAGTTTTGATGGTTGATGATTTGCTGGCGACAGGAGGTACAATGGAAGGAAGTTCAAGATTGATCGAGAAAGCAGGAGGAATTATTATTGGATAT
>CACERX010000033.1 GCA_902562015.1 uncultured SAR324 cluster bacterium
GAATCTAAAAAGTGTAGTGCATGACATGGATTCTTAAGAAGAGGATCGCTCTGGCTTAGACCTTTGAAATATTTTGCGAATATTTTTGAATGATTCCTTCTTTCAGTTAGATTCATTTTTCTTCAAAAAAAGTGCAACGCGTAAGTTTACTTTTTTTGATCAACAGCTCACAGACTATATAAGGCAAGGAGAAGTATGGAAAAGATAAGGTTCTTAGACACTACTCTTCGTGATGGAGAGCAGTCCCCGGGATGTTCAATGTCACCAAGTGAAAAGCTAACCCTTGCCAAGCAACTTGAGCGTCTTGGTGTGAACACAATTGAAGCTGGATTTGCAGCTTCATCACCGGGTGACTTTGATAGCGTGAGAGATATAGGGCAGCAAATTCAAAACTCAACTGTAGTTTCGTTGTGTCGTGCTTCAAAAAAAGACATTGACTCTGCAATTGAAGCTTTAAGTGATGCTAATAATTGGGGAATTCACACTTTCATTTCAACCAGCGAGCTACACATGAAACACAAGCTGCAGATGGAAGCCAAAGACGTAAAAAGCTTGGCGGTCGCTGCAGTTGAGAGAGCAAAAAAAGCCACAGAGAATGTGGAATTCAGCCCTGAAGACGCAACTCGCAGTAACCCTAAATTTCTAGTAGAAATCCTTTCAGAAGTAGTTCGTTCGGGAGCAACTACTCTAAACATTCCTGACACTGTTGGTTACACAACTCCGGACGAAATGTTTGAGTTAATCACAAGATTAAGAAATGAGGTTTACAATGCCGATAAAGTAATTTTTTCCGTGCATTGCCACAATGATTTAGGACTTGGAGTTGCAAACTCACTAGCAGCAGTAAGAGCTGGTGCAAGACAAATTGAATGCACAATCAATGGTATAGGAGAACGTGCAGGTAATGCTTCGCTTGAGGAAATAGTAATGGCACTTAAAACACGTCAGGAGTATTTTGGTTTTGAAAGCGATATAGATTCAGAACAGCTTTATCCATCAAGTAAACTACTTTCACAAATTACTGGTGTTGATGTTCAGCCGAACAAGGCTATTGTGGGTGCAAATGCCTTCGCTCATGAAGCGGGAATTCACCAGCATGGTGTCCTTAAAAACCCCTTAACATACGAAATTATGACACCACAGTCAGTGGGGATCAAGTCAAGCAATCTAGTAATGGGAAAGCACTCAGGTCGCTTTGCTCTCGGTCAGAGAATACAGGAACTTGGATTTGATCTAAATGACATCGACCTCAATAATATTTTCAAGGAATTTAAACGTCTTGCTGACCTGAAAAAACAGGTTTTTGATGAGGATATTGAAGCTCTGGTTACCCACGGAATAGGCAGGAAATCAGATAAATTTGTTTTAAAGGATCTAATCATTATATCTGGCACGACTGCAATACCAACTGCAACTATTTCAATGAAAATTGATGATAAGGTTATTAAGAAAGCAGGTTTTGGAGATGGACCGGTGGACGCAGCACTTAACACAATAAAGGGAATAACAGGAATTGATTGTACTCTCACTTCATACGTTGTCAAAGCAATTACAGGCGGAACTGATGCACAAGGTGAGGTTAGCGTCGGTGTAGAAAAAGATGGTGTAAGAATAACAGGTCGTGGAGCACATACGGATATAGTTGTTGCCAGTGCTCTTGCGTTCCTAAATGCCCTAAACAGGCTTGAAATTCGGACAAAGGGCCTTAGCCTTGCCTCCCCTTCAGAAAAAGCTGCCCTGGGCGGAGTTTAATTATTTATGGAAGTTAGTAGTTTCAGCTGCTTTTTTCTTATATGGTCAGCAATCTCCTAGAATTTATCATTATCGTCAAAAATAGGAACCGGTGACTTAATAGATTTGCAAAACAAATGTTTTTTTTGCGTAAATGTGCTCGCCGAATTATACCCATAAATTTTCGTACCTGGTTGGGAAATAGATTTGATGATTTTTTGATATGGCATTGGAAATTTAGATGGTGGAAGAAAAGACAGTTCAAATCACTTGAACCGCCAAAAAAAAATGGTGTACTTTTAATCGGCTATCCACGCGGAGAATTTGGAATTGGATCTTTGTTACGTTTACCCGCTCTTGCCTTAGAGGAAGCGGGCATTCCATTTAAAGTTTTTGATTTTAACCCCAATTCACAGGCAAGTCAAAAAGATCACAGACTGGACAAGTGGCTCACACATATACCTGAATATCAAATCAATATATTTTGCATTGGTGCTGACCAGCTTCCTCTGTTGAAAAAAATTTTAGGAAAGAGCTTTTTTAATGACCGCCATAATATCCTTTATGGCGCATGGGAACTGAGTCGGATGCCTAAAAAATGGCTCCCCTTCCTAAATGATATGAAAGAAATATGGGCCATGAGCAGTTTTATGGGTAAAATGTTTCGACGTTCCACTTCACTCCCAGTATATGATCTGCCACTTCCAATATGCTCTAACCAGAAGGAATCATATAGTCGCAATCAATTTCAAATTCCAGAAAATGACTTTGTCTTCCTTTTCATGTTTGATTATGATTCTTATGTAGCAAGAAAAAACCCTGAGGCTGTGATTAAAGCATTTAAATATGCATTCCCAAAATCAAACCAAAATTCTGTGAGCCTAGTAATTAAGTCCATAAATGGAGATCGCCATCCGAAAGAACACAAAACTTTAAAAAAATTAATAGATGGGGATCCAAGAATAATTCATATACAAAAAGTTCTGCCCCATTATGAAAATACTGCCCTGATGTATTGTTGTGACTGTTATGTGTCGCTCCACAGATCAGAAGGATTTGGACTTACAATAGCAGAAGCCATGCTGCTAGGGAAACCTGTAATTACAACCGGATATTCAGGAAACATGGACTTTACAACAATTGAAACTTCTCTATTGGTAGATTACGATCTTATTCCAGTACAGCAAGGAGATTATCCATACTATAAGGATGAAATGTGGGCAGAGCCGGACATTGAACAAGCTGGGAATTATATGAAAAAACTTGTCAGTGACAAAGATTTTTCCCGTTCATTCGCAAAAAAAGGTCAAGAACTTATAAGAACTTCCTTCAGCATTAAGTCGTTGAGTGAAATTTATAAAAATCGCTTAGACGTAATTTCTAAGGGAAAGACCCTAGTTCAAAAAAACTAATGAAAAAGAAAAAAGCGCTTATTACAGGAATAACAGGGCAGGACGGAAGTTACCTTGCAGAGCACCTACTTTCCCTTGGATATGAAGTTCATGGAATTGTTCGTAGGGTAGCATTGGAAGACCCTACTCATCATTTATGGAGAATTTTGTCAATTGCAGATAGATTAAATTTCCATTCAGGAACTTTAGAGAGTTTTCCAGCACTTTACAAAATATTACGAGATATACAACCGGATGAGTGCTACCATCTGGCTGCACAGAGCTTTGTTTCAATCTCATTTGAAGATGAGTTTTCAACAATGCAAACTAATATCAACGGTACACATTATCTTCTTGCAGCAATCAAGGATACGTCTCCGGAATGCCGTTTTTACTTTGCAGGTTCTTCGGAAATGTTTGGCATGGTCGAAGAAACCCCCCAAAGAGAAACAACTCGTTTTCACCCCAGATCAGTTTATGGTATTACCAAAGTTGCTGGTTTTGAACTTACTCGTAATTATCGTGAAGCATATAATTTGTTTACCTGTACAGGAATACTTTTTAATCATGAATCTCCAAGAAGAGGCTTCGAATTTGTTACTCGAAAGATTTCTTCAACCGCAGCTCGAATTAAACTTGGATTGGAGAAAGAATTAAGGCTTGGTAATATTGACGCAAAAAGAGACTGGGGTTTTTCAGGTGAATATGTGCAGATGATGCACTCCATGCTACAGCAGGAAAACCCAGATGACTTTGTTATTGGAACAGGTGAAACTCACTCGGTAAGAGAATTTTTGCAAATTGTTTTTGAAGATCTTAAACTGAATTATGAAGATTTTCTAGTTATTGATCAACGTTTTTATCGCCCTGCCGAAGTAGAAATTTTAGTAGCAGACCCTTCCAAAGCAAGGGAAAAATTAGGATGGAATCCTAAAGTAACTTTTACAGAAATTGCTCTAAAAATGGTTAGGTATGATTATGACAATTTAAAAAAAGGTTAACAATTACGAAGTTTATATGCTCTCTATAATAACTGTTACGTACAATAATTTTGATGACTTGTTTTGTACTCTTAATTCTTTGAATAAAGTCAAAGGAATTGAAAAAGTCGTTGTAAACGGAGGGGAATGCCACAAAACAAAGGAGTATTTAATTGATTTTGATGGAATCGCAATTTCTGAACCTGACAAAGGAATTTCCGATGCATTTAATAAAGGAGTCTCTCATGCTAATGGAGAAAATGTGATGTTCCTAAACAGCGGTGATATTCTTTTGTCCCCTGACTATCTGCATGAAGCTGAAAACATTATAAAGTTTAATCCAGAAATATCTTTTGTACATTCTGACTTAGTCTTCGAAGACCGTATAAGTGGAGATATCAGATTAACAGCACTACAACCTTTTTTCTTTAAAGCGCCGCCTCTGGGAAGGGGGATGCCGTATCATCACCAATCCATGATCGTTCGTAAAAAAGTCTTTGAGAAAACAGGCTTGTTTAAATTGCAATACAAGATAAGCATGGATTTTGACTGGGTCTGTCGCCTCCACAAAAATGGATTGAGTGGTTTTTACTGGAACAAAGAACCTGTAGTAAAAATGGATGGAGGAGGTATTTCTGCGCTTAAAGAAAATCTGGTGATATGGGAATCACTTAAAGCCCTCAAAGAAAACCAGCTTCTGACCCTAAAAAATCTTTATGGCATTTCAGTGCGAACAATTTTTTACTTTGCTCGGCGCATGATGGAATTACTGGGAATGGCCGAAATTCTTGGAAAACTCAAAAAAGAAAAACACAAATTGCTTTGGCAAAGATCAAGAGATATGGCCATCAAGCATAATTTTTCAGCAATTTTAACTGAACCAAAGAAAATTATTCCAACTAATTTATCTCAAAATTGGAAAAAATTACCCCAAAAAAAAATTGGGTTAAATGGATTATTGATCCACGACTACCCAACCGGGTTAAGCCGTTACAGCTATGAGTTGATCCGTAGAATTATGACTCAATTAAGGGGTAGAAGTATTGCATATTCAGCATCGCCTGAATTGAGTTTGGAATTCCCGGAATCAACTACTGGAGCAGTCCCTCCCTTCCGCTATCCTGCAAATTTCAGATCAAATAGTATTCGACTAAGCTGGGAGCAGGTTGGTCTTCGCTATGCCTGCTTTAAAGACAAACTAGATTTACTTTATTCTCCAATTGCAGAAGGACTATTGTTTCCAAAACTTCCTCAAATCATTACCATACATGATCTGTTACCGTTTCATTATCCTAGTTTGCTACCACGCTGGGTCCCTTATTACGAATATTTTCTTCCTTCTATTATTAAGGGCAGTACTGCTGTTGTTTGCGTCTCTGATTTTACACGTCAGGAAGTCCTTAATCGTTATTCAAATATACCTGATGAAAAATTAATAGTCATCCATGGTGGTGTAGATCTAGAAAGGTTTCGTCCGAGCACCACAAAAGTGATCGAGGAAAAATATAAAATTAAGGATTATCTATTGTGCGTTGGTGAAGTTCGTCCTTATAAAAACCTAGAAAGTGTCCTGCGTTCATTGGCTTTATGCCCGGATGGACCACAATTAGCAATATCTGGAAAAATATTTGGCGAACACAAAATAAAACTAGAAAACCTTACCCGTAAGCTAAAAATTGAAACCAGAGTCGTCTGGCTTGGTTATGTACCAGATGATTTGCTACCAAATCTTTACACTGAAGCTTTGGCCTTTATTTTCCCCAGTTTATATGAGGGTTTTGGTCTACCAATAATTGAAGCTATGGCCTGCGGCTGTCCAACACTCAGTTCAAATCGCTGTAGTCTTACTGAAATCGGTGGTGAGGCTGTCCATTATTTTAATCCTACCGATTTAGAAGAAATGGCTGAATCAATCAGGAAAGTTTGTGAAGATTCAGAATTTAGGCTTAAACTCAAACAGTGTGGTCCTGATTATGCCAAAAAGTTCAATTGGGATTCATCCTTTAAATCTCACATGGACTTGTTTGAAACAATTTTGAATTAAATTGTTCTCATAATCCCAAGCTTCCAAAAATTAATGCGTAACTTTCTGTCAAGCAAAGGATTCCGCAAATATTTTACAAACACTTCATGGCTTCTTGGAGAAAGAATTCTCCGCATGGCAATTTCCCTATTCGTGGGAATTTACGTGGCCCGTTACTTGGGACCGGAACGTTACGGTTTGCTAAGTTACGCACTTAGTTTTGTTTGGTTGTTTAGTTCTCTAGCCTCTTTTGGATTAGATGACATCCTTGTACGTGAATTGGTTAAGATACCTGATCAACGTCAAAATTTAATTGGAACAGTATTTTGGTTAAAACTTTTTGGCACATTAGTAATGGGAACGGCTATAGCAACAGTAATGCAGTTTAAGACAGAAGATCAACAGACTTACTGGTTAATTGCTATAATTACATTTGGTTTTCTTTTCCAGGCTACAAACGTTGTTGAATTATATTTTCAAGCACAAGTCCAATCTAAATTCACTGTTCGGGCACAAGTTGTACAGCTGTTTATAACTTCAATTTTCAAAATATTTTTAGTTTTTAGTGAAGCCGAATTGGTTTGGTTCGCATTGGCATTAATGCTTGATCAGGCTTTAGTTGCATTACTATTTTTAATCTTGTACAGATGGAAAGTAGAAAGATTTCCGTTTTTTTACCTAAATTGGGGAAAGACAAAGTTGTTAATCAGAGACGCGTGGCCACTGATTTTTAGTGGTGTAATGATTTCGGTTTATATGAAAATCGACCAGGTAATGCTTAAGGAAATGCTTAATGCAAAAGCAGTTGGAGTATACGCAGCAGCAGTTAAACTTTGTGAAGCATGGTATTTTGTACCAACAGTTTTTACAGCCTCACTTTTTCCAGCAATAATTTCAGCTAAACAAAAAAATGAAGAGCTTTATAAAAATAGACTACAAAAACTATATGATTTAATGGTTTGGAGTTCATTGGGCGTAGCAGTGCCAACCGCATTTTTAGCTGACTGGGTTATAATTATTCTTTACGGAGTTGAATTTAATGGGGCAGCAAATGTACTGCGAATATATATTTGGGCAGGAGTTTTCACTTTTTTGGGTGTAGCCAGTTTTAAATGGCTTATCGCTGAAAATCTCCAGTATATTTCTTTTTATTTGTACGCTATCGGCTCTATAGTGAATATCGTATGCAATTGGTTTCTTATTCCTATTTATGGTATGAGTGGTGCGGCTTTTGCGAGTTTTATCTCATACGGGATCGCTTCGTATGGTGGTTTCATTCTTTTTAGAAAATCTAGGTCAAATTTCTTAATGACAACGCAATCATTTAATCTTTTTGCCGTCTATAAAAGATTAATTGATAATGAGAAGATGTCTTAATGTCAGAAGATAGTTCTTTATGGTTAACCCAAAAGCATTAGTCCTTTGCAAAAAAAAGTGACTAAAATAAATAAAATACATCTAGTTTATCCTTTTGGAAATAAAATCAGTACTCCTGAAGCAATTGGTAGACATCTAAAAAATTGTTTAGGAAAAAAATATGAAATAAAAATTTACAATTATGATCAATACAAAATTATTTCCCCTGGAAGTTCAGATGTATTAATCGGACACTGGCATCCAAATCCCTTTACCGTTTTCCGCTTAAGTGCACAAAAAACAGGGTGGAAAAGAGTAATAGCTCTCGCTCCATTTTGCCCTGACAAAACAGCATGGCAAAATGCATTTGCTACAAAAATTATCGAAAAATGTGACAGTTATTTAGCTATTACAGGGAATTCCTGGATGGCATGTTTAAAGAATTCTCCGTTTTGGCATTGGGAACCAAAAATTGTTCATTTAGATTTAGCAGTAAACAGGGATGATTTCCCTTTAATTAAGAAAAATTTTAATCAAGAAAAAAAACGTCGTTTTCTATACATTGGTCATACCGGCTGGTACAAAAATATCACATATTTAGAAAAACTTGCCCAAAAACTTCCTGAGACAGAATTCGCATGGATGGGAGGGAATCAAACCCTTAAAAATATAACAACGCTAGGTAAATATGATTTTTCTAGTCAGGAAGCAAAAAATTTGATCCAAGAATACGACTTTATGATTACATTGGGATCTGCAGATGCAAACCCAACAACTATTCTAGAAGCAATGGCTTGGGGCTTGATTCCAGTATGTTCTGTTCAAAGTGGATATGCAGGATTTCCCACCATACGAAATATTTCTATAGACTGTATAAATGATGCTCTCGAAACAATTAAACAACTGCAATCAGTACCTGACAAACAATTGAAGAAATGGCAGAAGGGAAATTTGACTGAACTTGAAACACATTTCAACTGGGATCGATTTTGCGATCAGGTTTTGTATGAAATTGAAAATGAGAAAAGTACGAATTTGAATGAAACTAATCTAAAACAGAGATTAGAATTATTCTTTGCAGAATTTAGATCTCCAATGTTTTGGGGAAGACCGGATAATTTTTACAAATTTCTTAAAGCTAATTTCAAATATACCTTTCACAACAAATTATAAACACTAAACAAATTAGATAATATAAATGACCTCCATTGTTTGTCGAATATGTAAATCATCTACTGAAAAATTATTTTCTACAATCATTTTAAAAAAATTTTCGGTGGAATATTTTCAATGTCCTCATTGTGGATATGTTCAAACTGAATCCCCTTTTTGGTTAAAAGAAGCCTACAGCAGGCCAATTAATGATGTAGATACGGGTTTAATGATGCGTAGTTCTTGGCATAGAAATGTCGCTTCCACAATTATCTATATTTTATTTAACCAGAGGGGAAAATTTTTAGATTATGGAGCAGGTTATGGCGTATTTGTTCGCTTGATGCGTGATATCGGATTCAATTTTTATTGGCAGGATAAACACTCAGAAAATCTGTTTGCTAATGGATTTGAATTTGACAAATCAGAAAAGTATCCAGTTGAATTGCTAACTTGTTTTGAGGCATTTGAACATTTCGTTGAACCAGCAATTGAATTGGCAAATTTGCTTAACATTTCCGAAAATATTTTGCTGTCTACTGAATTAATTCCAGACCCTATACCCTCTCCTACTGAATGGTGGTACTACGGTTCAGAACATGGACAACATATTGGGTTTTTTAGTAAAAAGACTTTTGATTATCTCGCAAATAAACACTGCCTAAATTTCTATACTAATGGCCAAAATATACATTTATTAAGTAAAAAACGTTTATTTAAACCTGCCTTTAAATGGTTGACAAAAGTTTCCAAATACATTACTCCCCTGATTCAAAAACGAATGGAACCATTAACATTTCAAGATTTTGAAACACTTAAATAAAAGATTTCGTGACTCTAATAAAGCCATTTCTGGTTATAGTTAAAACTTTGCTGTTTTATATTTTTGACAGCTTGGCACTATTTAATCTAAACCTTCCACAAAAAAACAAATTTGATTTAGTTCTTATAGTCCGTCAGGATGCCATTGGTGATTGTATCCTGTGGCTGAATACAGCCAAAGAATACCGAAAACTTTATCCTCCAAACAAATACAAAATCATATTGATCGGAAATGCTTCATGGACTGGTTTGGCAGATAAACTTCCATATTGGGACCAAGTTTTTCCAATTTATTCAAAAAAATTTAAATCTTTAACCGGCTATCGCTGGAAGCTACTTAGAAAAATTAAAAAAATGAGTGCAACAGTTGCTATTCAGCCTACGTATTCACGTGAATTCTATCATGGAGACTCAATAATAAGAGCTAGTAATGCCATAAAAAAAATAGGGTCAGTGGGAGATATGAGTAATCGAAACTGGTTGAAAAAAATAATTTCAGATCATTGGTATACTGAACTTATACCTGCATCAGCAAAAAAGATGACAGAACTGGAACGCAATTCTGAGTTTTTTCAAGGATTTTCTAAGAAACCTCATCAATTTTCATATCCCATGATTCCCAGTAAAGTATTGGCATCCACTAAAGAATGGGAAAAACTTCATTACTATGTTTTATTTCCGGGAGTCAGTTCTTTTTTAAGACAATGGCCTGTGGGAAATTTCGCAGAGATCGCAACTCGAATATATGATGAAAGTGGGTTGACAGGGATTTTAGATGGAGGTCAAGACGAAAAATTATTTGCAGAGTCAATACAAGGTTTAACCGACGCACCATTGGAATGGGTAGGAACAAAACTTACTGAACTACCATTTTTGTTAAAGCATTCCCAATTTGTAATTAGTTGCGAAACCAGTGCCGTACATATTGCTGCTGCAGTTAGTACTAATGTTATCTGTATTTTAGGTGGAGCATATTACGGTCGTTTTCTACCCTATCCAGAGTTACCTGAAAAGCAATTTTTTTTAGAAACAGTTTCCTACTCGATGCCCTGCTACGGTTGCAATGGAGAATGTATTTTCCCTCTGAAAAAAAATGAGCCTGCTCCTTGCATAACAAACATCAGTGTTGATGCAGTCTGGGAAAAAGTAAAATATTTGCTTCAAAACTAACCTTTATCAAGCTGCCCCCTCAATTCATTAATACTATCCCGCAGACCTGCAGCTCGTTCAAAATTCAGAATTTCAGCAGCTTCCCTCATTTCCTGTTCCAATTCATTTATTTTCTCTTCCAAATTGATTAAAGATTCTTGAACAGGAGTTTCCTCTGCAACTTCAATCATTTCGTCTAATTCAACTGGAGCAAGAGATGGAGCAATTTTCCGATAAATAGTTTTTGGAACAACACCATGTTGTTTGTTGTATGCTTCCTGTTTTTTGCGTCGTTTTTCTGTTATATCAATCGTTACCTGCATTGAATCAGTATTTTTGTCAGCATACATGATGACACATCCATTAGAATTTCGGGATGCTCTTCCACAAGTTTGAATTAGGGAACGAACAGAACGTAAAAACCCTTCTTTGTCAGCATCAAAGATCCCAACTAAAGAAACTTCCGGCAAATCTAGCCCTTCCCTGAGGAGATTTATTCCAACTAAAACATCAAACTCTCCTGCTCGAAGATCATGCAAAATTTTACTTCGCTCAACAACGTCAACATCAGAATGCATGTATCTTACCCTGACATTTAAATCTTCATAATATTCTGTCAGGTCTTCCGCCATGCGTTTTGTGAGAGTTGTTATGAGAACCCTTTCATTTCGCTTTGCTCTAAAACGGATTTCATGCAGCATGTCGTCCACCTGTCCCTGTACAGGACGAATTTCGATTTTAGGCTCTAGTAAACCTGTTGGACGTACCACAAGCTCAGCAACTCTACCTTTTGTCAAATCCAGCTCATAATCTCCTGGTGTTGCTGAAACATAAATCATTTGCTGAGGAAATTTTTCAAACTCCGGGAATTGAAGCGGGCGGTTATCAACTGCTGAGGGAAGGCGAAACCCATGTTCAACTAGAGTGGATTTTCTTGATAAGTCTCCTTTAAACATAGCCCGAAGCTGGGGAAGTGTCATGTGGCTTTCGTCAATAAATATCAGAGAATCATCAGGAAAATAATTCAGCAAAGTTGCAGGCGGTGTTCCTTCCTCCCTGCGATCAATAATTCTGCTGTAATTTTCAATTCCTGAACATGAACCAGTTTGTTCGATCATCTCAATATCATATTCTGTTCGCTGAGTGAGACGCTGTGCTTCCAGAATTTTTTTCTGGGCATGAAGGTCCTTGAGACGTTCTCTTAGTTCTTCACGAATCAATTTTAAAGTTTCCGGAACATGCTCCGCTGGGGCAGCATAATGAGAGGCAGGATAAATTACAAAATGCTGATAGGACATTTGCTTTTTACCAGTTAAAGGATCAAATCGCACGAGACTTTCAATTTCATCACCAAATAGTTCCACTCTGATAGCCGACTCTGATTCTGCTAAATAAATATCAATTACATCTCCTCGAACCCTGAAAGTACCTCTGTGGAAATCATGGTCGTTCCTCACGTATAACAATTCTACAAGTCTTTTCAGAATTAACTGACGTGAAATTCGATCTCCTACTTTGAAAATCAACAACATTTTTTCATATTTTTCCGGTGAACCTATTCCATAAATGCAGGAAACACTGGCCACAATCAATACATCACGACGTTCAAGTAGAGAGCGGGTTGCTGACAGACGCATACGATCCAAATCATCGTTAAGTGCTGTATCTTTTTCAATATAAAGGTCACGGCTGGGAACATATGCTTCAGGTTGATAGTAGTCATAATAACTTACGAAATATTCAACAGCGTTTTCAGGAAAGAAGGACTGGAATTCATTATAAAGCTGTGCTGCAAGAGTTTTATTATGTGCAATAATTAGAGCAGGGCGCTGAAGTTGCTGAACAATATTTGCCATGGAAAATGTTTTCCCGGAACCTGTAATACCTAGCAAAACTTGGTGTTTATGATTTTTTTCTATACCATCAACCAAAGTCTTAATGGCCTGAGGCTGATCTCCAGAGGGCTTATATTCTGATTGGAGGTTGAACTGCATCAATTATCGTTTAATTGTCTATTACTTCCGAAGGCCATCTCACCAAACCTTCCGGGTAAATAACTTTTAAAGAATACAATCCATGAGCAGGAGCAGTACATCCGGTAAGATTTCGATCACCATTTTTTAAGGCTTTTTTAACATCAACACAGCTTATGCGAGACTGAGCTGCTTCAACCAAGGTTCCTGTAATTATTCGCACCATATGTTGCAAAAAAGAGTTCCCCTCAATTTCTATTTGAAGTATAGAATTTTGAAATTGAGATTTGTCTATAGAAATTTCCCGAATGTCTTTTACTGTGTTCGGAGAGTTGCAATTTGAAGAACGAAATGCTGAAAAATCATGCTCCCCTAGTAATACTCCAGCAACCTTCTTCATTATGTCAATATCTAAAATTTTTCCTACCTGCCAGGTTTTATTTTTTGTAAATGGTGAATGGTATGAATTATTGGAAATCAGATAACGATACCTTTTCCCAATCGCATTGTGCCTAGCGTGAAAATCTGCTGGTACAATTTGAGCATATTTAACAACGATATCATCCGGCAATACAGCATTTAATGCACTGCACCACTTTTCAGTTGTTTTAATGTTTTTTGAAGTTGAATTAAAATTAGCAGTGTAGTTTAGCGCATGAACGCCAGAGTCAGTTCGGCCTGCGCCATACACTATAACTGTCTCTCCTGTAAGAACTTTGATAGCTTTTTGGAGGGTATTTTGGATTGTAGGAACATCAGGTTGAACCTGCCAACCATGGTAACAGGCTCCATCAAATGTCAGCAGGAGGATCCAGTTTTGTGCAGAGGGCACGATTTTATTGGAAACATTATACGTTTGCCTGTTCTGCCAATGCACGTACTCGCGAAGGGTCATTGCCAGTAACACTCCCGATTTCTTTTCCTTCTTTAAGAAGAATTATGTACGGAATTCCGCGAACGCCAAAGCGAGCAGCTGTTTGAGCATTCTTATCTACATCAAGCTTACAAACTTTAAGCTTTCCTTGCATGTCATTGGCAATTTCATCAATCAGCGGAGCTAATGCTAAACATGGCCCACACCATCCTGCCCAAAAATCTACCAGTGTATAGCCAGTTTTGGTTTCATCATCAAAATTCGAATCCTCAAGATTAATTACCATGTCACTTGCCATAACTTACTCCTACTGGTTAGAAAGTTTTTATCCGTAAACTTTAAATATTAAATTATACTTAAATATGTAACTTATTAATTTGGGATTTAATATTGTCAAATAGACAGATTATATACAAGTTTTTTTCAAAATTGAATAATATCAAGTAGGAATCTAAGGGATGGAAAAATCATAAGGATTTTTTTAAAAAATTTTTCGTCTTTTCTGAAATATACTTAATAATCTTGATAAATCCGCAATTTCTTCTAATTTGAAATATGTGACCAATGTTATGGATATTAAATTAAAACTTAGCCAAATTAAGATATATATTTTAGTATTATATCTAATTGAATATGAATGAATTGATTCTGCAGAAAATAAGACAGTATTTAGTACATTCTTTTCTTTACTATCAATTAGATGAATCAATTATCTCCGACAGGAATTATGACCAGATTTGTGCAGATTTAGCAAAGTTAATATCAGACAATTCTGACAAAAAATCTTTGCCATTTCATGATCTTGTAAAATCAAGCCTCAATGAAAATTCCTCCGGTTTCTCTATTAGCAAATACCCACCGGAGATAGTAAGTGCTGCACTTCATCTTTTATATCAAACTAATTATATTGATTCCATGTCTTTTGAGACCTTTCTTGCACGTTTCGGCTATACTAGTTCTGAGATAAGGAATGCC
>CACERX010000034.1 GCA_902562015.1 uncultured SAR324 cluster bacterium
CCTTTTGCTGAAACAATTGAAGAAGCAGAAGAGCTTGCGCAATTATCAAGTGATAACAATGTTAATCTACAAATTGGTCACCTAGAAAGATTTAATCCGGTTTTTGCTGAATTTAAGCAATTGATTGATAAGCCGATATTCATTGAAAACATACGTATCGCACCTTTCCCTAAACGTGGGACTGATGTTGATGTTATTCTGGATTTGATGATTCATGATATTGATTTAGTTTTGGCAGCAGTGGGTGAATTCCCCAAAACAGTAGAAGGAATAGGTGTAAAATTTGTCACATCAAGTTCTGATCTTGCTAAAGCCCGACTACGTTTTCCATGCGGCTGCATTGCAGATTTAACCGCAAGCCGAATTTCTGATAAAGCAGAGCGAAAAATGCGAATTTTTCAGGCAGGACTTTATCTTTCACTCGATTATGCAAGCGGGAAAGCACGTAAGCTTAAAATAGATTCCTCAGAAATACCCGATCCGGAAAAACTTAATCCTGAAGAATTTAAACTTGAAAAAGGGGACGCATTAATGGATGAAATTCAGAGTTTTTTGGCAGCAATACAGAAAAATACCCCAACATTGGTCAGTGCTGAAGATGGTCTTAATGCCATGAAAGTTGCCTGGCAAATAAAAAACCAGCTATAGAAAATTAGATGCTTTTATTTCGTTCTATATTTTTTCAACTGGTCCTCCCATTTATGATGGCTCTGGGAATTTTAACTTTTATACTTTCTATGGAAACAGTTTACCGACTCATACATTTGATTGTGGAAAGGGGCGTCAGCGTATTTAGTGTAGGAATGATGCTTCTTTACCGCCTACCACAATTTTTATCAGTTACACTGCCTCTGGCAATTGTAATAGCCTGTGTGGTATTAATGGTTCGTTTATCTACAGATTATGAAATATCAGCAATGAACGCAATGGGTATAAGCATTTGGGAAATAGGAAGGCCATTTTTTCTATTTGGATTTATAATAACCACAATTGATTTATTCATAACTCTCTGGCTGCAACCTGCTGGATATGCAGCTTTTGAAGAAGAAAAATTAATGATTCTTAAAACACAAACTGCAAAAACTATCCAACCATTAGTCCTCAATTTTGATTTTCCAGGCAAGGTTTTACATGTACAGGAGAAAGATAAAAATGAAGAACTAATTGGAGTATTTATTACAGAAAAAGATCTTAGATCCGATTCAATGGTGACACTTGCAGACCGTGGTCGTATTAAAGTCCGCAGCGGTGAAAGGGATTTGATTTTACATCTTGAAGATGGACTTATTCACTCCCAGAGCTCTACAGATAATTACAGAACAGTAGCATTTGAGCAATTCCATTATATATTCCGTCCGCCACAAATAGTCACCGCGAATGAAGGAGGTCATATATGGGGAGTCCCCACAAATTCTCTTTTAAAGAACACCAGCCAGTCTGCTCAAATGGAATTTTTTTTAAGGCTTACTACCCCCTGGGCTTGTCTTGCGTTCTCTGTGGCAATAATTCCACTGGGTTTAATCAATCCTAGACGCGGAAGATCTGGAGCATATTTGAGAGGGTTGATTCTGGTAGTCATATACTACATTCTGTGGTTGGGAGCAAAAGAGATGACCATGTACATGAATTATCAACCTCAAGTTCTGTGGTTGCCTCCACTGCTGATTGGACTTTTTGGCATTTATAGCTTATACAGAAGTAATTTGAATCTGCAAATAATTTGGGCATTCCCAAACATTAAGAAAAAACTGGAGTAACTAAAATTAGTAGAAATCTTTAACATTGAGCAACATAAGATGAAATATTTTTGGATAATATTAACTTATTTGTTATTTTTGGGATCAGTCAGTCAACTGATTGCGGAAGAAAATAACTTGATAGATGTTATACAGAAACAGTATCAAAGTATTCGTAGTTTTTCTGGACGCTTTATACAGTCAAGTCATCATGCAGATACAGATACAGGACCGAAGATAGCTGAAGGACTTGTTTCTTATAAACGACCTGCGAAAATGCATTGGCTTTATGAGTCTCCGGAAGAACAACTACTTGTAACAAATGGACAGACAATTTGGCTTTATGATCCATTGCTGGAAAATGTGACTGTTCAAAAATTAGAGAAAATAACAGAAGGCACTGCACTTTCTTTTTTACTTGGGTTAGGTAACTTAAAAGCTGATTTTATTCACAGGGGAATTAGCAAAAACTTGCTGGTTGGTCAAGACGGATTAACCGTAGAATTGGAACCAAAAAAATCGACAGCCAATTTAGCCTTTATCCAGTTAAATGTACATCCTGAAACATATAATTTTCAGACAATTGCTTTGATGGATCGGCAGAATAACTTCCGAACAATTAAACTGATGGACATGAAATACAATCTTGAAATTGAAGATAATTTTTTTGAATTCACAATCTCAAAGGATATGGAGGTAATTGAGTCAGGAAATTAATTTTGGTCTTTTTAAGCATGATATTTTAAAAGGACATATATCATTAACATAAAATTTAAGACCAGCTTTTTAAATGTTTTTTCTCGTACAAGTCAATTTAAAAACAAATACCTGAATCTTAATGCTTAAAAAAGAACTGACATTGCTCAATGTGTATTGCATCGCCACAGGGACAACTTTGAGCGCAGGGTTTTTTCTGCTTCCCGGCATCGCCTTTAATGAGGCAGGGCCAGCTGTTATACTAAGCTATTTAATTGCAGCAATTCCATTGATACCAGCAATGTTCAGTATTGTAGAGCTTTCAACTGCAATGCCCCGAGCAGGTGGAGCTTATTATTTTCTTGATCGGAGCATGGGGCCTTTTGTTGGCACTATTGGAGGTTTGGGAACATGGCTTGCGCTGGTTTTAAAAACTGCTTTCGCCTTGATAGGTATGGGAGCATATCTAGGTATTTTCTGGACAGAAGTTCCAATAGTTACTTTGGCAGTTATTTTAGCAGTAGTTTTTGGCATCATAAATATTTTTGGAGCCAAAAAAACCGGTACGCTTCAGGTCCTAATGGTTTTTGCCTTATTGATAATTTTGACAACTTTCATCAGTAAAGGAATTCCAAGTATTAATTTTGAAAATTTTGATGGTTTTTTTAATAAAGGAGGTGTTTCAATTTTTTCCACCGCAGGTCTTGTTTATATTAGTTATGTAGGTATTACAAACATTGCCAGTGTTTCGGAAGAAGTCAATAATCCTGAACGAAATCTGCCTTTGGGAGTGTTTCTTGCTATAGGTACTACAATTTTAATATATGCAGTGGGAACTACTATTATGGTTGGTGTGCTCCCTGCTGAAGAACTGGCATCTGACTTAACTCCTGTCGCCTCAGCCTCTTACATGTTGTTTGGTGAATGGGGTAAAATCGGTTTAACTGCAGCAGCAGTTATTGCTTTTGCCTCAGTCGCAAATGCAGGTATTTTGAGTGCATCACGTTATCCACTAGCTATGAGCCGTGATCACCTTATTCCTAAAGGTTTTTCCAAACTGACTCAACGAAATATCCCAGTTTACGGAATTGCTGTAACAGTGGGCTTGATTATCTTACTTGTGCTTTATTTCGACATTGCCAGCATAGCCAAGCTTGCCAGTGCATTTCAACTTCTTATTTTTGCCCTAATTTGTTCAGCAGTTATTGTAATGCGCGAAAGCAAAATTGAGGCATATGACCCAAGTTTTAATTCCCCCTTTTATCCGTGGATGCAGATTTTTGGAGTCCTTGCCCCATTGTGGCTGATAGCAGAAATGGGATTTGTTCCAATATTATTTTCTTTGGCACTCTTCACAGTTGGAACTATCTGGTATGTTTCCTATGCGCGAGAAAAGGTAGTACGTTCAGGTGCAATTTATCATTTATTTGCCCGCCTTGGTAAACAAAGATTTGAAGGCCTTGACCGTGAATTGCGCGGTATAATGAAAGAAAAAGGCGTGCGCGAGGAAGATCCATTTGATGAAATAGTGACTCGAGCAGTAGTAATAGAATTTTCAAGTGAAATAACATTTGAGGAAATTTCACATAATATTTCAAATCAGTTTGCTAACAGAATTGGATTTGGCGCTGAAGAGCTGGAACAAAGGTTTTTGGAAGGAAGCAGAACTGGGGCAACACCAATTTCTTACGGTGCGGCATTGCCGCATATACGACTACCGAGAATTGAGAAGGCCGAAATGATATTAGTCCGTACAATTCGACCATGCTTTGTTAAGGCTATTAATTTTTCAGGCAAAACTTCAATGCAAGGTCCCATCCATGCTTTTTTCTTTTTAGTAAGTCCCAATGAGAATCCTAGGCAACACCTGAGGATACTGGCTCAAATCGCAGGCAGTGTTGATGATGAAAATTTTATCAAGGACTGGATGGATGCATCTGATGATCAGGAATTAAAGGAAATTTTACTGCGAGATGAACGCTTTTTTTCGCTTACAATTAGAAAAAATCCACCATCTTCTAAATTAATTGGGAACTCCCTAAGGGATATTAGCATGCCTGAAGGATGTCTCGTTGCACTAATTCGACGAAAAGGAGAAACAATCGTTCCTCGTGGTCTTACAGAATTAATGGAGGGGGATAGATTAACAATAATAGGTGACGCAAAGGGAATTGAACAATTGATCCACGAATACAATTAACTTAATGAAAATTAATACTCGATCGGACGGCAGAGCAGACAACGAATTACGTCCTCTTATAATCACTCCGGATTATACAAAGTATGCAGAAGGATCGGTGCTTACCTGTTGTGGGAATACTAAAGTAATTTGCACAGCATCAGTAGAAAACAAAGTTCCTCATTGGCTTTTGGATGAACATAATAATCCAAGACACGGCTGGATAACAGCAGAATACGGCATGCTGCCTAGATCAACAGGCTTTCGTCGAAGCAGAGAAACAGAGACTCAAGGTCGCACACATGAGATCCAACGCCTGATAGGACGCTCTCTACGTTCTGCAACAAATCTCTATTCACTTGAGAATTACACTATCTGGATTGACTGCGACGTAATACAGGCTGACGGGGGAACACGAACTGCTTCAATCACCGGCGGATTTGTAGCTTTGATTTATGCACTAAGAAAAATGCATGAAAAGGGAGATATCAAAGAGTTCCCAATAAAAGAATTCCTTGCAGCTATCAGTGTTGGTATTGTTAAACAGCAACCTGTTTTAGATTTGAATTATGATGAGGACAAAAATGCAGAAGTTGATATGAATGTTGTAATGCTTAGTTCAGGAAAATTTGTAGAAGTACAGGGCACTGCAGAAGGAAGGACCTATTCAAGACAACAGTTAAACACAATGCTTGATTTAGCAGAACAAGGAATTCGTTCAAATATTGATTCACAAAAGGAAGTGCTTGGAAACAATCTTGCCGGCTAATTTTTTCTAAATCCTTACTATGTACCCATACATTTTTACAGTTGAGATCCCATGGTTTAACATTACCCTTGAGCCAAGGTACTATGGATTATTTTACGCCATCGCAGTATTAATCGGTTCCAGAATTGTACTTTCAGAAATTAAAAGGCGACGAATAAATCTCCAAGAAGATGAAGCTCTTAACATGACACTACTTATTTTTCTGGCAGGTTTGATTGGAGGTCGTGTGTATGAGGTAATTTTTGAATGGTCTAATTATTACAGTTTTCAGCCATTCTGGAAAACGTTTGCTATATGGGAAGGTGGATTAGCAATACACGGTGCCATTATAGGTGGAATTCTCTCTCTTTTAATTTTTTGTAGGATAAAAAATATTTCATTGGCTGCAATGCTTGACATCGGTGCACTTTGCATGATTATGGGACAGACAATAGGACGCTGGGGGAATTTCACAAATGGAGAAGCAGCTGGTCCCAAAACCGATTTTTGGACAGGGATAGTTTTTCCTGAAGGTACAGCCATAGATCATTATGCAAATGGTTCACCTGTACATCCTACAATGATTTATGAATCGCTGGGAAACTTCTTGATCCTGGTGTTACTTTGGAAACTTCGTATGAAGAATTATCGCCCCGGAATGCTGGGTGCCGTTTATTTGCTGACATATTCAATTCTGCGTTCACTCTTAACACCTCTTCGAATGGACAACCAGTATTTTATTATAGCAGACACTATTTATATTGCTGCATATACCATAAGCATAATTATGTTTTCTGCAGGAATTATTTGGATCTATATAAACAAACTTTGGTTTCAAGATGAAAACCTAATTAGAAAAAAATGAATTTTGATTTAGTAGAACTTCTTACACATCCTGCCTTAATGCTGTTAATGATTCTGGGGCTAGACCTGATTTTTGGAGATCCAGTTTATGGTTTTCACCCCGTTAGAATGATAGGTAGTCTGATTTCATTTTATGAAACAGGACTAAGGCACTCAGGTTTGAATGGTAAATTCGGTGGTATTTTATTATCTCTTTTATTAATTTTAAGTACACTCCTTTTCAGTATGGGGATTTTCGAATTACTTAAATATTTACATTGGAGTTTGAGCTGGGTTTGGTATGTTTTTCTAGGATGGAGTTTTCTTGCTCTTGGAGATTTGTTAAAACATGCTCGACAGGTTGCAAATGCTATGGAAAAAGAAGATCTATCCCTCTCAAAAATAACTGTAGGTAGGCTTGTTGGAAGGGATACAAATTTGATGGATTTGCCTGCATGTGGACGTGCTACTGTTGAAAGTGTTGGTGAAAACTTTAATGATGGTGTTATCGCCCCAATTTTCTATTTTTGTTTGTTTGGCATTCCCGGGATACTGGTATACAAAGTTGTTAATACCCTTGATTCAATGGTCGGATACAGAAATGAAAAATATCATGATTTTGGCTGGTTTAGTGCAAAACTTGATGATTTAATGAGCTTCTTGCCTGCCAGAATTAGCTGGCTATTCTTGTCAGGGGCAGCATTTTTTTACACTCAGCTGTCCGGAACTAATGCACTAAAGATAGGATGGAAAGATCATTTTAAACTGCCTAGTTTCAATGCCGGTTGGTGTGAAGCAACTGTTGCAGGGGCACTTAAAATAAAACTGTGTGGCCCAATCTGGAGAAATGGCCGCTTGGCTCAAAATGTCTGGCTTGGAAGACAGGGAGACAGAGAAGGAGCTACTGTCAAAGATATTAAACTTGTAAACAGTCTTGCACTTACTTCATCTCTAATTGGATTCGGATTTACAATGATCATATTGTGTTTTTCCGGATTTCTCCCTTTTTTCAGCTCATGAAAATTCTAATAATAGGAGGAGTGAAAAGTGGTAAATCACGTTATGCAGAAAAACTAATCCTTGCGATGGCGAACGGAATTAAGCCTGTGTATCTTGCTACATCGGAATTAAATGATTCTGAAATGAAAAAACGAATTACAAGCCACCGTCAGCGGCGTGGCAATAAATTTGAGACCTTAGAAGAACCCTTGTGTTTAGCTAGCGTACTGAGAAAGATTCAATGCCCTGTTCTTATAGAATGTTTAACAATGTGGCTCAATAATGCTCTACATCATAAATATTCAGAAAGAAAAGTATTTGCTGAAATAAATAAATTGCTTTCGTTAGAATGTGATTTGGTCTTTGTAATAAATGAAGTGGGACTTGGGATAATTCCAGAAAATCCTTTAGCAAGAAAATTTTTGGACTTATCAGGTCGTGTTGCGCAAAAGCTCAGCGAATCATGCGACGAGGTTATCTGGTGCGTAGCTGGAAATACAATTAAGATAAAATAGATATTTAAAAATAATGAAAACTCTTCAAGTTAATTTGCCAGGACGTAGTTATAACATTGACATTGGTTTGAATATTCTCAAAACACAACTTCTAAATTTTGTTTTGAAAAAAAATACTGACCTGATAGTAGTAGTTACAAATGAAACCCTACATAATCTATATCCAAGCCACGTAAGTATTATATTAAATGAATCCGGGAAACGTGTCACTACATGTGTATTACCTGATGGAGAGCAGTATAAAAATCTCGATATTCTTTCACAAATTTTTGATTTTCTGATGGAGGTCAATGCAAACCGCCAAACATTATTAATCGCTTTTGGTGGAGGAGTTATCGGAGATATGGCTGGTTTTGCAGCTGCAACCTTTGTTCGAGGCATACCATACATTCAATTACCAACAACTTTATTGGCTAATGTAGATAGTAGTGTGGGAGGAAAAACAGCAGTTAACCACCCTTTAGGAAAAAACTCTATTGGATCTTTCAAACAGCCAGAATATGTTTGCATAGAATTGTCATTCCTTAAAACACTACCTTCACGTGAGCTAAAAGCAGGCTACATTGAACTTTTAAAACATGGTTTCATTCATGATAAGGAATTGCTAGATTTTGTTCGAGGCAATTCTCTTGAGCCACTTGATTTTAATTTTTTAGAAGAAGCTATACTCCGCTCATGCACCATTAAAGGTCGTATTGTTGAAAAAGATGAAACCGAGACAGGAATACGTGCTACCCTAAATTTTGGGCACACACTTGGACATTTGATAGAAACTCACGCTGGTTTCGGTAAGTATCTTCATGGAGAAGCGGTGGGAATAGGGATATTTTTTGCGTCATTTGTTTCATGGCGCTGCAATGAGCTGATGGAAGATGAATGGATTATAATCAATAATTTTCTCATTCAAATTTTAACTCCTATACAACTGCCTGCACTTGACCAAAATCTATTTAGAGAGATGATTTTGCATGACAAGAAGTCACAAAAAAACTCAGTTAACTTCATTATGCTGAAGAAATTGGGAAAGAGTTTTATAAAGAAGGAGACGCCAGTTGAAATGCTCTGGAATGAGTTCAAAGAATTTACAAAAAAATTCCCTGAGATTATTAAAATTGAAGAAAGATAATTCAAACCAAACCAGTTTGAGTAGATACTGTAGTCAGAGGGTCAAAACCTAGATTGCTCATTGTTGTTTCCCAGCGCAGTTCATAATCTAAATTTAAGAGAAGAGATTCATCAAGTGGCCCGAGCCACCATGATTCTTCTTGGATTTCACGGTCAAGCTGTCCTGCACCCCAGCCTGAGTATCCGCTCCCGAAGTGATAAGATTTCACCTTATTCCCTTCAGAGAGAGAATTGAGTATATCCTGAGCAGAACTTAAATGGATTCCATTTGAAAGAACAGTTGTTTCATTAACTGAAAAATCTGAACTGTGCACCGACCAGAATGACTCCGGCTGCACAGGACCACCAACTAGTAAAGGGACATCAAATGCTGATTTATTATACATTTCATCAGATAAAACCTCTTTAACTTTTATTTTGGAAGGATGATTCATTACAAGGCCAAATGCACCCTCTTCATCATAATTGCATAAAAGAATTACTGATTTTTCAAAAAATGTCCCTTCAAGAGTCGGCATTGCTATTAGAATACCAGGTATCTCACTGTTTTTCATAAGGTTTTTTCAGAAGAATAAAAATATAAACATGGCTATTCTAGCTCATCAAAAACAAGATAACAATTTGGTAACGCATTTTCTTCGTACAATACATTACCAAAGTTCAACAGAAAACAAACCTTACGGTAATGCACTAAACATCCTCAGTGCAATATTCGAAGCTGCAGGACAAAAACATTTGCTTTATTTAGTTAAGCTACGCAAATTGTGGTTTGAAGAAGTTGACACTTTTTTAGCAAAAAATTCATACCCTCGCAACATTTCTGTACTAAGTGAATTTACAGTCGACAATAATGTTATTCAAAAATACTCTAAAGCAAATAATCACACTGAGATATTGAATGCTCTGAACAAATTAAATGGTGAAACATTCAAACATTTGAAACAAATTAATACTAAGCTTCAAAAGATTCTAAAACGAACCTTATCTTCAGAAGAAATTGAGTTTTTGAAGCAGAAACTCCTCTTTAAGTCCCATCAGACTATTTTGCACCTGACTGTATATGACGGTGGAATAGCTCAGGCTCTCCGCTTTGAAACTGAGGCTTATCTTCGCATGTTTAATCGACTGTTGCCAGAATTAAAACTGAATAACTTACAATGCCATGTTGGTGATTTGGGCCAAACACAGTTTGATCAACAACAAGTTGGCTTGCTGGCTAAAGAATGGCATTTAGTAACACCGCCAGAGGTTCATCTGTGCTGTTCTCCTGCCTTTTTGCACAGAGTTTCAAGGGGATATGCTGTATTGGTGCTTTATGCAAACTCAAAAGAGGATATGGATTTTTTAAAACGTACTCCAGGATCAGATTGGATTTTGCAGAATCTTCATCAAAAGCTTCCAGATCTTAGGGATTTAGTACAGAGGATAGGCTTTGCTTTAAAGCATGAGCTTGATTTAGAACAAATTCGTTTACGAACTGTTGTGTTAGGGAAATCGGCTGAGGATCCATCCTCAATCATCAAAGGCAAAAGCTTACTGAAAAGATCACATTCATACAAAAATGTTGAAGCAAAAAAACAATTTGCTAGAATAAGGAAATTAATTAGTGGGAATTAATATTAAAAATTTTACTTTTAAAGTGACTCGAATATCGCAAGGTAACTTTTGTATCTTTTTTCCGTAATTTTTTCTGAAGCATACGCTTCTTTAACAGCGCATTGAGGTTCATGACGATGAGTACAGCCTTTGAATCGGCATTCCCCAAGATACGGCATAAATTCTACAAAATGTGTATCAAGTTTTTCAGGTGCAACAGTTGGCTGAAATTCACGAATTCCGGGAGTGTCTACAATAAATCCGCCTGAAGGAAGTCTGTACATCTCTGCCATTCTTGTGGTGTGACGCCCCTTACCGGATTTTCTGCTTAAATCACCGATGCGAATTTTCCAATGAGGATAAAGAGCCTTTATAAGAGATGATTTCCCTACTCCCGAATGTCCACAAAAAACAGAGCTTTGTTGATGTAGCAGTTCATGCAACGCATCCATGCCTCTGGATTCATAAACGCTAGTAACTACAATTTTATAACCGAGAGAAAGATACAATTTCTTTATTGAAGAAATTTCTTCTTCAGATGACAAATCTGCTTTGGTGAGAATGAGCACATTTTCTAGACCTCCACATGATCCTGCAACGAAGAAACGATCAACGAGTACGTTGCGAAAAGGGGGACTGCTTAGGGATGCTACCACTAGCACTTTGTCCACATTGCTTGCTAGAACCTGTTCATTAGAACCAACACTCTGACGACGAGAAAGCATTGTACGACGGGGTAACAATTTTAAAATCCATCCCGCTTCACCAGCATGAGCAGTTTCAATTTCTACTTGATCTCCAACTGCAACTAGATTTGTTTTAGTATTACCATGAAAAAGATTTGCTCTGATGTGGCAGAGCTTGGGCTCCGACTCACCAATATCTACATAGTAGAAATTTTTGGTGCGCCTTATAACAGTTCCTATATGAGGCAATTTTTTCCAGACGAGACTTAGATCAATCTTCTACTTCCAGCTCTAATTCATCAACTTCTTCACGATACTCATTGAGTTTATTTCTCAAAGTCCGAATGCTAATACCTAATGTTTTTGCTGCATGCGTCCGGTTCCCTTTAGTCTCATGAAGTGTTTTAAAAATAAAGCGTTTTTCTGCCTCTTTCATCGACATTCCCACTTCAATTCCAAGACCGGAACTGTCTTGAGAACCTTGATAATCAGTATCATTTGAATCTTTTTTAACTGATACCGACTTTGAATTTTTTGTGTTTGACGTTGTTATAGAAGCTAAATCCGCATTTATTGAAGTATTACCAAGTTGTGAAGACATTAGCAAGTGGTTTGGCTGAATTTCTTCACCATCACATAGAAGCATAGCGCGCTCCATTACATTCTCCAATTCTCTAACATTACCTCTCCAATGGTAATTAGTAAGAATATTTAAGGTTTCACGGCTGACAGCAGGGCATCTACGATTATTTATCTTTGAATGTTTTTCAACAAAATATTTTACTAATACAGGTACATCGTCCATTCTGTCCCGTAAAGGGGGAAGTGCAAGTGGAATAACATTTAATCTAAAATACAAATCCTCTCGAAATTTACCATCATCAATCATTCCCAATAAATTCTGGTTCGTGGTAGCAATCACTCTTACATCAATTGGAATAGGTTCCTTCCCTCCTACTTTGTCTACTTGATACTCCTGTAGCACACGAAGTAATTTTGCCTGTAGCGGTAAGGCCATTTCACTAATCTCATCCAAAAGAATTGTACCAGTGTGTGCTTGTTCGAATTTCCCGCGATAATCTTGCGTAGCTCCTGTAAAAGAACCTTTTGCATGTCCGAAAAGTTCACTTTCCAGTAATGTATCAGGAAGTGCCGCACAGTTTACTGCCACAAATGGCCTTTTTGAACGATCAGAATTGTCATGTATATATGATGCCAGCAATTCCTTTCCTGTTCCGCTTTCACTTTGAATCAACATAGTCGATTTGCTTTTTGCTACATTTCTGGCAACTTCAAGCAAAGATTGCATTGTTTGATTGTCTGTTACAATTTCCTTGCTCAAATCAACCGGTTTAGAATTTGATTTCTTTTTTTCTACATCAATCGAAACATTTCCTGTCGTACCTTCATAATTTAAGGCTTGTTGAACTATAAACTGGAATGAATCAAAATTGATAGGTTTTTTAATATAATCGAAAGCCCCGTGTTTCATGGCTTCAACTGCTGTTTCCACTGTTCCGTATGCAGTAGCCATAATCACAGGTTTAGCAGGCGAAATGGATTTGATATCTTTAAGAAGTTCCAGTCCACTGCGTTTCGGCATAGTCATGTCAGTTATGACTAGGGAATAGTTGTTTTGTTTGAATTTTTTAATAGCATCAATAGCGCTGTGTGATATCTCTACCGGGTAGCCGCAATGCTTCAAAGTTTCAGACATGGCGATGCGCATTTCAACTTCATCGTCCACTATTAGAACGGGTTCACTTACCATTATTGAGTCCTTTCAATTGGCGACGATTTTGGAGTTAAACTTTTGTGAATTCATTATTGGGTTATTTAATTATTACTGGAGCTAGATTATCTATACTTTTTCTTAATCTTCTAAAATGCCAAGATATAATATGTCGGAATTACAAACCTCAAAAATTTAAGTGATCTTCGCTCTAAAATGGCTCCTTGTTTTCTTAGCAATTCAGAAATATCATTGACACTTTCCACCACTTCTGGATCAATTGAATTATGATCAAAATATTCTTCTGGTAGACAAATTTTTAATTTGCTGAGGTCAGTGTTTTCTGGAGCAGGTGGGAGTTCAATTTTTACAGAAGTTCCTTCATTAGGGTCGTGTCCATTTATGATGGAAAAAGCGTATTGGCAATCAGAAGCTCTTTGGGCTAAGCAGCCGATTTGATCCAGAGAAGATCCATAAGCTACAAGACCATAACGTGAAACTGTACCGTAGCTGGGTTTTAATCCTGTTATTCCGCACATTGATGCAGGTTGACGAACTGACCCGCCTGTGTCTGAGCCCAGTGCCAAAATAGCCATTCCAGATGCAATAGAAACAGCTCCGCCTCCACTGCTTCCTCCGGGGACACGATTATTGTCCCATGGATTAAGTGTTTTTCCGTATGATGAACCTTCTGTGGATGAGCCCATGGCAAACTCATCCATGTTAGTAGTGCCAATAATTATCGCATCTTCACTCAGTAATTTTTCTACTACAGTTGCGTTGTATGGCGAGTGATAATTGCGAAGAATCTGGCTTCCACATGAGTTACTTAGTTCCGGTTCATTGATGCAAATGTTGTCTTTTATCGATACAGGGATTCCTGCAAGTTTACCAACTTTTTGTCCTGAAGCAATTTTCTGATCAATTTTCTTTGCGCGAGCAAGAGCCGTTTTATAAGGTAGTAGACTTAGGAAAACATTTAACTTAGAATTATATTGTTCAATTCTGGTATATACTTCCTGCATCAGTGATTCTGCTCGAATTTTACGGCACGTGACTCCTTCTACCAGATCAACTAAGGAAAGGTCAATTAGCATTAATTTTATCCGGCAGCTTCTTGTTCAAGTTTTTCGACAAGAGATATATATTCCTGCTTTGCCTCGTCAGTAGATTTCCCTTTTATTTTATTCCATGCATCAAACTTAGCACGGCCCTCAAAATCAGCAAAACCAGGTCTATCGCCAGTTACATCGCCTTCATTCCCTTGTTTGTATAAGGCATAAAGCTGCAAAAGGATATCATTTGGAGGGCGTTTGGGAAGTTCAGGTGCTCTATCAGCAGCTGATTTAAAATTGTCATCAAGGTTCATGGAGTCTCCATTTCTTCAAATTGAAAGTTCATCTAA
>CACERX010000035.1 GCA_902562015.1 uncultured SAR324 cluster bacterium
GGGATAAATCAAGGGAATCTTACTGGCATTACAGGACTGCCAAAAAATTTAAAAAAGAAAACTATGAAAAGCAATTTTAAAAATGCTGAAATAATTAAAGAATCTTCAAAGTTTGCAACAAAGTTTGCGAATATTGTTTTTATTTTGGGTATTTTTTTCTCAATTCTTCTTGTATTTTTTTCTTTACATAAAAAATATAGTCATCTTGAATATGTAGCTTCAAATTTCTATTTTTTATTTTTCTTTTTTGGCATATTCACAACCATATTATTCTATCTTGGGTTGAGAATGTTGCGTGACGAATTGAAGATAAATATTTCAATACTTCTAGTCACATTAGTAATATCTGTCTTTGGATTTGAAATTTATTTAAAATATTTCCATCAGCAAATGCTTGAAATGAAAAAGGTAGAATCTCAAAAAATAATTGTAGAAAAAATTGGTAATACTTATGACACAAGAACTCGAAAGGAAGTAATTAAGGATTTAATTGAATTAGGTAAAAATGCATATCCTAAATTTAGTCCAACATTAGAATTTATAACTAGATTTAATACTTCCAAAGGAAAAATCTACCCTCTAGGAGATATTTCAAATGCCACTACAATTTTAAACAACGAGTTAGGTTATTATCCTGTTATTGAAACGGATGAACACGGTTTTAATAACCCTAAAGGATTATATAAAAAAAACAAAGTAGACATTATTCTGACAGGAGATTCATTTACTGAAGGATATTCTGTTCAAATGAATGAATCAATGAGTGCAGTGTTAAATGAATTAGGATATAGAGCAATAAGTGTAGGAAAGGGCAGCAATGGACCTTTAACAGAACTTGCTGCACTAAAAGAATATGCTGAACCATTAAAACCAAAAATAATTTTGTGGATTTACTTTATCAATGATTTATCAGATCTGATTAAGGAGATGAAATCTCCAGTATTGCAAAAGTATTTGAATCAAAATGACTTTTCTCAAAACCTTATATCTAGACAGGAAGAAATCGATAGATTTTTAATTGATTTTTATAAAGAAGATTTGAATTTTTCAAATAACATGGGGTTGGGATTAAAGTGGCAAAATTTTTTAAACATATTGGAACTTAAAAAAATCAGAACAAGGCTTAAACTAATATCTAATCATCAATCACATAAATATAAAGCCATTTTTAAAAAAATATTGAAAAATTCAAAACAGATGGTATCAAGATGGGGTGGAAAAATATATTTTGTCTATTTGCCTTCATCTGAAATGTATTCAACGGATTTTCAAAATGAATGTAAAAATCCGGGTAAATTTTCTCAGAAGTGGAAATATTGTGATCCAAATCGCGAATTTGTACTTCATACCGTAAATGAACTAGATATCCCAATCATTGACACTCACACAGAAGTGTTCATACCTCACCCCGAACCCATGTCGCTTTTCCCTTTTAAAATGCATGGTGGTCACTACAATGCTGAAGGATACCGTCTCGTGGCCGAATCAATTTTCAATAGACTCAAATCAGACGGGGTAACCGCATTAGAATCAACTAACTAAAATATAACTATGTCAAAACTTTCAATATTTTTTGAATTTTTGGACTTCTTAATGACCCGCAAGAAGTGGTGGCTAGCACCTATCATTTTATTTTTTGCATTGTTTAGTACTCTTATAGTATTGACAGAAGGGTCTGCAGTTGCACCTTTTATCTATACGTTATTTTAATTTTCAAAACAGCCAGAATTAGATCAGGATTGAGGGTTAATTCAATTAATTTATGGTAACTCAAATAGTCCCTTCAGCAAATTTTTGCAAAGGCTTATTGAGGAGTGTGCTGTTACTAGTTGGTTAAGAGATTTAGTTGTTTCGTCTAGTGATATCCTCTTTTAGTAAAGTATGCTTTTAATCCTCATCGTTTTAACAACACGTTTTATAAATTGTCTGAAAAAGAAAAATTTAATATTTATAAAACAATTCTTTAAGAAAATAATTTGATTAATAATCAATATTCTTTAAGGAATTTACGTAAAATTCATTATTCTTTCCAGCACAAGAAATTCCCATTTCTTAAAGATTGGAAAAGAAGCCCGTATACATTTCTAAAGGCAAAATTCTATATAGAAACAAGTGTAGTATTGGTTTTCCTCCTTCTTAAAACCTCAATAAAACCAAACACGATAACAATAATATACGGGTTGTGTGGTATAGCAGGAGGGATTTTACTAGTGTTCTCAACAAAATTGAGTATTTTGATCGCAATATTTATTTTCTTTAACAAGGGTATTTTGGATTGGTCTGATGGACTATTGGCCAGAATTAAGGAACAAACTTCTCTCACAGGACATATTTTAGATACCTACGGTGCACAACTAAATTCTCTGGGCCTTCAAATAGGATTGGGATTCTATGTTGCTCAAAAATCAGAAAATATTTGGTTTTATTATTTGATCCCGCTAGTACCTTTTTTTTATGCAGCAAATTTGATGCATTACACAAGACGTGTTTTATCTTTTCCAGAAATTGTTTCTGACCAATTGAAAAAATTTTCTAGTGAAAAAAATAAAACATGTTTTACTGCAATTAAAAGTAAAAATATACAGAAGATTATGTTGATAAGAAAAGTGGTTGAGTCAATCCTTGATGATAGAGCTCGAAGTGTAGATTTTATATGCCTAATACTTTTCCTAGAAGTATTTTATGATTTTTTCTGGTCATGGATTATATTCTGTATATTAATCATTAAACAATTCATTAAATTTTTAGGAGCTTTTTATGCTGTGTCTAGTAAAAAATTGGCTGAACAAATGTCCGAAGAAATTTGTGAGAATATACTTAAGGTAAAAGATTTAAAATAAAAATAAATACAAGCTTATGAGCATTTTAATTAATTCCAGTGAAGAAATATTGAAGAATGCCGGATATGAGAAAAATTATTCAGGTATCTTTAAATCAGGAAACAGCGGCTATTGGTCAAATCTAGACAAGCAAGAAAATAAAGTTTTTATTGATTTACTTCAGGATCTAACTCCACTCGATACTGTAAGAAAAATGATCCCACATCAAGAAGAACACATTTTTTCAGAAAAGCGAGAAGCTGCTCTAGAATTACTTGATATCAAAAAAGGTTCTGTATGTATTGATTACGGGTGTATGTGGGGAGTATTATCCGTTGGACTGGCGAAGCGTGGAGCTGTCGTCGTTGCTATTGATCAAACTGAAGAATCACTAGAATTCTTAAATGCTCGTAAAAAACATGATAAATTAGATTCAATTATAATTGTTCAGGATGATATTCGAAAAGTTAATTTAAATGATTTTTCAGATTACGCAATTGTAAATGGTGTACTTGAATGGATTCCAGAGTTCGGCGAAATTGAATTAAAACAATACACCGGGAAAAGAAAAGCAAAAGAGTATCCAACTAAATCACCGCAAGAGATTCAGACTAATTTCTTAAAACAAGTTTGCAAAAATCTAAAGAGAAATGGGGAATTACTGCTTGCAATTGAAAATCGATATGACTACACACAGTTTATTGGCAAAAAAGATCCTCATGCAAATCTTTTTTTAACTTCAATTTTACCACGACCGTTATCAAATTTAATTTCCCAATTGGTTCTGAATAGACCATATGTCAACTATATTTATTCATTTCAGGGTTTGAAAAAATTAATTTTGGAATCAGGTTTTAGAGAAGTAGAATTATATACTGTTTTTCCACATTATCATATGCCTGAACTTATCCTCCCTTATAAGAAAGGTATTGAAAAATACAGAAAATATTATTCAATTAGGGGGGCTTCCTGGAAACGAAAAATAGTCTATTTAATTGAATTTATTTTAATGAAATATTTTAAAGGGATTTTTTTCGCTCCTGCAATTATTGTAGTAGCCAAGAAATGAAATCACTCATTAGAAATTGTCTGCATGGAAGTGATATTTTTATCACTGAAGAATATGACCAAGCAGACAATACCCTCGCTTTTTATAAATCATCATCAAAACAAAAAGGGATCGAGAGTTTAAAGAATGAATTGAATGGATTCCAGTGGTATAAAGAGCAAGTAGAAAATGATACAGAAATCTCCATTCAGAACGAAACTCCATGTTACTTAAGGCTAAAATCAAAGTTTATAGAAGGAAATACTTACCCATATATTGATGGTTTTTCAAAAAACAAAGTCCATTTCCCTAGCATTATAGATCATTACTGTTGTATTTGGTTGGGCAGCAAATCTAAAAATGAGTTATTTAACCTTCATGGAGATTTCACAATCGAGAATATTATTTTTCATGACTCTTTACCAATAATAATAGATTGGGAACATTTTTGTTATTCTATTTGTCCCCTAGGTTTTGACGGACTGAATTTACTTTTTGATCAATTGTGGTATGAGAGTGATGAAAAAAGAGTAAGTCAAACTATTATTGAAGAATTAGCACAATTGATTTTGATATTGAGAGAAAGAGGTGCTCTAGCTCCTTGTTTTTGGGATTCACCATTAAAGAAGATGAAAAACTTTATTCAAGAAAATTTATGCATTTGGAATGGCCAAGAATCAAAGTTGCCTGTTTTGAAATTCACGAACAAAGAAATTTCAATTATAGATACCATACTAGCTAAGGTATTGAACTAAACAGATAATAGTATAAAAACCCTAAAAATATTTTTAATGTTGGGTAATAATTAGATGGTTACTAAAAATTATATTTAGCAATTATTGAATTGGGAACTTAATATATTATTACAAATTGAGATGGTGGCTGACAAAATGTATTACAAAAATAAATGGGAACTATGACGAACGGAGATTCATCGGAATCTATCTTAATTAGTATATTGATGAATTGTTATAATGGTGAAACTTATCTTCATGAAGCAATTGAAAGCGTATTTGCTCAGACCTATCAAAATTGGGAACTCATATTTTGGGATAACCAATCGACTGATCGTAGCTCAGAAATAGTCAATGACTATTCTGATAAAAGGATAAAATATTTTTTTTCTTCTACTCATTCTATCTTAGGGGATGCTAGAAGGGATGCAATTAAAAAAGCAAAGGGGGAATGGATTGGTATTCTGGATTGCGATGATGCTTGGTATCCGACAAAACTTCAAGATCAACTTGATATAATACAAGAAGAGAGACAGAAAGATATTCTGTTAGGTCTTGTATATGGAAGGGTTATGGGACTTGATAAAAAAAGTAATGAAACCATTGAAATCGGCCATATGGATTATATTAATAAACCTCTACCTGAGGGAGAAATTTTACAAGACTTGCTTATAAACGGGAATTTCATTGTGGGGCCGTCTATTTTATTTAACATAAACGCGTTTCACAAAATTGGAGGATTTCCGAAAGGATATTTAAGTGCTACTGATTATTATTTATCTTGCGCGATATCAAGCCAATATAATGTCCGGGCAGTTAATAGATATATTTCCAAATATCGTGTACATGGTAATAATCTCACAAGAAAAGAGAAAATAATTACATATGAAGAGCAACTGAAAATATTCAATCACTGGAAGAAATACTTAAATGTATCAGAAAATAAAAAATTACAGAGAATTCAGGAGATAAATGTTTATGCAGCCCTTATGATGATAAAATATGATAAGCAGTTTCTTTCTGGTTTTTTAAGAATACTTAAACATGGTTCTTTTTTATATGCAATAAAATATATCTTAGAATATTTTTTTAAAAAGAAAATGAATATTTATCGTTTATGACAAAAAAGTTCCCTAATTTAGTTTTTTAGATATTTTATAATAGTGGTGTTAGAGTTAAATAAGATAAACAAGTGCTATAATTCCATAAATCACCCGAGATAAAGCTGAGAATAATCCTACAAAGAATTGTTGTATATTTACTAAATATTATGAGCTAGGTTCAAATTATATATATATTGACATTCCATACAAGTTTGTTAATGACTAGTCAAAGTGCAGATATAATATTTAAGTTCATAAATCTCTCTTAATTAACTGCAATAAATTGATTTATTAATGATAATGCCTTTCCCTTTGTGCTTATAGGGATCTCTCTTAAGCGACTACTTGAACATATTTTTCTATTTAATTTATCTTACGAATTTTTAAGAACTCTATTTTTTGCTCAATTTCTTAAATACTCGTTCAGATCAATTATAGTTTCACTTTGACATATCTCTAAAATAGTTATTATTCATTTGACATCATATCATTGCACATTGGTTTATTAAATTCATCATTTTAGTCAATCATATTTATAGTTATTTTATCCCTGTAACATCAGATTCGATCAATATTCTCAGTTTATGCTACGTAATATAAATTTGACTGTACCTTACGCTACACTATTAATTTTATTACTAATATTTCACAGTCATTTTATTCAACCTTTATTATTAATCTCTAGTTTTACAGAATCATACGGCACAGTTTCAGTAATTGCTCATGATGGAACTGTTAATATAATACCTAATGCGAAATTATTTTATGGATTAACATTAACCATATTTATTTTAGCCTATTTTTATCGCAACAAAATTCCACTTCAGGTAAATCGATGGCTATTATACTCAATAGTTTTCATGGTGTTATCATTATTGTATGGCCTAAGTATGGGATGGAATATCAAAGATATTCTCGCTGATGGTGCAAGATTTATAGCTCCTTTTATTGGATATTCTGTTGGTTTAATATTATGCATTCAGTTATCACATTCACAATTGATAAGTCTAATCTATATATTAGGGATAATTGACCTAGTAATATTTTATAAATCAGTATTTGTTAAAATAATTTATGTTCTTCAAGGTGGTTCAATGTTTGAGTATGCTGCACATGCCCTTGAAATAAATTCATTGTATTTCTTTGCATATTATTTTTTTTTAAAAAATAAACTTGTTGGTAGATTTGGTAGTATATTAATTATTGGATATTTAATGGGATATATACTGAACCCTATCTTTATGATGAGTAAAGCAAGAACGATTCAAATGTTAGTTGCTATATTATTAATATTTTTTTTTGTTGCCAAAAGTAAATTAAAATTAAAAATTATTGCTATTTCTATAATCTTAATATCGGTTATTTCACTAATACAATTTGATTCAGACACAAGAGGAAATACAGTATTTTCTAGATATTACGATTTAATATCACTACTGGAAACAGGCAATTATCATGTTGATGCGAGTACATCTTTTAGAATTGTAGAAATAAAAAATGTTTTGAATGAATTAATTGTTCATTTACCTTATTCTGCCTTCTTTGGTCTTGGCTCTGGTGCTTTATACTATGACAGGATTGTAAAATCAAAAGGAGGGGTTCACGCAGCAAATTATCGTCCTGATGGTGGGATACATCATGTATTTATGGCATATTTAGCTTATCTACTAAGATATGGTGTTATTGGATTAATGCTTATATTTTTATGGCTTTTTTCTGTAGGGTATTATCTAAAAAATAAATCAAAAAATGACTGGTATGATCCTTTTAACCATTCTATTAGGATGTCAATAATATTCTATATTGTATGCAGTCTTGTCGGAGATTTATTTGTACCCGTCTACATTTATGGTAATGTGTATTTTGGGTTCCAGCTTGCGCTAGCTATAATTCTTACTAGTAAATCCAGTTCTGAAATAAACAATTACATATTAAATTATTCAAAACAGTAAATCATATTTAATATTACTTACATTATATAAATTCTAAAATTAGTAGTATGAGAATTGCGATAGTCAATCTGACTGCAGGTGGTTTTAGTGGAGGTTATCATAAATACCTTCAAAACATAATACCTCGTATAAGCCAAAATCCAAAAGTTGAATCCTTGTTGATCGCATCTTCATTTATGATAAATAGAAACAAAATGTATTGGAATTCGGAAAATATTACTACGATTTCTTGTAAACAATACCGATTTATTAATTTCAGTGTAGATAAGGACTTGATTAAGGAATTAGATAAATTTAGCCCAAATGTTGTGTATGTTCCAACTGAGCGTTATTTTAGATATGAAAAGGTCCCAATTGTAAACATGATACAAAATATGGAGCCATTTGTGAGAAAAATTATTAAAAACAACTCAATTATTGAAAGTACAAAAAATTATATTAAAGCATTTGATGGTAAAAAAGGTATTAAAAGTTCTTCACATATAATTGCAATTTCTAAATTTGTGCGAGAATATTTAATTAATAGTTGTGAAATATCACCTAATCAAATTGGCCTCGTTTATCATGGTGTGAATCCAATAGAAACTAAAATATCCAGTAAGCCTAAAGACTTCCCCAAAAATATTAAATTTTTGTTCACTGCAGGATCTATAAGACCAGCTAGAGGATTGGAAGATTTATTTCAGGCTTTAGTTTATTTATCTAAAAGTGGTCACGGTGTCCCTCATGTTGTTATTGCTGGTGAAACTATTACCAGTATGAAAGCATACAAAGCCAGTTTAATAAAATTTTTAACAGACAACAAAATTAAAGATAAAATCAATTGGGTAGGAAATTTAAGTGAAAATGAAATGACCTGGTGCTTTAAAAATTGTGTTGCATTTATTATGACTAGTCGTGTAGAAGCTTGTCCCTTCATTGCATTAGAGGCATTAAACAATCATTGCATTAGCATTTCATCAGATAGCCCACCTATGCCAGAAATATTTGGAGAGGGAGCTATATATTATAGAACTGGGAGTGGAGAAAACCTTGCAGAAGCAATTAAATATTTACACCAAAATAAAAGAGCACGACTAATAAACAGTTCATCAGAAATAATAAAAAAACAATTAAAAAAATTTTCGTGGGATATTTGCGCAACAAGAACATTAAACGAATTGCAAAAAGCGTTAAATCATTAATTTATTATTTCTGATCAAATAAGAATATAATTTGAAAAAAGCGAATTAATTAAAAAATTCAAAGTTTATATTTAAAAAAAGATCCTATTTCTAAGACAATAATATATTACAATCTTAAAATAATTTATAGTTAGAGGCATTTAAGTGACTTTAAAGGTGATGACAATTGTTGGGACTCGTCCTGAATTAATTAAGCTGAGCAGGGTAATAAATGAGCTAAAGGTTCACACTAATCATATTCTTGTACATACAGGCCAAAATTACGATTATGAATTAAATAAGATTTTTTTTGAGGAACTAGGAATAAGTAAGCCAAATTATTTTCTTAATGCCGCAGGTAAATCCGCAGCAGAGACCATAGGAAATATTATTACTAAAATAGACGATGTTTTGCTGAAAGAAAAACCAGATGCTGTCTTAATTTATGGTGATACAAATAGTTGTTTATCAGTAATATCAGTAAAGAAACGCAAAATTCCTGTTTTTCATATGGAAGCTGGGAATCGTTGTTTTGATTTAAGAGTTCCTGAGGAGATCAATCGAAAAATTATTGATCATGCAAGTGACATCAATTTGACAATTACTGAGCACGCTCGAAGATATTTGATATCTGAAGGAATAAGACCTGAAACTATAATAAAAACTGGTTCATCGATGAAGGAAGTCCTGAGTTTTCATGAAGATGCGATTAATTCTTCAAATGTTTTGACCAGACTCAGTCTTTCTAAAAACAGTTATTTTTTAGTAAGTGCGCACAGAGAAGAAAATATAGATTCTGATGAAAATTTTCAGGCATTACTTGATTCACTAAATGGTATTACAGAAAAATATCAAAAAAAAGTTATAGTTTCAACACACCCTAGGACTGAGGAGAGACTAAAATCAGTTAACAAGAAACATTTAAGTAGTGAAATAAAGTTCATGAAGCCACTTGGATTCTTTGATTATATAAAACTTCAATTGAATGCTTTTTGTGTAGTGTCAGATAGCGGAACGATAACTGAGGAGAGTTCTTTACTTAATTTCCCCGCAGTGACTATACGTAAAGCTCATGAAAGACCTGAAGGAATGGATGAAGGGACACTGATAATGTGTGGTCTATCAAAAGACCACGTATTGAAATCAATTGAAGTAGTACGTGCCCAGTATGAAAAAAAAGATGTTTTGATGAAAATAGTTACTGATTATAACGTTAGTAACGTATCTATTAAAGTACTTAGAATTATTATGAGTTACACAGAATACATCAATCGAACAGTTTGGTATAAATTTGAATCAAAAAAGAAAAACTAAAAAAATCCTCGTATTTGGATCTTCAGGAATGCTAGGGCATATTATTTGTCTATTCTTGATGAAGTTGAACAAATTTGAAATTTTCACTACATCAAAACAATTTAAAACTTTTAAAAATACTAGATTTTTGGATGTTAGAGATCTAAATAAAGTAGAAAAATTTTTGTATGAAATAAGTCCTGATATAGTGATCAATTGTGCGGGCTTGCTAATATCTGAGTCTAAAAGATATATAGAAGATTCTATTATTATCAATAGTTTATTCCCAAATGTGTTATCACGTTTAGGCAACGAACTTGATTTTAAGTTAGTTCATATTAGCACAGATTGCGTTTTTTCTGGAAAAAGAGGTGATTATACTGAAGAAGATATTTGTGATGGTGATACTGCTTACGCAAGGACAAAAATTCTTGGTGAAATTTTACATGAAAGACATTTGACTATTAGGACTTCAATAATAGGACCAGAGTTAAATCCAAATGGTTCAGGATTGTTGAATTGGTTCCTACATCAGAACGGTGAGATAAGTGGGTTTAATAACGTACATTGGACTGGTATGACGACTTTAGAGCTAGCAATTTGTATTGAGGAATTAATTAGACAAGATCTAACTGGACTATATAATCTTGTGCCGGAAGAAAAAATTTCAAAATTTAAATTACTATGTTTATTTAAGGAGGTTTGGGGAAAGAATAATATTCGTATCAATCCAGTTAATTTCCCAAGGTTTGATAAAAGCCTTTGCAGCAAGAAAATAGATAATAAATGTGTTAAAAAAAGCTACAAAGACATGCTCTTTGAGCTATATGAGTGGATAGGAACTAACAAAGCTCTTTATCCTCACTATTTTAATAAAACATAACTTAATTTATTTTTTTTGAAAATTCTAATTATAACACAGTATTTCTGGCCTGAAACTTTTAGAGTTAATGATTTGGCTGTTTCTTTAGCAAATCGTGGTAATCAAGTAACAGTTTTAACTGGCACCCCTAATTACCCAGAAGGAAAATTCTTTGAAGGATATGGTTGGTTTAAAAGATTTAGAGAAAGCTTTCAAGGGGTGGATGTCATAAGGGTACCACAATTGCCCAGAGGAAATTCTGGGAAATTTCGTTTGATTCTAAATTACTTATCCTACTTGGTGAGTGCAGGTATTTTCGGGCCTATAGTTATTCGAAAGCCAATAGATTTGATATTTGTGTTTCAGCTTTCGCCTATTACAATGGCTCTTCCTGCAATTCTAATAAAGAAAATTAAGAATGTTCCATTATTTTTATGGGTGCAAGATTTGTGGCCAGAATCATTATCTGCAGTTGGAGCATATAGTCCAACCAGTAAAGTATTTTTGTTTGTAAACGAATTGGTTAGATTCGTTTACTCCAATAGTGATCGTATCCTTATTCAGTCAAATGCTTTTGAATCTTATATAAAAAAATATGTAGGGGATAAAAAGAATATCCATTATTTGCCAAATTCAGCGGAAAAATTATACGAACCAATCTTAAATAATAAAAGGAATATGGAAAATTGCAGTTTCCTAAAAGGGTTCATTATATTGTTTGCTGGTAATATAGGAGTTGCTCAAGATTTTGATACAATTATAAAAACAGTTTCAATCGTAAAAGATCAAAAAAAATATCTTGATATTCAGTGGGTGATTCTAGGTGACGGGCGTGAAAAAAATAGAATTGAACAAAATATAAAAAAATTAGGACTAACTAATGTAGTTCATTTTCTTGGGAAACAACCTATTGAAAAAATGCCATTATATTTTTCTTATGCCGATGTTCTGCTTGTTACATTAAAAAAAGATCCTATTTTTGCTATAACAATACCTTCTAAAATACAGTCTTATTTGGCATGTGCAAAACCGATTATCGCTGCTTTGGAGGGGGAAGGAGCAAGAATAATAAGTGAATCAGGAGCCGGATTATCTTGCAAATCTGAAGATCCAAATGCACTTGCAGCAACTGTATTTGAGATGTATAATATGTCGCTTGAAAAACGCCAAAAAATGGGAAAGGCTGGCAGAAATTATTTCTTAGATAATTTCGAAAATGATATGCTCGTGTCGCGACTTGAAAATTGGATGAAGGAAGAAATTAATGACACATGAACATTAATGAATTTTATGAATTATGTCATACATTGAATTGAAACGTTATTTCGATATTTTGGTTTGTATTTTTTTATTTATGTTACTTGCTGTGCCCATGTTATTGATTTTAATTGCAGTCTGTGTGACATCTATAGGGCCTTCACTTTATTGGTCTGATCGTATTGGTAAAGAAAATAAAATTTTTAAAATGCCTAAGTTTCGAACCATGCAGCTTGGCACACCGGATGTCGCTACTCATTTGATGACGAATCCAGATGAATATTTAACTCCCATCGGAGGGTTCCTTCGCAGTACCAGTCTTGATGAACTTCCTCAACTATTTTCTATTCTGAAGGGAGATATGAGCTTTGTGGGACCTCGCCCTGCTCTGCATAATCAGTATGACTTAATTAGACTGAGAACTGAAAAAAATTTGGATCAACTGATGCCAGGATTGACAGGCTGGGCTCAGATGAATGGTAGGGATGAGTGCCCAATAGCTGAGAAGGTTGAACTAGATTTTGAGTATTTGCAGAGACGCTCAATCCGTTTTGATTTAAAGATTTTGAGTATGACATTTTTGAAGGTTATTAAAAGAGATAATATAGTGCATTGAAAAAATATAAACGTTCTTGGGTTCATTAGTTTTTTACTCAGTTCGTCAATCTACATTATAAATAAGTACAAGTCTGGATCCCATTTCTTACCATGATGGACTGAGTCATCTAGAAACGCTTGAGTGGTATAAGGAAGTTTAAATTTTCACCTATACCTCCATCTGTGAAAAATTGCTCCATATTCTACGTTAGAGATGGCCGTAGTTCTTCTTATTGCGTGTTCTGATCGAAGTCCTATGCTTGTAATTCTGGAAGATGCTGGATTCGATGCCAATCTTGATCAGCCACATTCAATTGCGTGGATCCTAAAACTACTTCTCCAAGGCAAACTTATACGTAAGATACTTTTTAGCAAAGCTTTTTTACTTTCTAAGGTACTTTCATGGGAAAGTTATGATCAAAAAACGGTTCCTTTCTTAAGCTTTGTACACAATCATCACATTTTATGAATTCATTTCGTATTTGTATAACTGGCGGTTCTGGTTTCATTGGAACGACTGCAATGCAGTGGGCTATAGATCAATCATTTGAAGTCGTTAATTTTGATATACTCCCTCCAAAGATTCTTGGGCACCAACCATTTTGGAAGTACGTTGATATTAGGGAAAATGACCAATTCACCTCAGCGTTGGAAGCTTTTCGGCCAACTCATATTTGGCACTTAGCAGCAATGACCGGGATAGACATTCACGACATGTCATTCTTTGATGCAAACACCATTGGGGTAGAAAACCTGCTGAAAGCCGCGACAATTCTTCCGAACTTAAAACGAATCCAGTTCACATCTAGTCTGCTTGTCTGCCGTAACGGATACTTACCACAGACGGACACCGAGTATTGCCCTCCCAATCTATATGGAGAAAGCAAAGTCATTGGGGAGAAGAAGTTTCGCGAAAGTCAGCTTTCATGTGATTGGGTAATAGTTCGTCCGACCTCGATTTGGGGTCCATGGTTCGATCACTCCTACAAGAAGTTTTTCCAGTTATTGGATCGTGGTTGGTATGTACAACCCGGACGACAGCCAATCGTAAAGCCGCTGAGTTATGTGGGAAATACCGTTCACATGATGCAGAAACTTCTACTTGATCATGGAACAGAAGT
>CACERX010000036.1 GCA_902562015.1 uncultured SAR324 cluster bacterium
TATCAGATCAAAAAAGTACGGATTCTTATGGAAATCCTGTGCCTATAGTTAAGTTGGAAAAAAACTATCGGCAGAAGATCAGTGATTCTGCTGGAAGAAATATATTGGGAGTTGCCACTTTAGTAAATGAAATGGATATTAATCCATTTCCAGAGTTATTGTTTGAGTCTGAGTCTCCTGATAGTGAGGTTTTAGTTAGACTGGAAAGTCTTGAAGAAGCTGGGTTAGAAAATGTTATGTTCCTTAATCAGGTGAATAATATTAATCAGCTTAAAGATTTCGGGCAATGGTGGTACGACAAATTCCTCAAGGATGAAAAATTTCTTCAATTGGTTAAAAAGGAGTATTCTTTTGAATTTACTGAATCAATTGAAAATGAGTTGGATCATTTATTAAATTATTTAAAGCGGTTTCGAATATTAACAGCGACACAGGTTTTTTCAACTGGAACAAAAGCGCTCAACAAAATAATTCGGGATTTATGGCTTTATGAAAATGAAGCAAATGAATTGAATTATAAACATTATTCTGGTGAGCCTGTAATTGTAACAGAGAATAATTATCATCTGGGGCTTTTCAATGGGGATCAGGGAATCTTTTTAAACTTTATAGATTCTGAGACAAAAAAATTAGAATTAAAAGCAGTATTTGATGTTGAAGGTAAAGTCAAAACTTTTTATGGAACCCAACTTCATCACTTGCAGTCGGCTTACGCAACAACTGTTCATAAAAGTCAAGGGTCAGAATTTGATCATCTGGCGCTGATCTTGCCTGAAACAAGCATTGACCCGATAATTTATAAGTCTGAACCTGATCGAAAGCATAATATTATGAGCCGGGAAATGCTATATACTGCTTTGACTCGTGCAAAAAAATCTGTATTGATACTTGGAGAAAAAACTATGCTTGAAACTGCGGCACTGAACAAGGAAAAACGTTTTTCCGGACTTAGGGCATTAATTAAGAACTAAAATGTCTTAACTTATGTAATAACTATATTGTAAAAAAAGATAAATTAAAATCTAAGTAAATAAAATGCGTCTAGTAATTTCCCTGTACATCTTTTTATTATCTGCAACCACATTAGTTTTTGCTGCGGAAGAGAGAGATTTGTTTAAGGTTGCCAGAAATGGAAATGCGACACAAATGCGAGAAATTCTAGCTTCCGGAACGGATCTTACAATTAAAGATGCTTCAGGAAGAAATGCGTTGATGCAGTCGGTACTATACGGGAATCAGGAAACGGCAATAGTCCTACTTGAAAACTCTGTTGATCTTGAAACTAGTGATGAGTTGGGTTTGACTCCTTTAACATTGTCAGTTCGTTATGGTGATGTGGAAATGACCAGGATTTTGCTGGAGCATGGTGCAAATGTTGAAAGTAAAATGGAAGACGGTTCGACTCCTTTAATCTTTGCTGCCCTGGAGGGACAGCTCTCAGCGGTACGTCTTCTTCTTGAATATAAATCAGATGTAAGTGTTAGAACTGCATACGGAGAAACTGCCTTAATAGTAGCTTCTTTTGAAGGTTTTTTGGGAGTAGTTCGCTTGCTTCTTGACGCAGGATCAGACATAAATGCTGTTAATGATGAAGGATTTAGTGCACTGTTGGCTGCTGCCAGTAACGGCTATTTAGAAGTTGTAAATTACCTCACAACTCGTGGTGCAAAGTCGGAAACACTTCAGCTACAAAACAACTTAGTTACTCCGGGGAACCTTTTCGGTAGCAGTCGAGAAGAAGTAGATCTCCAGATTGATTCTAAAGAAAATAATGTATCAGAACCGTTTTATGAACTTATAAGTGCAGCAATTGAAGGACGCTTAAGTGTAGTAAACCAATTACTGGATAAAGGTGCTCAGGTCAATAAAATTGACGATGTTGGTCGCACTGCATTAATGGAAGCAAGTTCCTTCGGACGATATGGTGTGGTAAAACGACTTTTGGAAGCAGGAGCAGAAGTCAATGTTGCAGATAATCAAAAAATGACTGCATTGATGCTTGCCACACTTGAGGGAAGAGTTAGTGTAGCAAAACTTTTAATTGACAAGGAGGCGGATGTGAACGCTTCTGATGCAGAAGGTATAACCTCACTGATGCTTGCCGGAAATGAAGGCAGGACAGAAATTGCCCGCATGTTGATTGAACATGGAGCAAGAGTCAACTGGCAGAGCAAAAGTGGTAGTACTGCTTTGATGGAAGCTGCCTCAGAGGGACGCACTGATACAGTCCAGTTGCTTCTTAAAGCAGATGTGGACCCTTCACTTTCGGATTTATTAGAAAGAACCGCCTTGGTTATAGCAGAACAGCAAGGACATAATGATATAGTGGAATTATTGAAGTAATACCATAAGTTCCCCTCTCTGGACTACTTGTTCTGCAGGACTTGATAAAATTAATCCCAAACTGCAGCATTTAAAATCACCCTAGTGAAACAATCCCAGTGGAAGAAAAAAATCGAGTCAATTGAGGCTGAATTGCTGAAATTGGGGGAGGAGAAAAATTCTCCTGAAATTCTTAAGCAGTTTAGCAGAAGATTGTCTTTCATTATTAAGCGATTATTTTCCAAAGTCAGCTCATTTTCTCCTGAAAGTTCTTTAACTGTTGAACAGCTTGCTTTTACGCATTCTCTTCAGTTGTATGATATTAAATCTGTAAAGCGTTTGGCTGCAAACTACGATGCAAATAAGGGACTGAAAGTAGTTCTTCCGGGAATAGAAAAAAGTTATCGCTCCCTTATGGTAATTCCACAGCTAAAACCTTTCACAAAAAATTCAAAAGAATTCTCTGCTTTAGATGCTTATAAATCCCAGCTTGAAAAATCACTTAGCAAAGTTCTAGACTGCGATGTAGAAGATTTATACGAAGAAGATATACTAGCAGAAAAAATGATTGTAGTTTCTGCAGCTACAGAATCTGTCAAGAAAAAATTTTTCAGCGAACGTTTAAGTACATTGTTCTCTTCAAATTATCGAATTTATTTGATGCTGAAAAATCGATATTTTCTGCATCGCCTTAAACGCTCAAAAAATAATTCTGACTTTAATGAACTACAAATAAACAGTCTATTGTATCTTAAATCTAAACTTAACGAAACTCAGGAAGACACTTTACTCAAATTTAAAGAAAACACCGATTTCCGTGTTATTGAAAAGTTAGTTAAAGAGCAGATTTTCAAAAGTCCAGAAAATTCTCTCCTGGAATCAGATTCAATAGAAAAAGGAATAGAATTTAAAACTCAAAAAAACAATTTATCTAAATTAAAACACACTAATCAAACTGAATCAACTCGTCCTATTCCTGTTTCGCAAACCAAAGAAGATAGGAATAATTATTTTGGAACTGTTATCCATGAGAAAAATGAAGAAGCATTTTCTGCCTTTGAAAAACTTTGTGAAAAATATTCAGAACCTTTGGAAAAATTGTCTGCCAGTATCGGCCAAGTGCCGGAGTGTTCTTCGCCTTATTTTCTCTCCAGAGTTGAAGAGTATTGTGATGACTTTGCTAATTATTTTCGTAAACTGCATGGGGAGGACATGCAGGTAAATGCAGCAGTCCATAATTTTACACTGGAACTACTTACTCAAAGGGGCAAGGAGTATCACTCGGTTGAACGTTGGGGTGTGATTCCAAAAAAAAGTAATCAAAATCAGTCAATTTATTTTAGACCCACTGAGAATAGTGCTGCTGTTTTGGAACGCAAGTCAGAATGGAATATGTTGATGCATTTCCGTATGCCATTCATGTTTAATGTCCCGCTGGAAAAAAGCAGAGTTGTAGATATTGGAAAAGATAATCTTTTCATCTTTCAAATTGGGACAGCGTTTTTTGACCAAAACAGTCAAAATAAGCTTAATCCATATCCTGATGTATTTTACAAACTTATGTTTGGCGGCCATCTTCTCGCCAACAAGAATGCAGTAGTTTATGCAGATGAAGAACCTTTTTTCACTACAACTCTTGAACAGATGTGGCACTGCAGGGGTTTGGTTTATCTGCTCTTAATTGCAATCTCCCATCGCTTTGCCATAGAGATGTCGTCTGCAATGCAGGATTTTTTAGTAAAATCCCTACCAGAAACTATGCAAGTAAACGGAGTAATTACGGCCATTGATTCTTTTCATGAAGTAAACAATTTAAAAGAAATACTTTAAATCACCTCTGAATATAGTATTCGGTTATTCCCTTCAAAACTGAACTCTTGTGTTCCTTAATCCGATAGGATACAACAGATTGGATAATCCTCTGAATAGGTTCTATTGAATTGTCTGGAATCTTCACAATCAGAATAAAAATTACGACATAAATATAGAGAGGGAATAATATGACTGCAAAAAAGCAAACTAGAGAATCCGGACATCGCCGTTATTCAAAGCTTGTAACTGAAACAAATTCACGAGCTGCAAGTAGGGGAATGCTTTATGGTGTTGGATTCAAAAAAGGTGATTTTAAGAAATCTCAAGTTGGTATTGCCTCTACATGGGGGACAGTTACTCCATGCAATATGCACATAAATGACTTGGCAGAACACGCAGCAAGGGGGGTACACAAAGCACAAGGGATGCCTTTGACATTTGGAACAATTACTGTTTCAGACGGGATTTCAATGGGTACCGAAGGTATGAAATATTCGCTTGTTTCTCGTGAAGTTATTGCCGATTCGATTGAAACGGTAGTAGGATGTCAAAGCTATGATGGAATTATTACAATTGGGGGCTGTGATAAAAATATGCCTGGATGTATGATTGCTATTGCACGCTTAAATCGACCTGCTGTTTTTGTATACGGAGGAACAATACTTCCTGGTAACCACAAAGGTAAGGATGTTGATATTGTTTCTATTTTTGAGGCAGTAGGTAAACAGGCAGCTGGAACAATTACGCAGGATGAACTTGAAGAAGTAGAATCATGCGCCATCCCAGGTGCGGGTTCATGTGGAGGAATGTACACGGCAAATACAATGGCATCTGCCATAGAAGCCATGGGAATGAGTCTTCCAAACAGTTCTGCTCAGGAAGCTGTTTCAGATGAAAAAGTGCGTGACTGCTTTCAAGCAGGTGAAACAGTCTTACGTTTGATAGAAAAAAATATTTGTCCACTCGACATTCTTACCAAAGAAGCATTTGAAAACTCAATTACTGTTGTGATGGCACTGGGTGGATCCACCAATGCAGTTTTACATCTCCTTGCCATGGCCAATGCGGCTAAAATAAACTTGGAACTGGATGATTTTTTGAGAATTGGTAACAAAGTTCCAGTTCTTGCGGATTTAAAACCAAGCGGGAAGTATTTAATGACAGATTTTGTCAAAATTGGCGGGTTACCGCCATTGATGAAAATGCTACTGGATTCAGGACTACTTCATGGAGACTGTATGACTGTTACAGGAAAAACAATAAGTGAAAATCTGAAAAACGTTAAGCCTTATGAAGATAGCCAGGAGATTGTAAAATCACTTGATGATCCGATAAGAAAAACTGGTCACCTTGTGATTCTGCGTGGGAATCTTGCTGCTGAAGGAGCAGTAGCAAAAATATCCGGTAAAGAAGGGGAATTTTTCAGGGGAACTGCGCGAGTATTCAATTCCGAGGAAGAAGCCTTGATTCGAATTCTGGACGGTACTGTAGTTAAAGGCGATGTGATTGTAATTAGGTATGAAGGTCCCAAAGGAGGTCCAGGTATGCGTGAAATGCTTTCGCCAACCTCAGCCATAATGGGAAGAGGGCTTGGTAATGATGTGGCTCTTATTACCGATGGGAGGTTTTCAGGTGGTTCTCATGGTTTTGTGATAGGGCACATAACCCCAGAAGCTTTTGAAGGAGGTTTGCTGTGTATAGTTGAAAATGGTGATAACATTACAATTGATATTACTAAACGCACCATAAATCTAGAAGTTTCGGAACTTGAAATTAAAAGGAGACAAGATAGCTGGGTTTGCCCTCAGGCCCATTATACTAGAGGAGTACTTGCAAAATATGCAAAATCAGTTAGTTCAGCTTCGTTGGGCGCAGTAACAGATTTGGCTTAAAACTATTAACAAGACGCATGCTTTCCGCTGAACAGTTTAAAAAAGACACTTTTTCTGCCCTGAATAATCCGCAGCTACGTGGTAATTTCAAACATGCCATGTCCGGGTTAATGCAAAAACGTATTGCAGTGTTTCCTGATGAACAGGAATTTAATCAGCTCAGTGAAATTGGGCGCCTCACAAGGGCAAATGGCTTACACAAGTTACCAGAATTGCTGCAACAACTTGAAAGTAACTGTAGCAAAAATGGGATTCAGGTTTTTTGGGCGGAAACTGTTGATCAAGCCAATCAGCTGGTGCTGGAAATTGGACAGCGTCATAATGCCAAAAGCGTGGTCAAGGGAAAGTCAATGGTTTCAGAGGAAATGGGATTGAACAGTTTTCTTGAGAAGCATGGAATTGAAGCACTTGAAGCTGATCTCGGAGAATATATCATCCAGTCCGATCATGAGTTACCCTCGCATATCATCATGCCTGCAATTCATAAAAACAAGGAACAAATTGCGCAGTTGTTCAATCAAAAAGTAGAGCCAAGTGTTTTCGCGAAGAGTGCAGAGGAAATGACAGCCATTGCTCGTAAAGTACTGAGAAGGAAGTTTTATCACGCTGATATGGGAGTTTCAGGAGTTAATTTTGCCGTTGCGGAAACAGGAACCCTTTGCCTAGTTGAGAATGAAGGAAACGGAAGGTTTTGTACAACTTTGCCTCCTGTACATATTGCATTAATGGGCATTGAAAAAGTAGTTGAGCATCTTGAGGATGTACCTCACCTGCTGAGTTTGTTGACACGTTCTGCCACTGGTCAAGCTATTACAACATACTTCAACATGATAACTTCTCCACGAAGAGATGGTGAAAAAGATGGACCCAAAAATGTGTATTTGATTCTGTTGGATAACGGACGTACCCAAATGTATTCGGACAAACTTTTGAGGGAAACACTAATGTGCATACGGTGCGGAGCATGTATGAACCACTGTCCAGTTTATACAAGAATAGGAGGACATGCTTACGGCACAACTTATCCGGGGCCAATCGGGAAAATTCTCACTCCACAAATGAAAGGACTTCACAAGGCAGGGTATCTGGCAGATGCATCAAGTTTGTGCGGAGCATGTGTTGAGGTTTGTCCAGTCAAAATTCCAATAACCGAAATTCTGCTTCGATTGAGACACAACAATGAAAAGGAAAAATACAAAATTTCAATCTTAAGCCCCAAAGCTTGGAAGGTAAGAGCGACAAATCTGGTATGGAAAGTCTGGAAAACAGTTTTTGTTAATCCTGAAATATACAGGTTAACAAGTCAGGGAATTGCTAAACTTGGGAATTACACTCCATCCTGGATGCCTGTTCTCAGGAATTGGACTTTGGTAAGATCAACCCCTGTTTTTGCGAAGAAAAATTTGCATCAACTTGTCCGTGAAGAAGGATTGTCTTATGAATAGTTCTGCATCTTCTCGTAAAAAAATCCTGAATCTTCTTCAGCAAAAGAATGGATTCATACAAAAAGATTTTGTAAATTTAACACTACAAGACCACAAATCGTTTGACGAAGGCAAAAGATGGTCTATTAAAGAAAAAGTTCTTCGTCTTAAAAGTATGATGGAAGCGGTGCATACAGAGGTGCATTTGTGTGAGAAAGCAACATGGAAAAACACCCTGCTTTCTGTTTTAGAACAAAAAAAGATTAATAAAATTCTTTATGGTGCAAAAACCTCTTTATCTCATGATCTTGGTAAATTTAAACAAGAGTATACTGACGTGGTGCCTGAATTGATAGATTACAAGGATCCAATTGAGAAAAGTAAAGATTTGCTTTTTGAAACAGATGCTGCAATTACAACTACTCGAGGAGGAATCGCTGATACAGGTTCATTAATACTCTGGCCTACACCGGATGAACCAAGGCTTATGTCGCTTGTTCCACCGATCCATATCGCGGTCCTGGACTCCAGTCAAATATACAGCACATTCCGAGAAGCAATGATTTCAGAAAACTGGGTCTCAGAAATGCCCACTAATGTTCTTCTAATCTCCGGGCCATCTAAAACTGCCGATATAGAACAAACATTGGTGTATGGGATACATGGATGTAAGGAACTGGTTGTACTTCTATTACGGTGAATATAAAAATTAATAGCTCATGCAGCAAACAGACATCATAGTCATAGGGGGAGGAATTCTAGGGCTTGCCACGGCTTACCAGTTTTGCTGTGAATATCCGCGCCTTAGCATTACAGTACTTGAAAAAGAGTCACAACTGGCAATGCACCAGACCGGCCATAACTCAGGTGTTCTGCACACGGGAATTTACTACAAACCTGGCTCACTTAAAGCATTAAATTGTCGAGAAGGTAAATCAAGTATGGAGGAATTCTGCAGAAGGGAAGGAATTTTATTCGAAATTTGTGGGAAAGTTATTGTGGCAGTAAAAGAGAATGAACTACCAGTTCTGGAAATGATTTATCAGCGTGGCAGAACCAACGGTGTCAGCTGTGAAATGATCACCAGTGAAAAATTGCGAGAAATAGAACCTCATGTAGCAGGAATTAAAGCTATCCATGTTCCAGAAGCAGGTATTGTAGATTTTATTAAAGTATGTGGGAAACTAGCGGAACGCATACGCGAAATAGAGGGAAACAAGATCGTTTGCTCAGAAAAAGTAATTGGTGTTCGTCATACTGATAACAGAGTAGTTGTACAGACTCAAGAATCTGAATATGAAGGGCAATTACTGGTTAATTGTGCGGGATTACATTCAGATAAAATCACCTCCATGACTCAAACTCCAGATGCTAAAATAATTCCATTTCGTGGAGAATATTACATGGTACGACCAGAAAAACATTATTTATGTCGCAATCTAATCTATCCTGTCCCGGATCCTGAATTCCCTTTTTTAGGCGTTCATTTTACTCGAATGATAAACGGGACATTAGAGTGTGGACCAAATGCAGTGTTAGCATTTGCCCGTGAGGGCTACACTAAAAGCGAGATTAACATTCTGGAACTTGCGGAAATTTTAAGCTATAGAGGATTTTTAAAATTGGCAATTAAATATTGGAGTGCCGGCGCCGGAGAGATGTGGCGTTCCTTCAGCAAGGCAGCTTTTGTTAAGGCATTGCAACGCTTAATCCCCGAAATTAATGCCGATGATCTGGAATCTGCACCGGCTGGTATTCGGGCACAGGCAGTTATGCCCAACGGCAAACTGATTGATGATTTTCTAATTCAGCAAAATGGAAACATCATCAATGTCTGTAATGCACCATCTCCTGCAGCGACATCCTCATTGAATATTGGGAAACATATTGTGGGAATTGCAGGAGCAAGATTTGGGTCCGAACCTTAAAGTTATAATTTCTGGTGGCTTTCCTCTCAACAGGTGTCAGAAGAAATTTCTTCATTATGCCAGCGTGATAGAACTTTATTTAACATTTCTGGCGGTATTTCGAACTTTCCTTTAAATGGTGATATAAGAAATTCACTATTTGGCCATCCCAGAGAAAATAATTTTTCAAAACAAAACTGTCCGCTTGAGAGTTCGGGTCGAATTTCCAATATTCTAGTATTTTTAGGTGCGAATAAAATATTCGTCAATCCTGCTCCATGTGCTGCAATAACATGGGAAGCTTTACGGAAAAGTTGTACCTGCTCCATGATAGTCATTTTTTCAAGGTAGACCTTTCGAAATTTGTATTTCTTTAGCAATGGCAGAAATTCGTCCTCGTTAGAAAGGTGTCGCTTGCCTGCCAGTTTACGTGATACATATATTCGATTAACTGGTATTACACAAGCAGAACCTGAGTGAGAATTTTCAGGTAATAAATTTTCAAAAAAAGTTTGGATTTTTTTTACTTTTTCAAAGTTCCATTCTGGTATTGCCATTTCAGGTATATAAAGTCGTTCAACTTGAACTGTTTCTTCATGGAGGATCCTAACTTCAAACTTGGCTTGTTTTAAAAATTCTATAAATGATAATGGCATAAATTGAGGAACCAATACAGGAATTTTAGGTGCATCAATCAAGTGTGGCAGCAAATCAGTCAGCAGGTGATAATAGCTGTATATATGAGGAGATATTCCGGAATGAAAGGTGCCCTGAAGTAAAGATGATTCTGAAGGGTCAGGCAGGCCTTTTCTAAGTCGAGACTCTATTATCCGGCGATGCATTCCTGCACCAGGATTTTTTTCTTGACATGACAAATGCCATGGATATTTTTGGAAATGAAACCATATTTGATCCCCGGATTGAATTAAACCATCCGCTCCAAAAAGAAAAGCGTTCTCAACTATCAAGGGCATGGCTTAATCAGAAATCAGTCAACAGATTCCGGAGTTTGCAGTTGATACATATTTGTTTTTTATGTAATACATTTTATAAAACATATTATAGAAGATAAAAAATTATAATTTCAGAATTTAATGTTATTTCCCAAATTATTAAGGTCTGTCAATTCTTCAATATTATGAAGTTTGACAATTTAGGTGAGAGTTCAAAAGTTGACTGTAAGGTTATTTGTAAAGTCACCCGATTAGTTATAATTTAACTTTATCAATTAACATATAGAAACTGCTGATCATCAAATTCTTCTTTATCAGAAAGCAGCTGTAAGCAAATCAAGATTCCACTGGGGTGATTCAATCGAAGTTTTGTAATCAGGTTGTGGAACAATTGATGTCGGTACCAAAACTAGTGAATGAGAATTAATATCCAAATGGAATAAACCCTTTGGGGCTCCATTACTCATGAATATCCCACTGTCAGTTTGGGCTTCAAAAACCCCTACAGCCATTCCAGCAAACAAGCCTATAGCCATGCCTCTAACCACATATTTAGGAAAAAATTTGTCTTCCTTATCATCTTCTTGTAATGCCCATAACGCAACACCGGAAACGCCTCCGATTGCAGCACCCCAGATACTATTTTTAAATACTATCTCAAGAGTCTCTGCATTTGAGGAACTCGGACCACTAAATAATACGGTAAGGGAAAGAGAACATATTCCCAAAGTTTTTTTCAGCCAATTCATACCAACCTCCATGTTAAGGCGTGAAATTTTTATATTTGCTGTATTTAAAATCTTTTTTACAACTATTAGTCAGTCTTTTAAAAGGTTAGATTTATATACAGTTTTGCTTTCAGATTTTAATAAACTGAAGAGCTTAGAATTTTCTTTTACTGACTGAAAAGAAAACTTTGCAAATCCTTGACCAGTTTTGCTTCAAAGAAATAATTTAAGAATGTTTTTTTTAGGTATAACTTAAGTTTTTCAGAGAAGAGTTGTTTTACCCTCTACAAGAAACAGATTGATTTTGGGATAAAAGGTCTTCAATCTTAATTAAAAAGTTAATGTCTGGGTCAGTCTTTTGAAAAAGGACAGAATAATGTTGATGCACCATTATTCCAAAATCCACCTCGTCATTATTATTGCAAACCATAATCTGTGCAAGCGCAGTTAAATGATCACCTTTCCCTTTCGAAGCTTCTTCACCAATAATAGACCACAGATTTTGAATATAGCGCAGTTGCTGCTGACGAGCGTAATCCCAGTTTTTACAGCCAGCAGTCCCGACAGTGCTTGCTGCAATGTAAGTAGGGGATGATGAAACGTCTAGAGAAAATGCTCCGGGGTCATTATCTGCAAATCCCATTGGTCCACCCTTATGGCAAGCCATTAGGGTTTCGCTCCAAAATAATATTACCGAAAGAGCAAAAAATACTGCGTTCCTTTTAATTTTTTTTCTAGTCAAGATAGTCTGCATTCCTCCCTTAGTTGGGGATTATCCTGTATCCATAGTCTGAGCTCAACAATAAAATTAGCAGACTGCTTTGAAGTAGAAAATATTTCAACTGTTTGCTGACGATGCTCTTTTAACATATCAGAAAAAACTTCTTTTGAAGAATATGGGCATGACATTAGTCTGGACAATGCATCAATATGTGGGCCCTGGCCCTTCACCGTTTCGGACAAAAATTGTTCGTGTGATTTTTTAAGAAATTGTATTAAGGCAAATTCAGTGTAACGTTCATATCCAAAATCCCAATTTTTACATCCTGAAGTGCCGGAAGTGCTTGCACTGGAATAAATTGGAGAATATGTCAGATCTACCCATGACATAATCGGATCTCTGGAAGAAATCCCCATGTAACCTTCTCCTCTGCAGGCTGCATGAAGTTCAGCTTTAACAAAAAAAAACAAAAAAAATGAGACTGTCAAAAATAAATTCACAATTTCTTTGAAAATTTGAGGAGTAATTCTTTTCATTAAACAAGTTACATTAATTATTTTACAGAATACGGTGTTGTTTTAAAAAATTATTCCAAAATTTAACTCCGCACTTTTTCAGCTTTTCGGATCACCTGTATCTTCATTGAATCAATTCCTTTGGAAAGAGCTTTATAAAGATTTTGATGGTCAGCCCTGCTAGAAAGGGGTTTGTTTTTGTAACAACAGTTTATTCCTACATGATAAGATTCTTCTGTAACCTTATTTAGATTTACATGAAAAGGGAATTTATCGTCTGTAATTTTGATCAGTTCTTCAAAAACATTGTGAACATGTTCAGTAACGGCTTTTGAATTACGGATGTTATTGAATGACAAATGGATCGGCATAATTACTCCTGATTTAAAGAGATTCGAAAAGGAAAATGCAGTAAAAAAATACAGCATTCTGTTAGAGTAAAGAAATGTAGAGCTCCAAATAGTGAGAAATTATTTTGTTGGTGGCGCATCTCCAGGGTTTGCTAAGGGCGGTTCTGATGATCTTTCGGCAGATGAGTCCGCCTGCAATTGCACCGAAGTATTGTTATCGGGAGATTTCCCTGTTTCATCCGGAACGATAAAAAAATATCCAGGAATGAAAACGATCAAATAAGCGAATATTCCAATAATTGCAATTATTGCAATACGCATTATTTTTCTAAAAAAGAGAAAATTGAGACATGTCAATTTAAGAATAGGGATGATAAACCCATTCTAACAATCTTAGGAAGATTGGTCAATTATACTATGCATTATAATTATATTTTTTTGAAAATCAGATGCTAGATTGAGATAATTACAGTAATATTATTAAGACTAGTCAGATGCAAGACAATCATTGAGAGATATTGGCGTAGAATTTTAGTAACAAGCGAGCCTAGAATAGGGATATAGTTTTGCATAATTTTTTCTAAAACCATGGGTAAAAAATATTGGTTATTATATGTGGAAAAAACTATTTAATCTAAAATTCTGGTTGCCTGTTTTACTGATTGGTTTAGGCGCGGGGCTTACCATGGCTTTGCTCAAAAACAAACCTACTGCACGCAAAAAAGCAAATTTTAAAAGAGGGACTTTGGTTGATGTAATCGAAGCTGCTAAATCCAGTCCAAAAATAGAGGT
>CACERX010000037.1 GCA_902562015.1 uncultured SAR324 cluster bacterium
CAGAAGACGTGGCTAAGGGTATAGAATCTTTCATGAATTAACTTAATTATTTAGGAAGTAGATTAGTAAATATGAATAATAACTCTAATAATAAAGAAATATATGAATTAGGCGAAAAACCACCTTTGGGAACCATCCCAGAAAAAATGCATGCTTTTTGTGTAAGACAAGAACGTTTTGGTGAGCCAAAAGATGCATGGAAAAGGGAAATACTTCCTGTTCCTGAAATAGGACCCAAGGATGTTTTAGTATACACCATGGCTACAGGAATAAACTATAATAATGTATGGGCTGGACTTGGACACCCAGTCGATGTTATCGCTGATCGTCAAAAAAAAGGAGAACCAGAAGATTTTCATGCAGGAGGCAGCGATTCTTCAGGCATTATTTGGGCGATGGGTGAGGAAGTTGAACATTTAAAATTAGGAGATGAAGTAGTAATTCACTCTGGTTGGTGGGAGCCTGATGATCCATGGGTACTTTCAGGGAAAGATCCAATGCTTGCCCCATCTACCAGAATCTGGGGCTACCAGACTAACTACGGAAGTTACTGCCAGTTTACAAGAGCCCAGTCACATCAATGCCAGACAAAGCCAAAGCATCTGAGTTGGGAAGAGTCTGCCTGTTACATGCTATGCGCATCTACTGCCTATCGCATGCTTATGGGGTGGAATCCTAATATCATAGAAAAAGGGGATGTAGTTTTGATCTGGGGGGCTGCTGGAGGACTGGGTTCTTTAGCACTGCAAATAGTAAAGGCACTGGGAGGTAAAGCAGTAGCAGTTATCTCAGATGAGGCTAAACGTCAATTCTGCCTGGACAAGGGAGCTACGGGAGTTATCAATCGGAATGATTTCGATCACTGGGGTCAAATGCCAGATACTAATTCTCCTGAGTGGGGAGCATGGATAAAGGGCGCACGTGCTTTCGGTAAAGCTATCTGGGAAGCAGTTGGTGAAAGAAAAAATCCAAGAATAGTTTTTGAACATCCTGGTGAGTCAACACTGCCTACTTCAGGTTTTGTCTGTGACATAGGTGGGATGGTCGTTATATGTGCAGGAACGACAGGATTTAATATTACTATGGACCTTCGATATCATTGGATGATGCAGAAACGTTTTCAGGGCAGTCACCTCGCCAATGATGATCAAGCTTCAGCCGTGAATGAACTTATTATATCAGGCAAGGTAGATCCATGCCTTTCTGATGCATACACTTTTGATGAAATAGGTCATGTACACCAGTTAATGCATGAAAACAAACATCCCTATGGAAATATGGCCTGCCTAGTAAATGCAAAAGAAAAAGGAATGGGGAAGCAGTGACTAATTTCTTGGGAAATACAAAATTAGTTTTCGTTTTATTTTTTATTTCTATGTATTTGATTCCTTTTTATACAGAAAAAACTTTTGCGAAAACTATGTCCGAAGTTAAATGCAATAGTACTGAAGAGAAACTTGTTTACGATTGCATGATTTACCTAACGGATACGAAAACCAAAGAAAAAATATCTGGAGCTAAATTCGTGGTTAGTGCAGATATGCCTTCTATGCCTGGAGCACATAACATTAAGCCAGTCATCGCTCATTCTATGGGATTAGGTAACTATAATGTCAGATTGAAATTGGATATGTACGGAGAATGGGTTTTAAAAATGGACTTTACTAAACCTAGAAGAGATAGAATTGTAAAAAAAATGACTTTTGGTGGGAAAGTTAATGAAATGTCACATAACCAGATTGATAAGCATGAACATAAAAAAGAAGAATTGGAATGTCATCACAATCATGAGAAAAAACATAATCACGAAAAAGGAGAAATGCCTATGAAGCATGATGAGTGAATGATAAAGATATTGAGTAAATCAAATTGCTCTATGTCTCACTTTAATTCGGCAAAAGTTATTTTCGCCATTTTATAACCTAAACTACAAGAAAAAATAATATGAAAAAAATATCAAAATTAATAGGAGCGAGTATGCTCTTAATTGCGCTTTCAATTCCTCAAAGTGCTATTTCTGCTGGTCATTCTCTAAAAGTATTAGGATGGGGCGCAAAATCAGGACCTCTTAAGTCTTTTGGAGTTAATTCAGAAGCAGCATTAAGATCTGCAGTAGCAGAAATTAACGCTGCAGGAGGTGTCAGAATGGGTGACGGAAGTATGGTGCCAATGGAAGTAATTGGTTATGAAGACAGTGCCTGTAAAAAGGATGAAGCCATTGCAATTCTTCGAAAGACAGCTTCAACTACTGACGCTATAGTTGGAATGGGCACAACATGTTCAGGTGTATGTCAAGCCATGTTTGGTGTATTGCAGAAAAAAAGGGGAGATACTTCAGACTCTGGTGTTCAGATGCCAATTTTAGCAGATACATGCATTAGGCCTGGTCTAGCCAAGATTTCTGACTGGTCATTTAGAAATGTTCCAAATGAAATTACAATGTATGATGAACTTTTTAAATGGATACGGACAGCATATCCGAATGTAAAAACATTTACTGGAGGTTCAGAAACAGATCAGGGACATTCATTTATAACCTATACTGCCATTATAGTACAAATGGCCGTTAAGCATGGATTTAAATGGGTTGGTCCTCAGGTACCTGAATTAGGACCAAAAGTTAAACAAGGAATGAAAGAACTCCAGGCAGCAGCTAAATCTCAACATTGGCTAATGGGAGACACAAATTATACTGTGCAGGCAAGAAAGATTAAGAAGCAGAATGCAGACATGGTTATAGTTGCATCCCATCCATTCTCAGCATGTGGATTCATGAAAGAAATGAAACGTCAGAGAATAAAACCTAAATTAATGGTCGGTCTTACAAGTTCTGCCAGTCAGGAAACCCTTAATGGTTGCATGAGTGCGGCAGAAGGGATTATTATTCCAACAGGTTTTGCGCCAATTACTTCTGAAGCTAAGAAAGCGAATAGTATTGTTTCAAAAGCAGGTGGTTTTTTGGATCTTCATAGTGCAGCCGCATGGGAGAATGCATACCTTGTAAAACACGCTGTAGAACGTACTTCAATTATGGGTAAACCTTCCACACTTCAAGAGGATCGAAGAAAATTTAGGAATGCTCTTGCCTCAATAACATCTCAAAATGGACTGATTGGTCATTTAACAAGAGACGGTAGCACTGGCGAAGCATCTAAACCATATGTTTACGTGCAGGTTGTAAACGGAAAATGGGAAGTTGTACATGACCCAAGTTCCTGATTGAAACCATAGTTAATAATATCCCGCTGGAATCAATAACTCAGTGGGATATTAGTTAATGTAAATGGAGGCTATTCAATCATGGAAGATTTTTTATACGAAGCAGTTGAAATTATCCAGACCATTTGGGATGGTATCCTGTTCGGGTCAACTTATGCCTTGATCGGAATTGGCTTCACTCTTATTTTTGGAGCAATGGGTAAACTCAACATGGCTTATGCCGCTGCGGCAATTGCGGGAGCATATGTTGGCTTAGCTGTGTCCATGTTTTTTGATGCTCCAATTATTATGGTTTTTGCAGTATCAGCTACTTTTTCCACGTTTATGGGCTACTTCGTCTATCAGTCTTGCTTTAGATTTATACCCACCAATAATCACCTTGCAGCACTTATGGCTTCGGTCGGTGGACTTTTTCTCATCGACGAGATAATTGTTCACACCACTCTTGGTTCTCCTATGAACTTTCCAGGATTATTTGAGGATGCCTATTTTGAAATAGGTCCGTTTGGAATTCGTGGTGACCTTCTCTTTGTTTTCTTTATTGGAATAGTCAGCACAGTTTTGTTGTTGTATGTTCTATATAAAACACGCCTAGGAATGGCTACGAGAGCCGTGGCTCAACAAGATGTGGCTGCACAACTTTGTGGAATCAATATTCATAGGACAAACTCAATCACTTTTTCTATTGCCGGATTTTTAGGTGGTATTGCTGGAGCAATGACCGCAGCTGCAGTTGGAATACTGTCCCCTGTAATGACTGTGCCTTTAACTATTAAGGGGCTAATTGTTACAGTAATTGGAGGTTTGGGGTCCATTCCCGGAGCAATTATTGCTGGACTTTTTGTTGGAGCTTTCGAGAATTTTTTCCTTTATATACGTGGTATAGATGAAAGAGATATGTATGTGGTGGCACTTTTATTTATTTTTTTGATTTTCCGCCCCAATGGAATATTTTCAAAAACTATTAATCGTGATTGAAATAAAACATTAAAAGGTAATTTGCATGGACTTCTATCTTAACCTCATCAATACGATCGGAATTCATACAATGCTCGGTCTATCAGCATATTTACTTTTGCAAACAGGACAACTTTCCCTGGCTCAGGCAGGATTCTTTGCTGTTGGGTCATATACTGCGGCTATACTGACAGTGATTTTCCAGTGGAATATAATTCCCTCGGTTTTAGCGGCTATGTTGGTATCAGGATTCCTGGCTTTTTTGGTAGGATTCCCTGCCCTTCGAGTAAAGGGATTAATGCTTGTTGTGGCAACAATTGCTTTCAGCGAATTCGTAAGAATGTTCTTCTACAATCTCAAATGGAGAGTTACTAGGAACGGTGAGGAAATTGGGCCTGACGGTACAATGGGCTTTGCTGAAATAAGATATTTTAGTGACAACGGGTGGAGTAATTTAGAGGTCACATTTTTTTTATGGGCATTCGTAATTTTAATAATGGGATTCATTTGGTGGTCAGATCAGTCTCGTACGGGTGCGGTTCTTCGAGCAGTTGGTGAAGATGAATTAGCAGCAAGCAGCGTTGGTATTAATCTTACAGTTGTTAAAGTTTCCGCAATGACTGCTGGAGGTTTCATTGCTGGCCTTTCTGGTGGACTTTATGCTCATCAGGTTACTTCATTGGACCATCATAGTTTTACAGTACTTCTAGGAACATTTGCGATTGCGTATCCAATTCTGGGAGGACTATCAAATGTATTCGGCACCCTCGTCGCAGTAATATTTATCCAAGGACTTCTTGTAGAGGGATTGCGATTTATAGGAGACTGGAGAATGATCTTGTTCGGAATTCTGATAGTTTTGGCTATGAATTTTAAACCTCTTGGTCTCTTTGATAAACAGACTATGGATATAATTAAAAAGGCAGTCAGAGTTTAAGTTTTAAAAAAAGATTGAAATAATCCAAACGGAGTGCTTTTTTTATTTAAACTTTTATTGATACAAATACAAAAAATACTTTCATTTGCTAAAGATAAAATCAATTTCAAAACATTTTGGTGGAGTTAAGGCGCTCAATGACCTTAATCTTGAGGTAGAAGAAGGTGAAATATTTGGTGTCATTGGACCGAATGGTTCAGGTAAAAGCACCCTTATCAATGTTATCTGTGGTGTCTTCTTGCCGACTAAAGGTGATGTAATTTTCGAAGGACAGATTCTGTCAGAAAAGCCAACTCATCTGCGATTAAAAAGAGGAGTTGCTCGCACATTCCAAAACATTCGTCTTTTTTCTAATTTAACTGTTTGGCAAAACCTTTGGGTAGCACGTAACTCGGTAGAGGATATAAAATCTGAGAGCAGTTTTTACCGCTGGTTTGGTATGAGCAGCATTGTGAAAAAAGAAATTGAAAAGATGCTTGAATTTTCAAACCTTGAAAATCGAGCAGATGAACTAGCATCAAGTCTTGCCTTTGGTGAGCAGCGCAGACTTGAATTGGCCCGTGCTGTGGCAACCAAACCACGTCTACTCCTTCTTGATGAACCTGCTGCTGGCATGAATAAAGATGAAATACGTGATCTTGATACAAGAATTCGCAGCATGCAGAAACAGGGAATTACAATCATCCTTATAGAACACGTGATGGAGTTGGTTATGGGCATTACTGACCGTATTGCTGTACTTAATTTTGGGTCCAAAATAGCCGAAGGTAATCCACAAGAAATTCAAAATAATATGGCCGTTCAGGAAGCCTACCTTGGCTACTCAGAAGATGATTAAATAATTATGCTGAGAACAGAAAACATAACTTCATTTTACGGAGAAATTCAGGCTTTACATGGACTAAACCTCGAGGCTCGGAAGGGAGAAATAACTTGTGTACTTGGACCAAACGGAGCAGGAAAAACTACAACCATGTTCACAATTGCTGGTATTTTGAAGTCACGTACCGGTTCAATATTTCTTGAGGACGAAGAGCTCACTCGTCAGTCAGCCCAGACAATCGTTCGTAAAGGTATAGCTCTTGTGCCGGAAAACCGATTGATTTTCCCACAGATGTCTGTTGAGGAAAACCTAAATGCTGGAGCCTTTACACGATCATCTAATGATCCATCGATAGAAAATGATATCTTTAAAATGTATCAACGCTTTCCTCCACTGGAAGGACGCCGTAATCAGCTTGCAGGAACACTTTCAGGGGGTGAACAACAAATGCTTGCTATTGCACGTGCACTGATGGCTAAACCCAAAATACTTCTCATGGATGAACCTTCTCTTGGTCTTGCTCCCTTAGTTGTAAAAGAAATATTTTACATTATAAGACAACTTAATGAAGAAGGCGTTACAATCCTTCTTGTGGAGCAAAATGCTAGGATGGCACTTAAAGTTGCAAACATGGTTTACCTTCTCGAAAAAGGAAAGGTGAGCTTTAGTGGCAGTCCAGAAGAAATCCACCAAGACGAGGTTATAAAGCGTGCCTATTTAGGTACCGAAATAAAATGACATCATAATACGAATTAAATGTTTACAGACTTCCTGCAAAATTGTATCGATGGATTAATGATAGGCTCAGGATATGCCCTTCTTGCGCTAGGATTCACCATGTTTTTTGGTGTAATGAAACGTATAAATCTATCCTATGGGCCTAGTATTATGCTTGGAGCATATTTTGGCACTTGGTTATATCTTAATCTCGAACAAAATGCTTGGCTGGTGTTACTAGGTACAATTTTTGGCACTGTAGTGGTAGGTATATACGTGGAGCGGCTCTGTTTCAAAGCTATAAAGAGTGATTCTACAATCGCATCGATGGTCTCAAGTTTTGTAATCTGGATGCAACTTGAAGAAATTGCTATGCATTTACTTCCAGAGAGGACTTATCCATTTCCAGCTTTCTTCGCAGCGAAAACATTCGAATTTGGTCCTTTTTACGTCCGTAGTGAGCATTTAACCATGTTTATACTGATGCTGATTATTGTGTTAATTCTACATTTTTTTCTTTACCAAACAAGGCAAGGACTTGCTATTCGCGCTTTATCGGACAATCCAATGGCTTCTTTATACATCGGAATAAATCGATCTAAGACACTTTTCTTATCCTTCTTCATAGTTTCGCTTCTGGGTGGAATAGCTGGTTTTCTTATCTTATCTACTGACTCACAAATAACACCATTTTTTGGATTATGGGCCACATTCAAAGGTTTGATCGCAATGATGCTTGGAGGAATGGGATCGCTTCCAGGAGCAATTATAGGGGGCTTACTGCTGGGTATTGTTGAAGCCAATGTTTTCTGGTACGGTGATCCTATTTTAAGAGACATTTCAGCATACCTCTTACTTTTTGTAATGCTGGTATTGAGACCTGGAGGAATTTTTGGACAAAGCATTGTTCTACGACAACGATTAGCACAAGAGAGAGTTTAAATGAACATTAAAATTAAATTTCATAGTTTGAAATTGAGTTTATTAGAAAATTACATTTATGGATGATCATGGGTTATAAAAATGAATTTCAAGAATCGATTGAAAAACCTGAACATTTCTGGCGAAAACAAGCTGAACTAATCAAGTGGTATGAATTCCCAAAAAATATCCTATCAGAGGATGAAAACGGTTTTTACCGCTGGTTTAAGGGGGGAAAGCTCAACACAAGTTATTTATTACTCGATTATCACATTGAGTGTGGACGGGGAGATCAAACAGCACTTATCTATGACTCACCAGTCACCAATTCTCAGAGTAAGTTTAGCTTCAAAGAGCTTTTAGAAAAAGTTGCAAATTTCGCTGGTGTACTTAGGGATAATGGTATAGAAAAGGGAGATCGAGCCATCATATACATGCCTATGATTCCTGAAGCATTGGTGGCTATGCTTGCCTGTGCTCGTTTAGGAGCAATTCATTCGGTTGTGTTCGGTGGATTTGCTCCCAAAGAGCTGGCAATTCGTATAGATGATGCAAAACCTAAAATACTCTTGACCGCTTCATGTGGAATTGAATTTAGCAACGTGATTGAATATAAGCCACTAGTCGATGAAGCAATTCGTATTTCGCAACATCCGCCTCAAACAGTTATTCTCCTTCAGCGTCCCCAATCAAAAGCATCAATGAAGACAGGACGTGATTTTGACTGGAATGAACTTTCAAATAGAAGTTCCCCGGCAAGTCCTGTTCCTGTTGATGCAACAGATCCACTATATATTCTTTATACTTCAGGCACTACTGGTTTGCCTAAAGGAGTTGTAAGGGACAATGGAGGACACGCAGTTGCACTAAAATACAGTATGAAAGCAATATTCAATTCTGAACCAGGTGATGTCTATTGGGCAGGCTCGGATGTTGGATGGGTTGTAGGACACTCTTACATAGTCTATGCGCCACTGATACATGGATGCACTACTGTTCTCTACGAAGGTAAGCCAGTAAAAACTCCAGATGCAGGATCATTTTGGAGGATTATTTCCGAACATCAGGTTAACACATTTTTTACTGCCCCAACTGCATTTCGCGCAGTCAAGAAGGAAGATCCTACTGCAAAATTAAAAGATAAGTATGACATCGGTTGTCTTCGCTATTTGTTTTTAGCTGGAGAAAGATTGGATCCCCCAACCTACGAATGGCTTACAGAAATTCTTGAAATACCTGTCATCGATCACTGGTGGCAGACCGAATCCGGTTGGCCCATGTGTTCAAACATGATGGGGCTTGAACCTTATCCTGTAAAAATCGGCTCACCTACTTTTCCAGTGCCCGGATATAATGTAAAGATTTTGGATGATGAAGGGGAATCATGCCAGCCAGGTGAAACGGGAAACATTGTCGTCAAGCTACCTCTTCCTCCAAGCTGCCTTCCAACTCTTTGGAATGATGACAAACGCTTTAGAGACTCATATCTTTCAAAATACCCGGGCTACTACCTTACAGGAGATGGGGGGCTAATCGATAAAGATGGATATGTATATGTAATGGGGCGAGTGGATGATGTAATTAATGTAGCTGGACACCGTTTGTCAACTGGACAAATGGAGGAACTAATTGCATCACATCCTGCAGTTGCAGAATGTGCTGTGGTAGGTATTGACGATGAGCTCAGAGGGCAAATTCCTGTTGGTTTTGCAGTACTTAAAGACGGTATAAATATTAGTCAGGATCAATTGGAGCAAGAAATGGTAAGCATCATCCGCAAAGAAATAGGAGCAGTTGCCTATTTTAGACAGTCCGTTATAGTTAGTCGGCTTCCCAAAACGCGATCAGGTAAAATTCTTAGAAAAACCATACGTCAATTGGCTAAAGGCGAAGATGTTCCTGCTCCACCGACTATTGACGACCCAGCAATTCTTAAAGAAATTTGTCAGGTAATGGAATCCTGTGGTGTAGGGAGTTTTGCATCAAAATAATGACTGTAAGTCAACAATTCAAGATATTACGTTTTTTTAAATAAATTTAACCTATAAACGAAAAGATATTATGCCTCTTATAAGAATTGATTTACCAGAAGGAGTATCAAATGATGATAAAGAAAAGATACAAAAAAAAGTCAGAGAAGTCGTCTTAAAGACACTCGCTCCGAAACAAGTTAGATATGATTATGTTTCGATAAGAGAGTCATTTGGGATTATTGGTGATGGTTTACCTGTAGTAGATGTTGATTTAAGGCCAGGACGTGAACCGGAAAGAAAAAAAGGGTTGGTTGACGGTATTTCTTCTGTTCTAAAAGATATTTTAAATATTGATCCCGAAGACGTATATTGTATTTTCAGAGAAACCCCTGCTCATAATCACTATACAGGTGGAGAACCATTGCCAGATTGGGTTCCTTCAGACAAGTAGATTTATTTATAAATCAGTACGTGCCTTTATTACTTACTAAAGCTGCAGAATTTTCTGTAGTTTGTATTAACGCTGGTCTTAAATGGCAGATTAAAACAGATTTTCTAACACTCAAAGGTAAAATATGAGTCATAATCAAAGGGTCAGCAGATTAATTAACTATTAAAAATATAATTTAATTTTAAGAAGATCATTTATGATTTTCCAAAACCTATATACGATTTAACGAGTCTGGAATCATTTAGTAATTCTGTCCCTCTACCTTTCATGGCCATCCTTCCACTTTCTAGAACATAGGCATAATCAGATATTTCAAGTGTTTGTTTAACATTCTGTTCCACTACAAGTATAGTCAACCCCTGTTGACGAAGAACAGAGAGTAAATTTAAAACCTCCTTTACCATAATTGGAGCTAGACCCAAAGTAGGCTCATCCAGCAACAATAGAAGTGGCTTGGCCATCAAGCCCCTAGCTAGTGCTAACATCTGAGCTTGACCTCCACTGAGGCTTGAAGCATTAGTATCCAAACGGTCTCTAAGCATTGGAAATATGTTAAGTATATTTTCTGGAATGAATTTACCTAACAAAAATCTACCTATACAATGATTTCCACTAAGAAGATTTTCTCGAACTGTAAGGTTAGGGAATAGATGCCTCCCTTCAGGAACCTGAACTAGCCCCCTTTTGACAATCCTGTGTGCGTTAAATCCAGTGATGTTCTCACCACGAAAGACTATTTCTCCAGATGATGGTGCATAAATTCCAGTAAGCGCATTTAATGTGGAACTTTTCCCAGCACCATTAGCACCTGTTATAGATACAATCTGTCCTTCGTATACCTGTATAGAAATTTTTTTTACAGCATAAACCCCACCATAATTTACTTTCAAACTGGATACATTCAGTAATTGTTTCATACCTTTCCTAGGTAGGCCTCTATGACCTCAGGCTGATTAAAAACGACACTTGGATCTCCCTGAGCAATTTTTTCACCATGATTGATGACACAAAGGTCCTCACAAACTTCCTCAATTAGATCCATTTTATGTTCTATAACTAAACAAGTCCTACCCGGTGCAACATTTTTACTTATCAAATGCGCAAGACTTTCAGTTTCCTTAGGTGTCATTCCTCCAGCTGGTTCATCAAGTAAAATAACTTTAGGGTCTCGTGCTAGGGCCCTTGCGATTTCAAGACGTCTACGCTTGGGAAGTGTAAGATCTCCGGCAAAAAGATTCGAATCATTTTCCATCTCCATTATTTCAAGAATGTTATGAGCAATATTAACTTTAGGATCTTCTGGATTTCTGACTTGCGCTAAAAATCCATAAAATGAGAAAGATTCATGACTGATCATGGCTGAAATGACATTCTCAATAACGGTCATTCTTTCAAAAATTCGGATGTGCTGAAATGTACGGAAAACTCCGAGCCTCGAGATTTGATAGGATGTTGCTCCACTAATGTCATTTCCATCCAATAGAATCTGTCCTGAATCTATTGGATAAATTCCACTCATGATATTAACCAAAGATGTCTTTCCAGATCCATTTGGGCCAATTAGACCCGTTACAATACCTGACTTTATCTTGAGGCTAATAGATTTGAGGACACGTAAATTCCCAAAAGATTTACAAATTTTTCTTAACTCAAACACGTAGCCAATTCCTTAAAGCAAGTTTTAGTCTGTAAACACGTTTTTCGTCGAGAAATCCACGTGGCATTAAGATCAGCATAATGGCAACCAGTCCACCAAAAACAATCATTCTGTAACCATGTATAACGCGAATGGATTCTAGGAACCCAATGTCTAATGCCACACCAATCAATGGACCAAATACAGTCCCCAGTCCCCCAATAAGACCATATGCAAGAGAATGAACACCAAGCATGACATTGAATATCTGTGGTTCAATAAAGGTAAATGAATGGGCATAAAGCATCCCTCCTAATCCAGCTATGAAACCAGCTAATACAGCAGCAATGACTTTGTAATTCACGGGATTTATACCATGTACACGTGTCAACATAGGATCCTGACCTATCATCCTGAAGATCATTCCCAAACCGGAGCGCTCAATAATAAATAGACAAGTAATGACTAGAAAAAGAATAAAGTAAATCAGCAAAGTATACTGAAATACACTTATATTGTTTTCGAAAATCCATCGGATCCCGCCAAATCCTTCTGCTCCATTAGGACCTACTAGCTCGCCATCAATTTCTTTTTGGTAACTGAATTTTAGTAGGGATAGTCTCACCATTTCTGAAAACGCAAGAGTTGAAATAGAAAAATAAAGTCCACTGATTCTCACAGTCAGAGTGCTGACAACTCCTGCAGCAATCCCAGCAAGTAGGCTCCCAAAGAGAAGTGCAATCCAAAATGGCCACCCCCAAAGTGTAGTTGCAATAGCGCCTGAATATGCACTTATTCCGAAATATGCCTGTTGACCAAATGAAATCTCTCCCGTGATCAACAAAATATAAGCTGAAATGGCTATCAGAGATATCATTCCAATATTCGAAATAATGGTCAGTAAGTAGTCATTCAGCATAAAGTATTTAGGCCTTGGAGGATTCTACCAAAATAATTTATTCTTCTGGAGTATCCGGTTGAGATTCTGGAGCAGCACGCTTAAAGGCATCAAGTGACATGCAATGGTCCCAGATAGAATGAATTATGGGATATTCAGAAAGATTACAGTTGAAACGTATCCCATTATAGACTTGTGGGATTAAGCAAATATCTGCCAAGCTTGGGCTCTCACCAAAACCAAATTGACCTTTACATTCATTGTTTTTAAGAATTTTTTCTAAAGCACTGAAACCTTCTGCTATCCAATGCTTATACCATGACATTTTTTTATCTTCACTCAACCTTAACTCATTTTCCAAATACTTAAGAACACGTAAATTATTTAGAGGGTGTATTTCCATTGCTATTTGTTGAGCTAAACAGCGAACTTGAGCTCTTTCCAGAGTATTTTTAGGCAACAAAGGCGGCTCTGGGTTCATTTCATCAAGTAAGTCGATTATTGCCAGCGACTGAGAAAAATAATTCCCATTTAGTTCTAGAACTGGGACCAAACCTTGAGGATTGTATTTAAGAAAATTTTCTAGACTT
>CACERX010000038.1 GCA_902562015.1 uncultured SAR324 cluster bacterium
ACAGTCTTGGTTGTCTGGACCACAATTACAATAATTGTTCTCAAAATTTTTGATATTGTACTTGCAATGACTAACGGACAATGGAATACAGAAGTTTTGGCAAATTTGATGTTTGACTGGATGTTCAGGGGAGGAGGTGATTCCGGAAGAGGAAGTGTGATGGCTATGATGATCATGATAGCGGTTATACCAATTATGATCTGGAACATACATAACTTCAGCAAGGATGAACAAGCTAGATGAATATTCATTACATAAAAAGACTTAGTCTTGGCCGCTTAATCTCTTCTATTCTGTTGCTGTTTCTGGTTCTGCTTTGGATTTTACCTACTGTTGGACTTCTTGTAAGCTCATTTAGGGATAAAGATCAACTTGCTATTACGGGATGGTGGACTGCGCTTTCAACTACTGAAAGGGGTGAATTTAGAAGAACTGGGACAAAAGATAAGCAAGTTCAGCAAGGAGAAAAATACATTATTAAAGGAAATTTTTTAGATGTGGGTGGAAAAACAATCCAGACATTCAGTACAAGTTTCAGAAATTTAACAGAGTACAATTCAGGTGAAACAGCAGAATTTAAAGATGGGAGTCTTTTCACTTTACATGCGAATGGAAAATACGAATGGGTTTCAAATTCGCCTTTTAAGCACAAACGTGGCAAACGTGTTTTTTATGTTGTAAAAGTTCCTCCAACTTTTTCCCTGGATAATTATCGAGAAGTGCTCAAGGCAGAGGGTGTTGGTCAATCATTCATAAATACGCTTAAAGTTACGATTCCTGCTACTGTAATTCCAATTATGATTGCCTCCTTTGCAGCTTACGCATTTGCATGGATGAAGTTTCCTGGGAAAAAAATTTTGTTTGTGACTGTGGTTGGTCTGCTTGTAGTTCCACTACAAATGTCATTAATTCCATTGCTAAGCATTTACAATGAAATTGGAAATTATTTTGGAGTCTCGGGAAAATCATATCCTGGAATTTGGTTTGCTCATACTGGCTTTGGGTTACCTCTAGCTATTTATTTGCTTCGTAATTACATGGGGAGTTTGCCTGGAGAAATTATAGAATCTGCGAGAATGGACGGTGCAACACATATGCAGATTTTTTCACGAATAGTTTTACCTTTATCAGTTCCAGCACTTGCTTCGTTTTGTATTTTCCAATTTTTGTGGGTATGGAACGATTTACTTGTTGCTCTGGTTTTTCTTGGTAAAAAAGATGACCAAATTGTACTGACTTCAAAATTACGCGAACTTCTGGGATCACGCGGTGACAATTGGGAAATTTTAACTAGCAGTGCGTTCATATCAATAATAATTCCATTAATTGTTTTCTTTGTTTTGCAGCGTTACTTTGTTCGCGGTCTGGTTACAGGTTCAGTAAAATCCTAAGTAAGTAAAAATATTATCAGGAATTTTTTTATAATTATTCAAGATTTTGTTATGAACTTATTAAGTCTAAGTAAACACTCAAATGACTGGTGGAAATCAGCAGTTTTTTACCAGATTTATCCAAGGAGCTTTTATGATTCAAATAATGACGGTATTGGTGACTTGAAAGGAATAATAGAAAAACTTGATCATTTAAACGATGGTAATGGCGGAGGTCTGGGTATTGACGCAATATGGATCTCACCATTTTTTCCTTCGCCTCAAGCAGATTTTGGCTACGATGTAAGTGACTACTGTGATGTAGATCCAATTTTTGGATCAATTAAAGATTTTGACTTGCTTGTAAGTGAATCTCACAAGCGCTGCATAAGGGTAGTTATTGATTTAGTACTTAATCATTCTTCAGATCTGCATCCGTGGTTTGCTGAATCAAGACAAAACCGCACCAACGACAAAGCCGACTGGTATGTATGGGTTGATCCAGATCCTGATGGGAACCCTCCTAACAATTGGCTGGCTGTTTTCGGAGGAGCAGCATGGACATATGATCCGCAGCGTGAACAATATTATTTACATAATTTTTTGCCTGAACAGCCTGACTTGAATTGGTACAATCCGGAGGTGAGGGAAGCTTTGGCAGGAGTAATACGTTTCTGGATGAACCGTGGTGTAGATGGATTTCGTCTGGATACAGCAAACTATTATGCATTTGACCGTAAGCTGAGAGATAACCCAAAACGGCCGGAAGGCAGTGAAATCCTGGAGGAGGGTCAGGAAGCAAATCCTCTTAGTTCTTACGTTACCAAATATTCAAAAGATCGCCCCGAAAATTTGGAATTTATCAAATTTCTGAGAAAAATTTTTGACGAGAAGGAGCATATTACTTCAATTGGTGAAATCGGGTCAGGTGAAGGCCTGAATTCAACGTTGAAATTGAGTGCCGATTATGTCAAACGAAAAGAAGGACTACATTTGGCTTACACATTTGCCCTGCTGAGTGAAAAGATGAATGCAGACTATTTTGAACATGTCATAGAAATTACAGAGGAAGCAATCGAAGATGGCTGGCCTTGCTGGTCACTAGGCAACCACGATTGCAAAAGGATAATGTCCCGCTACAAATGTTTTGCAGAACGTGAAGGATTTCAGCAAATGATGCTTTTACTAATACTTTCACTAAGGGGGACACCAATAATTTATTATGGCGAAGAAGTTGACATGCAGGAGTATGAAATTTCAAAAAATGAATTGATGGATCCTCAGGGAATCCGTTTCTGGCCTGATATTAAGGGACGTGATGGGTGTCGGCTTCCTTTTCCATGGGACTCAAAGGCACCGAATCAGGGCTTTAATAATGGGGCAAAACCATGGCTTCCTGCAGAAAACACTTTGACCCTTGAACAGGCAATGTTAACAGAGGACAGTACCTTTAATGTTTTGAGGGAAATGCTAAAAATCCGTAAATCCAATCCTGCTTTGCGAAATGGGAATTACAGGAGGGTATTAAACAATGGAGAATGTTTTGTTTTTGAAAGAAAAACAGATGAGCAAACATTACTGGTTGCAGCTAATTTCTCAATCGAAGAAAAGAAAATTGAATTTCCTTCAAAAATAAATATCGACCTTACTCCTAAAAACCTGAAACGCAGGTGTGCCTTAAGTGATCTTCAATTATCATTACCAGCATGCGGATATTTTTTAGGGCAAAAAGAGGAAGAATAAAAAATAAGGCACATAACGGAAAATAAAAAGGCGTTATTCGTTGCCTTAGAAATTATAGTTTTTACTAGAAAAAGTCAGATTATCGAGTGGGAAGTCTTGACTGTACTTCCTCATTTTTTTTAACCAAATTTTCAGCCATGCGCGCAGAAACTGCATCAATCATTTTACCGTCCAGTGAGGCTGCTCCTTTTCCTGCCTCAGCTGCTTCCTCAAGCGCAGTAATAATCCGCTTGGCTTGATCAACTTCAGCAGATGACGGAGAAAATACTGAGTTTACCAAGTCTATTTGTGATGGATGAATAGCCCATTTACCTTCGTAGCCTAAAGCAGAAGCTCTTTTTGCTGCTGCTTCAAGACCTTCAGGGTCTTTGAAATTACCATACGGCCCGTCAATTGGACGAAGACCATATGCCCGACAGGCAACCACTATGCGTGACATGGCATAGTGCAATTGGTCTCCAGGATAGTCTGGAGACAAGCCTCCAATTTCTACTGTACGTGCCTGACAGCTTGCTGCAAAATCGCCTGATCCAAAATGCATCGCTTCCAGACGTCTGCTAGAGCCCGCAATAGATTCAACATTTGAAAGACCAAGCGCTGTTTCAATAAGTGCTTCAATACCTATTGGTTCAGTAATTCCAACTGCTTTTTCAATTTGAGTCAACAGTGCGTCCACCATATAGATATCAGCTGGCACTCCAACTTTAGGAATCAGGATAGTATCTAAATTTTTACCTGCCTTCTCTACAACTTCGACAACATCTCGGTACATATACCGAGTGTCTATCCCATTGGTCCGGAATGAAATGGTTTTTCCACTTCTCTGCCATTCAATGTCGTTGAGTGCTTCAATGATATTTTTTCTGGCCTTAAGCTTGTCTGATGATGCAACCGCATCTTCAAGGTCTAAAAATACATAGTCCGCTTCGCTTTTAAATGCTTTTTCAAACATCCCTGGATTTGATCCAGGAACTGCTAGTTCACTCCGCTGCAGGCGCTGACTTACTGATTGATAAAATGTATGGCTCATATTACAGGTTCAGTAATTTGCTGAATCTATTTTTAATTTTAAATTAACTCTTTCAGTGCTCTGTGAACAATAAAATCAAATACAGAATAAATAAAGCTTTTATTTATTCAACGTCTTTATTACTTTGTTCGTTAATGTTTCTGATCAAAAAAACTATTTTAATATTTTGGGTTAGCAGAGTATTTTTCTTCCTGAAAATAGAATTAAATTAGTTATTCAAAATAAAGATGACAAAAAATATCGAAATTCAAAAACAGGGGATGGAATTTAAAAAATCTACTTCTTCTAAAGTTGAAAATAACAATACTCTAAAAGACAAACCAGACAGATCTTACAAAGTTCTGATTGCTGATTTGGTCGGTATGAAATTTGACCACAACGGGAATCCTGATTTCTCAGAAACGAGAAATTACATTGAAGAAAAAGGTGGCGTATTCCATCTAGGTCCAGTTGAAGAAGAGTCAGTTCTAGAGGAAGGCAAAATTCATTTTTTCTATCAGCCGGATTTAAGCCGAACAGATGAAATATTGCCTCAAACAGATAAAGGGCAGTATGACGCACTTATTGCTGCCGCAACATTTTTTCCTAAAGAATCTGTGTTTAATGAAGGTGGCGTTCGTATTGGTGCAGGGACAGGAAACATGGGGAGTGCATCATGGGGAGGAGGAGGAGGTAAAGGAGGAGTTGCTCCATTAATGAATACACCAAGTTTTAACAGCAGAGCTACCGCACAAATGGTTTTTAAAGCATTGTTGAAAACATCACCTGACTTAAATGTTGCCATGTTGCATCAGATGGTAACAGAAAATAATTTTGATACAGGCAAACAGCTTAAAGAATTCCCCACCGAAAAAATCGAGGGGAAACGTATCGGAATTATAGGATATGGCAACATTGGTAGAGAAGTAGCAAAAATCGCGCAGGTGTTCAATATGAAAGTTGTAGTACACGAGTCCCTTCCAAATCACCAAAAATGGATTGAATCAGAAGGATTCATTTACGCTAATACAATTGAAGAAGCTGCAAAGGGGTCTGACTTTATAAGTATTCACACTGGATTAGGATCTCCAGATCTAAATACTGGTAAGTTTGCTAACGAAAGTATAATCGGTGAAAAAGTACTTAAATTACTCAATGAAGGAGCTGTAGTAATTAATTACGATAGGGGAGAACTCATTGATGCCTCGGCTCTGGACAGGGCGCTCTCAATTGGTAAAGTTCGCTACGCAGCAATCGACGCAGATATATTTAAAAATCCTTACAATGGTGAAATCACTGGACCAATGAAACCATACATCGAACTAGAAAAAAAACATTCAGGAAAAATGGAACTCCTGCCACATGCTGCTGCTGACACAGAACACATTTCAAGAGTTGAAGGTGCTAAACAGGCTGTGGATCAGATTTTTTCAGTAATAAAGTTTAAAAAGGTAATTAACCTGAAAGGAGATTTGCCTGTAGGTTACACTGATGAAGGAGCATCGACAGTTCACGGGGTTGGGAAAGTTACACAAAATAGATTATTTGAACTTTTACTAGATGATAATTTTATCAAAAATATGCACCAGATTGCTGAAGAGGCAAATAATATTTTGGGGGAATTAGAATCTACTCAGAATCTTGAACTAAGGAAAGAGCTGATTGAACGTTACGGTTCAAAATTTATTCTTGCTTCCAATAAATATGCAACTTCAATGGAAATTGCCGGACTAAAAGGACCATATTCGGAATAGTTGTCAAATAGTACTTATTACCTGAAGCGCTGAGATACATCATCAACTTCTTCTCCTGCCCCTGGGATTTTTGAATTCCTCCATTGCCTGAATAGCGAAGCTCCTCCTTCGATAAGTTTTTCCAATCTATTCTGGTTAACTTCAGTATTGATTTCTATTACTTCCCAATCTTCAATTTTACCGCACAAATAGTCATCACTTGTCATTATTTCATCTACAAGCCCCTTCTCTTTTGCATCTGAGGCTAGCCAGTATTCTCCAGTTGCAATTTCGTCTATATCAACATCTGGACGTCCTTCTTTTATAACTTTCTTAAAAGCATCATGAATTGCAGAGATATCATCCTGCATTTTCTGTTTCCCCTCCTTGGTTACTTTTGAAAAAGGGGTTACGGTCCTTTTGTATTTTCCTGCAGTAAACAAGTGGTAGTCCACTTCATTTTTTTGGAGAACACGATGGAAATTAGGTATGCCAGCAACAACACCAATTGACCCGACAATTGAGAATGGTGCCGCAATAATTTTGTCTGCAACTGCAGCCATCATGTAACCGCCGCTGGCAGCAACTGTATCCACACAGACTACGCAACGCAGTCCTGCTTTTTTCAATCTTTCCAGCTGAGAACTGGCTAACCCGTACTGCGGGACCGCACCTCCAGGGCTAGTTAGGCGTATCACAATTTCGTCTGCAGGTTGTGCTATTTCCAGAAGAAATGAAATCTGATCCCTGAGATGTTCCACTTCAGCCGCCATAATGTTTCCGATAAATGTCAGTACATAAACACAGTTTGAATGCTGCTTGAGAACTTCCTTAGTTTTCTGTCCACCCTCCAGTTTTTTCCGTATATCCATTACGGTTTTTTCACTCTTTTCCTTATTTTTTTGTTTTTCCTCCTTGTCTTCCTTTTTTTTGGCCTTTTTTAACAACTTTGTCGCATCTTTGGGCAAAAACTGCACAACATGAAGCTCCTTTTCCAGGTTTCTAAAATCACTTTCAAATCGGTGGTTCCAGTGCTTAAATGTTAAGTGCGGCTCCTTTTTGTGTCGCTTGCGTCTGAAAAAAATAAGTTTGAGAACTAAGGACAATCCGGCAAATAAAAAGATTGCTACTCCCGCGTTGTAAAATGACCAGTACTGTTCCATAAATGCATTCATGATGTTAAATCTATTTATTCCAAATATTACTCAATTAGGAAGAATTCAGATGATATGTTAGAATAACCGCTATTTAATTAAAACATATTTATTTTATAATCTTAATGACAAGTCCTCAAACTAAGACCTATATTTCTATTCTTCTGCTGAGTATCTGCTTCTCCCTCTCTGCTTCTACTTCAAGTCTAAGTGTTTCTGCATCTTCAATTGTTGGATTCCAGATTGCTGAAAACAAAGCATTGGCAACTTTCCCACTTACCTTTCATCTGCTGGGAACAATGCTGGCTGGTATACCGGCTTCAATGCTGATGAAGTTCATAGGACGCCGTTACGGTTTTTTGATTGGAACTGGAATCGGGACATTTGGAGCTGCTTCTGCTTCACTTGCAATAATTTACACCAGTTTCCCTTTCTTCTGCCTAAGTATATTTTGTCTTGGGATCTTGAACGGTTTTGCCCAGCTATATCGCTTTACCGCGGTTGAAGTTTCAAGCATCGAATTAAGGACAAAAGCTGTCTCCTATGTGATGCTTGGCGGTATAGCTGCAGGATTCATTGGTCCTGCAATTGCGGCCGAGGGTAAAGATTATATTGAAAACGCACAGTTTGCTGGGAGCTACCTGTCTATTATTTTGTTATATTTTTTCATTGTAATAATTTTAATGAGGATCAGGCTCCCTCAGCCAAGTGTAGAAGAACAAACCGGTGAAACGCGCCCATTGAAAGTAATTTTTTTGCAGCCAAAATTTATAGTCTCGGTGCTTTCAGCAATGATAGGCTATGGAGTAATGGCAATGATAATGACTGCAACACCTCTTGCTATGACAAAAGGAAACGGTTATCCATTCAGTGACGCAGCGTTTATTATCCAATGGCATGCACTGGGTATGTTTGCGCCTTCTTTCATTACTGGTTCATTGATAAAGCGCTTCGGAGCAGTTCAAATTATTTTTACAGGTATCTTGCTTAATTTTATTTGCATTGCAATCAATATTTCTGGGACAGAATTAATTAATTACTGGTCTGCCTTGGTCCTGTTAGGCGTAGGCTGGAATTTTATGTTTGTGGCTGGAACAACAATGGTCACTGAAACCTATCAGCCAGCTGAAAAAGCCATTGTTCAGGGTGTAAATGATTTTTTAGTATTTGGAACTGCCGCGCTATGTTCATTGCTATCCGGTGTACTGCAAACTTCGTTTGGCTGGGAGACGGTTAACTTAAGTACCATTCCGCTACTGCTGATTGTTTTGGTTTCCCTTTTCTGGTTTATCTTCAGCAGTAAACAGCAGACACAAACAGCTTTAAGTTCATAAGAAACTTTAATTTCAATGGTTGTAATTAATTCAATTTTTGCTGCTTGAAGGTTGCTGATACTCTTTATAACTCTTACATCCGCTGCATTTCACGATTTAAAAAATTGTATATCACACAGCCAATTACCTTGCACTTAAGAGCAAAAAAAGGGATCCTATTTTTAGAGAAAATTATAACCGATGCAACCACACACCTCAGCAATAATTTCTTTCTTTGTAATCATTTCTTTTTTGCTTCATCCCCTGATGTCGAATCCTGTTTACGCACAGGAAAAATCTCCTGAATCTACTCAATTGCTATCTGAAACAGAGACTGATGAGGATTTGGAAGATGAGGAATTTGATGATGGTTTCGAGGATGAGTTTGAAAGTGCAGAAAAAGAAATATTTGATCCCCTAAGTGGATACAACACAGTAATGACCGAATTTAATGACGGATTTTACGTTTACGTTCTGGATCCGGTAGCCCGAGGTTATGAATGGGCTATGCCCGATCTTGCTCAACGTGGAGTAAAAAATTTTTTTCATAATCTTCTCTTTCCGATTCGGTTTGTCAACAATGCTCTCCAGCTTAAACCAATAAATGCTGGTGAGGAATTATTTCGTTTTATTATTAACAGCACTGTGGGAATTTTTGGTTTATGGGACCCTGCAAAAGAGTGGTTTGATCTTGAAGCACACGAAGAGGATTTTGGACAGACACTTGGATATTATGGTGTAGGAGGAGGCTTCCATATTGTTCTGCCATTTTTAGGGCCATCAAATCTGCGAGATATGTTCAGTCTCTATCCTGACATGCAGATGGACCCGGTTTATTACGTTGAGAATCGACCTTATAATTTACCGAAGAAAGAGGGAGAATATCTTGGCATGTCTAGACAGGCAGTACAGCAGACAAATCTATTGATACTTAAAACCGTAAACCAGGAATCATTGCGAATTGGTCAATATGAGAACCTTAAAAAAGATGCTATAGAACTCTACCCGTTTCTTAGGGATGTCTATGAGCAGAATCGTGCAAAATTAATCGAGGAGTAAAAAAATGCAAGTTCAGCTAAAACTTATCACAGGCAGAATACTGATTGTTCTCTTGATGTTATTTTTTACCTCATCTGCTCTTGTCGCTGATGAAGTAAGTGAAATCCGTGCTATGACAAAAGAGAAAGTTGATATAGTGATCAACATCCTAAAGGACAAAAGTCTCAGCAAAGAAGAAAAGAAGGAAGGAATATTAGAAACCATTGATGGACTATTTGATTTTAGTTTGATGGCAAGGCTCAGTCTTGGGAAAAAACACTGGAAATCTCTAAGCAAAGCAAAACGTAAGGAATTTTCTGATCTGTTTGTAGAAAGGCTGAAACTTTCTTATCTTGAAAAACTGGACCTTTATACCGATGAAGAAGTTGTTGTTGATGAAGCACGGCTGACCAAGAAAAAACGCGTGGAAGTATTGACTTACCTTGTAACAAAGGACGATAAAAAAGAGATGATTTATAAACTGTACAAAACGAAGAAAAAAGGCTGGATGGTTTATGATGTAGATGTCCTCGGTGTAAGTATTGTACAGACCTATCGCTCCCAGTTTTCCGGAGTATTAAAGAAAGAAACAATGGAGCAGTTGATGGAACGTATGCGTTCAGCAGGAGATTTGGGGGCCTAATGTTGCGGCAATTCTACGACAAGATAATTCTAACCTATCCTAAGACTATCCTACTACTGCTGTTGTTGTGCATTGCTGCGCTTGGATACCAAGCCCGGTACCTGGAAATAGATGCTTCTGCGGAAACACTGCTGCTGGAAGATGATAAAGACCTGGCATTCACTCGAAAAGTAAATCAGCGCTATGGCAACCAGGATTTCCTTGTATTAACTTTCACTCCAAAAGCAGAGCTGCTTGCTGATTCAACTTTGAATACCCTTAAGGAGTTAAGCAACGACCTGCTGGCTCTGGATAGAGTTGAATCGGTCCTGACAATACTTAATGTCCCACTGCTGGAGAGTCCTCCCAAACCAGTAAAAGAATTGCTTGAGGATGTCCCCACCCTTTCTTCTCCAGGAATTGACAAAGAACTTGCCAGAAAAGAATTCCTGAACAGCCCCATTTACAGCGACAACCTCGTCAGTCCAGATTTTAAAACTACGGCGCTTCTTGTAAATCTTCACGATGATCCATTATACAGGGAACTGCTTCAGCATCGGAATCATCTGCGCAGCAAAGAAAAAGATGGAACCATAAGTGTAATTGAGCAAAAAGAACTTGAAGAGGTGCTAATAAAGTTCAAGAAGCACCGTGACAAAATGAGGATTGTTGAAAACAAAAACATTTCAAAAGTTCGTGCAATTGCTCAGAAATATCGGAACGAGGCTAAGATTTTCCTTGGAGGAGCAAGCATGGTTGCAGATGACCTGGTCACATTTATTCGCAGTGACCTGAAAGTTTTCGGCAGCGCAGTGCTTGCGTTTTTGGTGGTCACACTATGGATAATTTTCAGGCAGCTGCGCTGGATTTTGCTTCCGGTTATTACCTGTTCATTTTCAGTACTGACAACCAGTGGATTTTTAGGTCTATTCGGGTGGGAAGTCACAGTGATTTCTTCAAATTTCATTTCAATTCAGCTGATAATCACAATGGCCATTACCATTCATCTGATAGTACGCTACCGTGAGATGGCAAGACTTAATCCTGATATAGATCAGCGTCAGCTTATTCTGGATTCAACAATGTTCATGGCAAGACCATGCACCTTTGCAGTTCTGACTACTGTGGTAGGATTCGGGTCATTGGTACTGAGTGGAATTTTGCCAGTGATGAACTTTGGATGGATGATGAGCGCAGGAATTGGAGTTTCACTGTTTCTGACATTTCTTATTTTTCCGGTACTGCTCATGCAAATGCCGAAAATAATGCCAAATACATCATTTGAATCACGATTTGCCCTGACCAAAATTTTTGCTGATATTACTGAGCGTCATGGCAGGACCATACTTGTCATTAGTATATGTGCATTAATAATTAGTGTTATAGGCGCGACAAGACTGAATGTGGAAAACAGCTTCATTGATTATTTCCAGGAGGATACGGAGATATACCAGGGCATGAAAGTTATTGACCAGCAGCTGGGAGGGACAACTCCGCTTGATTTGATCGTTCAACTGGAAAAGAGTGAAACTGATACCCCTCAGCAAGAAACAGAAAGCACAGATGTTGAGGAACTTGAAGATGAAGAAGAGTTTGATTCCTTTGAGGAAGAATTTGAGGAATCGGCCGGTGAAGCACAATACTGGTTCACAGCAGAAAAAATGGAGCAAATTGAAGAAATTCATGACTACCTCGATGGACTTGATCAGACAGGTAAAGTGCTCTCACTGGGGACAATGCTGAAAGTCGGTAAAACCCTGAATTCGGGAGAACCTCTTGATAATTTTCTGCTTGCCCTGATCTACAATGAACTACCGGAAGAATTCAGGAAAATAGTCCTTGATCCTTATGTATCTGTTGAACACAACGAGGCTAGGTTTTATGTGCGAATAAGGGATTCGGAACCTGACTTGCGCCGCAATGAACTGTTGACGAAGATCAAGCAGGAGTTGCCTTCCAAGCTGGGGATCCCAGAGGAAAAAGGTCAACTGGCAAGCCTTCTTGTTCTTTACAATAATATGCTGCAGAGCCTTTTCCGTTCACAGATACTTACATTGGGAGCAGTCATTCTATCATTTTTAATTATGTTTATGTTTTTGTTCCGCTCCTTAACTATTGCTCTGATAGCAATTTTTCCCAATATTCTTTCCATTGGAGTTGTACTCGGATTTATGGGATGGATGGGCATTCCGCTTGACATGATGACCATCACAATTGCAGCAATCAGTGTGGGTATTGCTGTGGACAATACAATTCATTACATACATCGCTTCAGGCATGAGTTTAAATCAGACAGTAACTATCTTGCTTCAATGCACCGCTCTCATGAGAGCATTGGCTATGCAATGTACTACACTTCAATCACCATAATTATAGGTTTCTCTATTCTGGTATTCTCAAAATTCATTCCGAGTATCTATTTTGGATTACTCACAGGACTTGCTATGCTGATCGCACTGCTTGCTGCCCTCACTCTGCTTCCTCAGCTGCTAATAATAATCAAACCTTTTGGTGCGGAAAAGCAGTAAATCAGTTTTGATTAAAAAGTATGCTCATTGGAATTAATCCAGTTCCATCTTTTCTGAAAAATAAATTATGTTTGGACCAGTTGTTGATGTAATTTTACCAATCTTCGGACTGCTGATGATTGGATATATTACAGTCATGCTGGGGTGGTTTGACCAGACTGCAATAAAGGGACTTACCCGTTTCATATTTGATTTTGCGGTGCCGATGCTTTTGCTGCGAACTATTGCAAACGCCCAATTGCCTGAACACATTCCATGGGATTTTCTGGCTTCCTATTATTTAGGAACAATCCTTATATTATTTTCTGGACTCTT
>CACERX010000039.1 GCA_902562015.1 uncultured SAR324 cluster bacterium
AAAAAAGACTTATAAAAAGCGAAATATACCACTGCCAGAATATCGAATGAAGAGGCAAGATAATCATAACGGATTGGGGCTGGAACTGCTTGGTATGTCAGGCAGGTATTTTGTAGACACAGAAACATACGGTAAAATCAAAGCAGATGTATTGAAAAATGTTCGCGGAACGGTACAGGCAGATATTTTAAAGGAAGATCAGGCACAGAATACATGTATTTTTTCCACCAATTTTGCCATGCGTATGATGGGAGACATACAGGAATTTTTTACTTCCAATGATGTTCGAAATTTTTATTCTGTGAGTATTTCCGGTTATCACATTGCTGAGGCAGGAGCGAACCCAATCACTCAGGTAGCTTTCACTCTCGCCAACGGCTTTACACTGATTGAATATTATCTTGCTCGCGGATTAAGGATTGATAACTTTGCTCACAACTTGAGTTTCTTTTTCAGCAACGGCATGGACCCCGAATATGCTGTTATAGGCAGAGTAGCGCGAAGAATTTTCTCTGTAGCGATACGTTATTTGTATAACGGTAATGAACGCTCCCAAAAATTAAAATATCATATTCAGACTTCCGGTCGTTCACTTCACGCAATGGAGATAGATTTCAATGATATACGTACAACACTTCAAGCACTGTATGCCATTTACGATAACTGCAATTCACTGCATACCAATGCCTACGATGAAGCTATTACAACGCCCACTGGAGAGTCAGTTCGAAGAGCTCTGGCAATTCAAATGATCATAAATCATGAACTTGGACAAGCATATAACCAAAATCCACTTCAAGGAAGTTTTCTGATTGAGGAATTAACCGATTTAGTAGAAGAAGCAATTCTATCTGAATTTGTTCGTCTTTCAGACAGAGGAGGTGTTTTGGGAGCCATGGAAACCATGTATCAGCGCAACAAAATCCAGGAAGAATCACTATATTATGAAACGCTTAAACATACTGGAGACCTCCCAATTATGGGTGTAAACACATTTCTTAATCCACAGCCTGAAAATTCAGAGACTGAAATTGAACTGGCACGTTCAACGGATGAAGAAAAGGACATGCAAATCAGTGATTTGGAGAAATTCAATGAAATTCATGCTGATGAAAGAGATACCATGATGCAACAACTAAGCGAAACAGCTTTAAATAACGGCAATATATTTGAGGACCTCATGAACGCTGTACAGGTCTGTTCGCTTGGTGATATAACCAATCATCTTTACCAGTTGGGTGGTAAGTATCGGCGAAATATGTAAGATATTTTTCTTGTAAATAATTTAATTTCTTCTCAATCACCTAAATAATTAAAAATCAACTTAGTATTCGTACCGGAATTTCATGAATCATATGAAATCTTCCTGTACCGAAAATTCCTCTAATTAAGAGGTTTTTTCTTATTTATATTTAATCTTAATTTAAAAATTTACCCATAAATGCAATTTGACATAAGACTCTGGTCATTTACAAGAGGAGTGAGAGGACGTATTTACTATTCTGTAATTATCGGAATTATATCCACCTCACTCGGACTAGTGCGTCTGGCAATGCTAGGATGGATAATTGGACTAATTTTCCAGGGTCAAACAGAAGAAGAGCTAATTACTCCGATTATTTTTGCGGCATTTATAATGCTACTTCGAGGTTTTTTTGAGCATTGGCGAACTATGATTGCACATGAGACATCTGCAATAGTACAAAAAAAATTGAGGATAAAATTGTTTGATAAAATTGTCAGTCTTGGTCCAGGTTACGCTGGAAGACAGCGGTCAGGAGAACTAGTTTTGTCACTGGTGGACGGCGTAGAACAGCTGGAAACTTATTTCGGACAATACCTTCCTCAGCTTTTAATTTCTATTTTTACTCCAATAATAATTTTTGTGTTTGTAGCTTTTTTAGATTTTCCAGTGGCTCTAATCCTTCTTGCTGCAGCATTTGTATCACTTTTTGCACCATCTGCCTGGCATAAATTCGACCGCAAGAGGTCTAAAGAAAGGCAAAATGCTTATGAAGCATTTGCCTCAGACTTTCTAGATGGAATACAGGGACTTGCAACCCTGAAATCATTCGGACAGAGCAAGACCCGAGCTGAATTGCTTACAAAACGTGCATATGAACTTTTTCGAAGCACAATGTGGGTGCTTGCTACAAATGTATTGTCTCGTGGAATTACAGATACATCTATCGCCCTAGGAGCAGCAACAGCACTGGGATACGGTGCATATCGCACAACAACCGGAGAAATGGAACTTACTACATTGCTGATAATACTTATGATGGGTGTTGAAATATTCAGACCAATGCGAGATCTTCGCACAGTTTTGCATCAAGGAATGATGGGCCTATCAGCTGCACATGGGGTTTTCAAAATTCTCGATGCAAGTCCTGCAGTAATTGAGAAAAAATTCAAAAATATTGAAACTGTCCTTGAACCTTCAGTTTCTTTTGATTCAGTAAAATTTAAATACCCTGGACACAGTCATGTTGTACACAGCTCTTTGAATTTTAATATCAAAAAAGGAGAACGAGTTGGAATTGTAGGTTCAAGTGGATGCGGGAAATCATCTATAGTCAAACTGCTTCTCCGCTTCCATGATCCAGTTCAAGGATCAGTACATATCGGAGGAAAAGATCTTAGAGATATTTCATTCGACCAGATTAGAGGTATGATCTCTGTTGTGCATCAGGACACATTTTTATTTCATGGTACCATTGAAGACAACATTAAAATGGGCAACCATAAAGCCAATGAAGACGAGATTATTAAAGCAGCAAAAAATGCGAACATACATGAGTTCGTTTCAACACTTCCTGACGGATACAAAACTTTAATTGGTGAAAAGGGGATCAAGCTCTCAGGAGGGCAACGTCAGCGGGTAGCCATTGCAAGAGCTCTCCTGAGGGATACGCCTATACTCATATTGGATGAGGCTCTTTCTGCAGTAGATGCTGAAAATGAATTTATAATCCAACAGGCACTTGATCGTTTGATGAAAAACCGCACAACACTGGTATTGGCACATCGACTCTCAAGTATTGTTAAATGTGAAAGAATCCTAGTAATTGACCAGGGAATAATTGCAGAGTCAGGTTCACATCAGAGCCTGATGCAGCAGGACGGAATTTATTCAGTTCTTATGTCTCAGCAGGTACGTGAATCAGAATCAAAGGGCTTGCTGGTTAAAGAAAAAGAATCTGTTATTTTTGAAGAAAAAGAAAGAGAGCAGTTAAAAGAGACTATAATGAATGTTCCTACAGAAGGTATTGTAAAAGCAGAAGGCCTAAACTGGAAACAATTAATTATTGAGCTGATGAGTCACATCTTTCCCTGGAAAGGGAGACTTGCTCTATCCTTTTGCTTTGGTGTTCTTCGTGTTCTGTCTTTTATAGGTGTCGGTATATTCAGCGCACTTATAGTTCTCGATTTGAAAAATGGTGATGATTATTCTTCTCACCTTAGCTGGCTTATTACTGCAGCAATACTATCTGGCATACTTCACTGGCTTGAATCATGGATAGCTCATGATATGGCATTCAGATTACTTTCCGTTATGCGTATCAACGTCTTTAAGAAACTTGACTTACTTGCTCCAGCTTATCTTGTGAGACGGAGGACAGGTGATTTGATGGGCATTGCAACACATGATGTTGAACTAGTTGAGTATTTCTTTGCGCACACAGTAGCTCCTGTTTTTGTCTCTATCCTGATTCCAGCCACAGTAGTTGTCATTTTAAGTGTTAACAGTTTCTGGATGACTCTTGCACTTTTACCATTTTTAATTGCAGTCGGATTAAGTCCATTTTTGATGAGGAAACGAGTCGACATGCTCGGATCTAAAGCCAGAGAAGCTGCAGGAGAACTTTCAGCACATGCAATTGATTCAGTACAGGGACTTGCAGAAATTGTTGCATACCAGCAGGGTTCATACAGAGGAAGATCTTTTGAGGGACTTACTGACCGACACATTTCACTGAGGCTCCCTTTTTTCAAAGAACTAACACTACAAAGCAATATGCTGGAAGTGCTCACAGGCTGGGGTGGTCTTGCTGTTGTAAGTACAGGTGCACTGCTTACAGCGAATGGTCACTTCGATTCTGGAATACTGCCGCTCATGACAATTTTGGCAATGTCTGCATTCCTTCCAGTTTCAGAGATAGCTCAGATAGGCAGACAACTCGCAGACACACTTGGTGCTACCAGGAGAGTGTACGCACTCGAGAACGAACCGATAAAAATAGCTGATGGTGTTAACGAGTTAAAAAATGACTTTTCTTCAGGATTCAAAATTAGCAATTTAAGTTTTTCTTTTCCGGGAAGATCAAAGAATGTATTGGATAATTTAAATGTTGATATTCCCGTTGGAAAGACATTTGCCTTAGTTGGCCCTTCAGGAGCAGGAAAAACAACACTTGCCCAAATGCTTATGCGTTTTTGGGATCCAGACAAAGGAAGCATCAAGTTTGATGAGTTTGATCTTAAGGATTTAAAACTGCATGATCTGCGTTCAAAAATAGCATTGGTAGCACAGGACACTTATCTATTCAACAATACTTTAAAAGACAATATTTTGATTGCTAAACCTGATGCAACTGAGCAGGAATTGCAGGAAGCAGTAAATTTATCAGCTCTGTCTGAAGTTGTTCAAAGCCTTCCTGAAGGACTTGAAACTGAGGTTGGAGAACGAGGAGCAAGTCTCTCAGGAGGGCAAAGACAGCGAGTAGCAATTGCTCGGGCATTTCTTAAAGATGCACCAGTATTAATTCTGGATGAAGCAACTTCTCACCTTGATGCAGTCAGTGAAAACATAGTACATAAAGCACTTAATCAACTCAAAAAAAACAGGACTACATTGATAATAGCTCATCGCCTTTCTACTGTTCGTGATGCTGACCAGATCATAGTTTTGGATAATGGACATATTGAGGAAATCGGGACACATGAAGAACTATTAAAAAACAATGGACTATACAAAAAATTGATTTCAAAACAGATGAGCGGATCTGGTTTGCAGCATAATTAAGCAGTTTAACAACAATCAACCTAAATTACTTAGATAAACAATACTAGTCAATGCACCTAATCAATTATTGTTGCTTATTAAAAATTCATCTCAGCTTATGAAAATACTCTTAACATGTTTAACGTGCATATCATATTTTTGATAAAATTTGGTTTAATGATGAATTTGCAATTATAATTAATAAAAAGTCTATATATATTAGTAATTTGTAATTTTCATGTTATTGGCTCGAATTTTAAAATACAATTTTATTGCACTTTTAATTTTATTTAATTTTCATTTTTCTGTAATGGCTAATGTAGTTTGTATGTGCATAACAACCCCTGTAACTTTTCTGGAAGTCATCGATGGAGATACAATCTGGGTAAAGAAAAAGGGGGGAAAAGTACTGGTCCAGTTTGAGGGTATAGACGCACCAGAATTAGTTAATAAAGATAAAAAAAAGTCAGAATGTATTGATGATCAGAAAAAAGCCCAAGATGCCCGTGACTTAATTCATAATATCTTGTCATCCGCAAAGGAAGTCGGATTAATTATCAAGGAAGAGATTAATGAGCAGGAATTAAAGGCACAAGTATATGCCGATGGTCTCAGTGTTGGACAGGAATTGCTTTACAAATATCTTGCAGTGGAGGGCAAAGGAAACTGGTGCAAATAGTCTTTTAAAGGTGATATTTTAATTTATGAATCCTTGATCTCTTTTTAGTGACAATTCTTCGATTTCATCCACTGATTCTTCAAGCCATCCCACTCTTAATTCAGGAACCGAAGATATTAATAACCTCGTATATGGGTGGTAAGGTGGAGAAAGTACCTCATCAACAGTGCCTTGATCTACAACCTTCCCAGCATAAAGAACTACGATATGATCTGCAAAAGATGCAACTGTTGATAGATCATGACTTATGAACACAAAAGAAACACCAGTATTTTTCCTAAGTTGTTTTAACAATTCAATGATATTTGCACCAACGATGGTATCCAAAGCGGAAATAACCTCATCACATAGAAGAATTTCAGGAGATGCGGCCAATGCCCTTGCTAAATTGATTCTTTGTTTTTGACCACCAGAGAGTTCATCAGGATAGCGACCAGCAAAATCATGAGGCAGCTCAACCATTTCCAGTAGTTCAGCAATCCGTTTTCTTTTTTCTCCTCCTCTAAGCGCTAGATAGAATTCAAGTGGTCTGCCTAAAATCTGGTCTATTCTCTGACGAGGATTAAGAGCAGTGTCAGCCATCTGAAAAACAAATTGTATTTTTTGGAGTTCAGATCTGCTTCTATTTTTTAAATCAGGTTTTAAATTTTCTCCACTAAGTAATACATTTCCCTTGCTTGCTGGAAGAAGCCCCGACATAACTCGCGCCATAGTAGACTTTCCGCATCCAGATTCTCCAATTACTCCAACTGTCTGCCCTTTACTAATTTTTATGTTAATATTTTCTAGAACAGATACATTTGGAGAACCATCTCGTATTTTGCCATAACCAGCAAATATATTTTTTAATTCAAGAACCGGCACTTCAATATCTGATTTTTTAATGTTATCTCCTTGACCTGCAGCTGGTGGTGGTCGTACCGCGTTCATCAGCCGTCTTGTATAATCATGATTAGGAGTGCTTACAACTTGTTCAGCACTACCATGTTCCTGAACTTCACCTGCATAAAGAACTACGATTTCATCTGCTATTTGCGCAACAACTGATAGATCGTGAGTAACATAAATTGCAGCAGATCCTTCTTGCTTTATTACAGATTTGAATGCCTTCAAAACTTCAATTTGTGTAGTCACATCTAAGGCTGTGGTTGGTTCATCAAGGACAAGAAGATCGGGATTCCCACAAAGTGCCATTGCAGCCATTAACCTTTGAAGCTGTCCCCCAGAAACTTGATGAGGATATCTTTTCCCAAGTCGATCTGGTTCAGGTAGTTCAAGAGCTCTGTAAAGTTCTTCTGCACGATTTTCAGCATCTTCTTTTAATAATTGCCCATGAATAATTGCAGATTCAGTTACTTGTTCTCCTATAGTCATTGCAGGGTTAAAAGTTGCTGCGGCACTTTGAGCGAGATAGGCTACCTTTTGTCCGCGCATCAACCTTTTTTCTTCGGAAGGCATTGATATTACATCCTGACCGTTAAGACGAACTTCTCCTGAATTAAATTCTAATCCGGGTTTAGTGTAACCTAATGCTGATAGGGCTATAGTAGTTTTTCCAGAGCCAGACTCCCCGATCAATGCTACTACCTCCCCCGGTTTTACATTGAAACTAACTCCCTTGACAATTGGAGTTAAACTACCATCGTCTTTGCGGGCATCAATTTTCAGATTATCAACTTCGAGAAGAGGTACCATCAAATCATTCGGTTGGAGAGTTTTCCGCCGGTGTGTGCAGAGATATCATCTACAATCAGGTTAATGGCTATGGTTAAGGTTGCAATCGCGAGAGAAGGCATTAAAGGGGATATCGAACCATAAGGAAGACCTCCAAGGTTTTCCTTGACCATGCTACCCCAGTCTGACATGGGTGGCTGTACACCTAAACCAAGGAAGCTGAGCGAGGAGATGAAGAGAATAATCCAAACAAATCTCAAACCAAAATCAGTAGCAAGAGGCATAACAACATTTGGAAGAATTTCCCTCGTAATAATCCACCAAAGTCCCTCTCCACGTACCTTTGCTGCTTCCACGAAATCACTTACCATGACATCTTGACCAAGCGACCTTGCCACCCTGAAAACGCTAGTGGCGTATATGAATCCAGTCATAACAATAAGAATTGGAATTGTACTCCCGACTGCTGCAATCACCACAAGCCCCATCATGATGGTGGGAATCGATAAAAATGCGTCATTGAATCGGCTCAAAATCATGTCCAGCCATTCGCTTCCTACTGCAGCTGCAATTCCCAAGGTAACTCCTAAAAGGTATGCCAAAAGTGTAGCTAAAAAGGAAATACCTATTGTAGTTCGTGCACCATATAGAATCCTAGAAAGAGTGTCCCGGCCCAGGTAATCAGTCCCAAGATATGCAACCTTGCTTGGTGGCTGATAGTCAGTGTCTGGATATTCTTCCCCCCCCGGAACAATGAACAGCGATTCATCCAGAATATCAGCCTCATTGTAAGGAGAAACATATGGACCAATGAAAACCATCACAATCCAGAACAAGACAAAGAAAATGCCAATTTTCCCGCCTATACTAAAACGTATTTTTCTTCTGGGAGGTGCGTCTGGGAGTTCATCGAATAAAGCTTTCTTTTCTAATGTGTTTTCTTCTTGAGACATATGAGAATTATTTTGGATGTCGCAACCTTGGATTTGAGATGATCGAAGCCATATCCGCAATCATGATCAGTACCACATAGGTTGCACAAAAAATCATTGCACAGGCCTGAACAAGCGGAAGATCCCTGGTCTGTACTCCATCGATCATCAGCTTGGCCAATCCAGGATAAGCAAATACTGTTTCAACTATAACAACTCCTCCAATAAGCCAGGCCAAATTCAATGCGATAACGTTGACAATCGGTCCGATAGTATTAAGTAAAGAGTGTCTCAGAATGATCCTTTTTCTTGGTACCCCCTTGAGTATTGCCATCTCAATGTAAGGAGAACTCATAATATTAAGTATGGTTGCTCGAGTCATGCGAATGATCTGCGCTGAAACAATAGTCACAAGTGTCAGTGTTGGCATGAGCAGCGCACGGATTAATTGCCATCCTGTTTCGTTTCCACTCATGTAGGCAATTGAAGGAAGCCACCCCAATTGAACAGCAAAAACCATCACAAGAATCATGGCTACGAGAAAATCAGGTATGGAAATGATACTAAGGGTGGTAAATGTTATGGTACGGTCTATTCTGGAACCAGGATACATGGATGCCAGTAACCCCAAAGACATTGCCAATGGTATAGATATCAGAGCCACCATCCCAGCTAATCTAAGAGTGTTAACTAGTCTGGGTGCAATCATCACTGAAATTTCTGTCCCGATCGTTCCTGCACCTGATCCTGCTTTGGATATTCCCAGATCACCGGACAAGAGGTTCCCAAGCCACATCAAATATCTGGTATAAGGTGGATGGTTCATTCCAAGCTTTTCCCTCAGAGCAGCAAGAGATTCTGGAGTGGCCATTTGTCCCAGTATAATCTCTGCTACGTCTCCTGGAAGCAGACTTGTTCCAATGAAGATAATAATCGAGACAACAGTAAGTGTTGCAAATCCGATAAAAATTCTTCTTAAAACGGCTTGAAACAGCATTTCTTCTAACTATGAATCTAGATAAATTAAAAAAAAAGCCTGCGGACTTTCATCACGCAGGCTTTTTCAAAAAACTTATACGTATTGAATTAAGCTTCCATCCAGGCAAATTCTGGCCAGGTACAGCCTCCAATTGAACCGAGCGGATTAACTGGAATCCCGTGAATCTTATCACTGACACCATCATTTACATTAGTATGGTATGATATCACCATTCCACTGAACATATTCACCAATGCCTGCATTTCGCAGAACATTTCGTGACGAATTGCAGGGTTAGTTTCAGCAAGATTCATTTTGAGCAGTTTACCCATCCTCTCATTATTCCAGAAGGTATCATTCCACGCAGCACCAGGAGCAAATTGTATATCTAGCATGGAATTGGCAGTAGGACGCATATTCCAGGATACAACATTGAGCGGTTCCTTCATCCAAACTGCACCCCAATAACCATCTGTTGGTACCTTTTTGATCTTCAAATCGAACCCAATTTTTCTCAGATTGTTTTGCATCAACAAGCATGTATCTCCAATCCCTGTTGCAACTTCAGCGACATAAAGTTCTGCAGAACTTATTCCAGACTTCTTGAGATGATATTTTGCTTTTTCAGGATCATACTGACGCTGAGGAAGTTCATAACAATGATCTGCACCATAAGCAGTAGAAATGGGATGATCATTTCCCACTTCTCCTTTTCCCTTTAGAATGGAACGAACGATTCTTTCTCTATCTTGAATCAACTGCATTGCTTTGACAAAATCTGGATTATTGCCAGGAGCAGTATTTTTTAATATACAGACTCCTCCATATCTTCCAGATTTAGTAGAGTTGATACCCACACCATTTGAATTTTCGATCAATTTGATCATTTTTGCATCTACATCCGAGATCATGTGCATGTCCCCTGCAATCAAAGCATTTACTCTGGCTTGTGGGTCTGTAATTGCTGTGAGTTCGATGGCATCAAAATTAGCTGTTTTTCTCCAATAGTCTTCGTTTCTGACATGCAGGGATTTAACCCCAGGTTCGAAGCTCGTCATTCGATAGGGACCTGTCCCATTTCCTTTCTTGAAATCGGTAGTTCCTTCTTTCACTATTTTAGCCTGCTTCTCGGTGAGTTTGGCTGGCAGGTCAGAGTCCGGACTGTTCAAGATAGCTTTGACTGTATGGCTGTCCATTTTCTTCCATTCTTTAACCTGACTGAAAAACCCCTTTATTACTGAAGGTGTTTTTTCCCCTAAATGCCGGTTCATACTCCAAAGCACGTCATCTGCACTAAGAGAAGAACCATCATGGAATTTAACTCCTTTACGAAGTTTGAAAGTCCATTCAGTTGCATTGCTGTTAGGACTAAATTCCTCTGCCAATTCAGGACTGACTACCATGTTGTCCCTCATTTGAACTAGTCCGTTGTAAACGGCATGGGCTCTAGTATAGTCAATGTTTGACGTCATCACGATAGGATCCATCTGGTCATCTGGACCGTGAAGGTTGGAAGCCATTCTTACTGAACCTCCTTTTTTGGGAGTTTTCGCCATCGCGTCAGTTGCTTTGAGCAGACTTCCTGCGGCTGTTACCGCATTCCCAAGGCCCCAACGGCTTTAATGAAATCTCGACGATTTATCTGTCCATCAACATATTTCTGCTGAAGATCTTTAACTTCGTTCATTGTCCCTCCTTATTATTTTGATTGGGATAATTGTTTGTTTTAAGGCTGATCTAAAGTGGTAACGATTAAAACTGTACCAGCCTGTAATAAAAGGAATTTTATAATCCCTATCTTAAACAATTATATATAATTATAATTTTTTTCAGATATTATTTTTTAAATAACTTAAAAAAAACAACATTTTCATATATATGGATTTTAAATAATACACTCAATTCTCAGAGATTTTATTATCAATAACCATAAAAGTGGCTTATGGTAATCATGAATATAATATATGTCAAACTTTAAAATTTTTTAATTTTTGGCAATAATTTTATTTGCTTTCTGGTCATAATATAAGGAATGCTATTGTTTCATTTTACAAATTCGAATTTTCATTCTATACATACTAGGTAATGTATAATTTTATATTTAATCTTGACACACATTATTAAAAGTGCTATTACATAAAGTACTAAAACAATGCTATTTTAATTATTTTATGCTAAAGTTAATTAGAATATATTATATAAAATCAATAAGTTAAAATATTGAGAAATTTATGGCCTACAGTGAAAAAGTAATTGATCATTACAAAGATCCGAGAAACGTCGGAAGTTTTGTCAAAGAAGAAAATGGTATAGGTACAGGCTTAGTCGGGGCACCTGAATGCGGTGACGTCATGAAGCTTCAAATTAAGGTGGAAAATGATAAGATTGTAGATGCTAAGTTCAAAACATTTGGATGTGGATCAGCAATTGCCAGTTCCAGCTTGGCGACTGAATGGGTTAAAGGAAAAAGTGTAGATGAAGCAATGAAAATTCAAAATACTGAAATTGTTGAAGAACTATCACTTCCCCCTGTAAAGATTCATTGCTCTGTTCTAGCAGAGGATGCTATAAAGGCTGCTATCAGCGATTACAAGAACCGAAATAAGTCAGAAACTGATTAATTTTTGCCTTAATTCAACAAAAATATAATCATTAAATTTAAAGGTCATAAAAATTCCTACTCAAAATTTATGGAAATAAAATCATCGTACAATTAATTTTAAACTAAAGTTTACGCAGTTAGTATTGAACAGATGTTATGGACGAAGAAGTACTAAACATACAAGTAAGAAAATTTCTCAAGAAAGTAGGCATTCAGTCACAAAGAGAAATTGAGCAGGCTGTTAAAGATCGGATGAGAAAAGGCACCCTCACTGGAAAAGAGAATCTAGTTGCCACCATGTTGCTTGAAGTCCCTGAGATAGATCTTAGAGTATCAATTGATGGTAAAATTGAAATAGAGTAATGAACTCAATTTAATTTTTAATGATTTTATAAACTCTAGTATACCTAACCAATATCAAAATTATTTATTTAATCAGATAGTATTTAATGTTTAAATTTACTGATATTTCTGATAAAGAAGATGGGTTTGATCCTCAAAAACATCTGCTCATACCTAAAAAGTTTTTTGAATTAAGAAGAACGACAAAAAAAGTATTTGTCTTTGATTTAAGAAATGCTGAAGATTTTGAAAAATCTCATCTTCCTGGAGCCCATAATCTTGAATACGAACATTTTGAAGACTCTATTTATCAAATGCCATTTACAGGTGAA
>CACERX010000040.1 GCA_902562015.1 uncultured SAR324 cluster bacterium
AGCAATTATTCCGCTCTTACTTTTAGTAGTTCTCATCAAACCTTTATTTTTAATAATTACCGGTTATGCATCAAAGCTAAAAGGAAGGACTGCCTTTTTGATAGGTACGACAGTAAACCAGTCATCAGCGATTTCAATCATTGTTGCACTGTTAGCCTGGAAATATAATGTTTTCAACGATCGTCTCTTTGCAATTTTGATTGCAGTGATTCTTGCTTCACTTGTACTCTCTTCAATGGGACATGCAATTCAACCTGCTTTATACCAAACATTTAAATGGCTTGTAGGTGTATTAAACCGTAATATTTCGGCAATAGATTTAGAAAGCTCAAGGCAAGTGGTCCTGAAAGATCACGTGGTACTGCTTGGATTCAATGAAATAGCTCAGGAGATTAGCGAATTTTGCGATGTCCAGCTAACACCTGAACGTGTTTTGTTGATAGACTGTGATCCTGATATCATTAAACATTTTGAGGATAGAAAGGATTCTAACGTGGATCCCGTATATGCAGATCCTGCTGATCCTAAAGTATGGCAAGAGTATAAACTCAATGAAGCAAAAGTTGTTGTTTCATGTATGGGCAGTGATTTGGATGCAGACGTTGAACTAGCAAATTACATCAAAAAGACTTCCCCTGATTTACCTTTCCTTGCTGTAACAACTTCACATGAAGATTCATTGAAATTATATGAAAACGGAGCCCGTTACGTAATACAAACTGAGCAGTTGGCTTCAAAGACTTTCAGAGGAGTTTTTGCCGAAGAGATAGACAAGCCAGCAGTAGAGTCATTTCTAGAAAAAGGCAGCAGTCACTGGAAAGATACTCGTTCAATCAGAGACGGATTAGGAGAAATATTTAAACTGGTTTAAAATACCCTCAAAATTCAGCGATAATATAATTTACGAGAGCCCAAAGTATTTAGAATCTGGCCCTTAAATTTGGGGCACGTAACTGGTTGGCCCTGAACTGTTCGACTCTTTTGTGACCAAGTTTGATTAATGTTTCAATCTGGGATTCAGATATATTCATTGATCTTGCAATTTCCCTCAATAAGCTCTCTTCCCTTTCATCAAAGTTCCTGTCCACAGTTGCTATATTCAACAAGCTTTCCAGCATGTGGTCCTGGTCTATTTTGCTGAATTCTATAGGCTCAATTGGAGGTCTCTCCCAGAGTAGAATATATTCTTCAAGCTCCTGAATTTTTTGATTATCCTTCAGCATTCGAATGGCAGAATGCAGGAAAGAACGCTCATGCAGATCTATATGATCATCTGCCATAACCATTGCTACCACAGCGCTTGCAAACCAAAATAGTTGATCATCTGACATTCGGTTTATTAATTCAGTATCAAACTCTGGGATATCACGTTCATCGGTATTCATTCTGATTTTTTGAAGAGCCCTAGTACTTTTTAAAGCTTTGCGAGCATTTTCATTGCCTAATTTTGCTGCTTCGCGAAACCAGTGATATGATTCATCCAGATTCCTAGGGACACCTTTCCCATTATAATTCATCAATCCTAAATTATATTTTGCCCTCGAATGATTCTGAATTGCTGCCTGATGAAAAAATTTATATGCTTCCTCATAGTTTTCATCATGTTTAACCAGTTGCAATCCTTTTCGGAACAATTCCTCGGCTTCAGCAGAAGGCTTTATTTCTTCCTCTGAGAATTCCGAAATATCAAAGTTATCCTGTTCATTGCCAATTTGATTTGGTAAAGCTGACGTAGGCGCGATATAAATCAGACGATCACCAGGATTTACCTTCAGATCTGGATGAGGATTTACTAGTAGCTTGTGCGTCTGGCTACGAATAAGTCCTACAACCAGTTCCTCATCTTTTTCTTTAATTGCAAGAATAGTTGAAATCCAGCTTAATGGTTCCCAGTCCTGACTTAATTGGCGAACATGGAGACTTTGTGTAGTAGATTCTTCCAAAATAATTTCCTCAATCATTGTCCCCAATCCTGGATTAAGAGCTGATTGGGACAGAATTGGGGCTATCATCTCTTCAGGGTCCAAACAAAAGTCACAACCAACTTTAAACAACTGTTGATCAAAATCTTCTTTATGATAGGTTGCAATAGTAAATACCTCGCCATCAGTTGCCTCCTCCAGACGTAAAACTGACATAAGATTTTGACCATCATCTGAGTGGTCAATTAATGCTACTTTAGCTCTAGTCGATTTAGCCTGTTGAAATGATTTCTCCGAGTTGGAATCACCTTCAATCCATTCAATATCAAGGTTCCCTGGCATTTCATCCAATATTTGAGTATTTGTTAAAACAACAATTTTTTCCTTTTGACTACGGTGGCTCATCTCCAGTAGACATCGATTTATAAATATTTGATTGTCAGAACTTATCAAAATGTGACCGTCTATACCAATCTCATCCATTCCAATTATTTCAACTGCTTGATTTTCAAGATCTCCTTTCGGCTTCATTTCAGGCGGTTCAATCTGCATTATCATGCATTCTTTTGGTATTTCAAATGAAGACTCAGGATTGATTAGTACAACTTCATCGATGACCACAGCAAGCGGCATAATTCCCTGGATCTCTTTTTTGGCTTTAATTAAATTCAACCAAGTTTTTCCTATAAGCCCTGGGTCAGGATTTCTAGTAGTAATAGAATGACCTTCGGTTCTGTTAATCACTTTGTTTATCCATGCAGGAGCTCCCTGTGAGTGAAAAGCCAGAAGCATTAATGGAACATAAAGGTCATAAGGGTCCAAAGCATGATCACAGCCAACGTCTTCAAAATAGTTCCGAAACTCTCTGCCAACGTACTGTGCCTGAGTTACAATCTTTCCATTGCTTAAAGTTTCAAGCTGAAGAACAGTCATTAGTGAATAACTGTTGTCCTTGAAAAATACATAAGCTATATTCGCCTTTTCAGCTGAAGCCTTGCGAAGTACATTCAAATCATAAGAGTCTCCAGATACCCATCTAAGTTTGTTGAAGGATGTAGCTAACAAGGGATGTTCGTTAACTGGCGAGATTATTACTATGCGGTCTTCCTTGGCTAATTTCTGATTCTGTGCAATTATTTCCAGCATCCAGGTGGGATCATCAGAACAAATTAAAACATGTCCTTTAATTTTCAATGCTCCAAGACCACGATCACGACCTGAGCGAAATTCTTGAAATTTGTCTGTTACCAGAGATACAATTATTGAAAAATTTACTAATCCTGCCGCCATCACAATAAAAGTAAATATCTGTCCGGGTATGGTTTCAGGAGACATATCTCCATAACCTACAGTAGTAAAAGTTACCACAGTCCACCAAAGAGAGTTGAACACAGAACTGAATTTGCTGTCCACACTTCCTGTGAGAATAAACTCAAAGAAATATATTCCGGCGGTTGATATGACCAAAAAAGCCGGGATCATGAGCATCAAAAAAATACGTACTTTCATGATTAGGTAAATAAAAGAGACAATTGATTATCTTTGGAGTCTAAAACTGCTTAGAACCATCATGTTTTATATATCGGGTTGCGGAGTATATCTGATGTAGTGCTTGATTTCTCTAAATCCTTTGGGAAACTTTTTGGTAATGTCTGCTGTTGGAATGGAAGGAACAACGATACAGTCCTCTCCATGCTTCCAGTTTACAGGTGTAGCTACTTCGTAATCTGTGGTAAGTTGAAGTGAGTCGACTACCCGCAGTACTTCATCGAAATTGCGTCCAGTGGATGCTGGATAAGTAATAGTTAGCTTGATCTTCTTATCTGCTCCAATAACAAACACCGATCTAACTGTCAGAGTATCATCTGCGTTTGGATGAATCATGTCGTAAAGATCCGAAACCTTTCGGTCTGGATCAGCTATGATTGGAAAGTTGACTGTAGTGTTTTGTGTCTCATTAATATCTCTAACCCATTCTTTATGAGAATCAACTGGATCAACGCTTATAGCAAGTATCTTCACATTACGTTTATCAAATTCCGGCTTTATTTTTGACATATAGCCTAGTTCAGTTGTGCAAACTGGAGTGTAATCCTTAGGATGTGAAAAGAGTATGCCCCAAGAATCACTAAGCCAATCATGGAAATTGATGTTTCCGTGCGTTGTTACTGCAGAGAAGTCAGGTGCAATATCTCCAAGTCTTAATGCCATCTTGCCTCAAAAATAATAATATAAGTTCCTGATTTATATTTAGATTTGATATTTTTTAAATAAAATTTAAAAAAATCCAAACCTTTTTTGTGAGGAATATAAATAAAATATTTAATTTTGCAAATTGATAATCGTGTCAATTTTTGAATTAATAAAATTCAAGTTAGATAGTTTTGTATTCGAAACGATAAAATATTTAAGTGTGAAAAACCTTAAGTTAATAAATTCTTTCAAGAATAAACAACCAATAGTCATGTATAAATTTTCTTTGGAACTCTGAGGAAATGAAAAAATATGAACTCCTGTTCTTTGTTGGCTGGAGTTATATGGATTTCTTTTCTTTCCTCTAACAAAGCAAAATTTTCGCCTAGTTCGGCTATCATTTTCTCAGAGTCATATTGTACAATTTCTAGACCACTACATTTTTCAGGACCTCCAATTGCAAAAGTGGCTATAATGAGATGACCTTCAGTCCTTATTGCTTTTATTAATGCCTTTACGTAAATTTTCCTATCGGATGGATCTGTTAGGAAATGAAAGAGTGCTCTATCATGCCAAAGTGAAAACTTTTGAGATGTATCAAATTGAGTAATATCAGATACAATCCACTCAATGCTTTTTGCTGTATCACCAAGTCTATTTTTGGAAATAGCTATAGCATTTTCTGAAATATCTAATACTGTCAAATTCGTGAAACATTCTTTGGATAGATAATCTACTAGAACTGAAGTACCACCCCCTACATCAATGATTGCATCATTACTTGCAACATTAGTACTACGTATAAGTTCCAGAGATAGCTTTGGTTCTTTTTGATACCAGCTTACTTCTGAGGGAGACTTCTCTTGGTATACGTCTCCCCAATGCTTTTTTCTGTCAAACACAATGAAATCCTACATGAAAAAAATTATATTATTTTTCATTCGTTATGTTCAGAACTAATAATAAGAAGATAATTTTGGCTTATCTACTATCAAGGACCTCAATGTATTTCTTCGGTTCAGTGTCGAAAGAAACCTTACAACCATCACAACAGAAGTAAACGGTGTGAGCTCCATATTCTAAAACATGTTTGGCATCCTTTTTTGAAACTGATACTCCACAAACAGGATTAATATAAGCGTCTTCATTAATCACAGTGTCATATTCCTTATCCACTTTTCTATTTGGATCTCTAAAGAGCTCTATAATCTCAGCCAAGATTGATATAGCTATCTCCTCGGGTAATTTAGCATTAATATCCATTCCAACTGGAGTTTTAAGCTCATTAATTCGATTTGCGCTCAGTTCCGTCTGTTCAAGATATTCTTTAATCTTTACTGATTTCCGCATACTTGAAATAAAGCCAACATAATTGCAACTTGTTTCAAGTGCCTTTCTGATGGACTCCTCATCATCTTCTCCCTGTGTGGAAACTACGATAAACGTATTTTTATCAATATTAATTTTTGAAAAGTCGACTCGATCATGAATATTACTTACCCCAGGAAACATCCCTTTATGGACGTCATTACTGAGGACATTAACTCTAAGGTTCGCGGCAATGGCCAATTTTGATAGTGCCCTTGCAATGTTCGATTTACCTACAATTATTAATTGCGGGTTAGGTGTTATTGGTTCTACAAACAATTCCATGGTTCCTCCGCTATGACAAGTCATGCGATAAGTTTTATGATTACTATCCTCGCTATTTACCTCATCCGGATTAATGCGGACTAAGCGACTTTTATTCTCTCTTATAGCTTCATTAGCCTCTTTTATGGCAATTCCTTTGACGCATCCTCCTCCAATCCAACCTATCATAGTGCCATCTTTAAGTATTATGGCTTTATCACCTGGTTTGCCTGAGCTTGGTGCTTCCCGCCAGATAACTTGTGCAACTGCGAATTCCTCGCCTTGTTCCATGTACTTAGAGATTTGATAGATTAGGTCGTTATACATGGCTCAAGTATTTTTCTAACTCCATCAAACTTTCGAGGTTATGAGCAGATTCAAAAGTATGAATCTCTGGTAAGGCAGCCTTCATTCCTTTAGCTAAGGGTTCATAGCCTTCCATACCTTTCAAAGGATTAAGCCAAATTACTTTGCTTGTTCTCAATTTTATTTTTTTCAACTCCTCTGATAACAATTCAGGTTCACCTGTATCCAGGCCGTCACTAAGTATGAGGGTTATACTTCTTCCATTAAGTACCATTTTCGAATACTGATCATTAAATTCTTGCAGGCATTTACCTATTACTGTTCCACTAGACCAGTGGTCAGAATTAGCATTCATTTTTTGCATTGCTTGATCAATCTGAACTTTCTCCATGAACTCAGTTATTCTCAACAATTTTGTGCTGAAAACGAACGCTTCAATATCTTTGAAATTCGATTTTAGAGTCCAGATAAATTTGAGGAGATAAAAGGAATACTTATCCATTGAGCCGCTCACGTCAAGTAGAATTATCATACGGTACTTTTCAAATTTTCTATTCTTCTTTGAAAGCTCAAAAAAATTATCACCTTGAGACAAATTTCTACGGATAGTTTTCCTGAAATCAATTTTTCCGTCCTTTGAAGATCTCAAACGTCGCTTCAACCGATGATTTAATTGTAGCAGGAGTTTTTCAGCCAGTTCATCCATTAAAAGATGGTCAATGTCTGATACTTTGGAAAAGTCTGTTTTACGTAAAGACTCCATTTTATTAGCTCCTGAAACTGTACGAGCTCCATCTTTTTTGGTTTCTTCATCATCCCCAGCACCAACTAAAACAACTGAATCCTTAGTTTGTTTAATTATTTTTGTTTGCTTTCTAATTCTAGTTTTAGGCATGTATTCATGCCTCTTTTTTCTCCAGTAAATATCAAAACAACGGTTGAAGGTGGAATGCTCTCCTTCAGAACTACAAAAGATTGATCTCAGGGCTATCTTAAAACTTTTGCTGTCATTTATAAATCCACTTTGGGCAGCCATAAGGGCTTCTTCAGAATGATTAAGACCGATTGACAACTCATGGCCTCGGCATAACTCACAGAAACCCAAAACTGAGGCTTCAAGGCTGGAATAATTGTTGTAATGCTGCATGTTTATTAGGCTTCAATCTCATTCAGGATTGAATCGATTCCTTGTTCTCTGATATAGGAAATATCTTTATCCGACTTTAAAATTACACCTAAGGACTTGTCTATATATTCTTGTGTAAAAGCTTTAGTACCTAAAGCAATAAGCCCTTCTGCCCAGTCTATGGATTCAGAGATACCGGGAGACTTATCTAATTTCAAACTTCGCAGATATTGAACAAACTTTACCAATTGAGTGGCAAGAACCTGGTTTATATCTGGTAGATGCTTGTTAATTATCGCCAATTCTTTCTGAAATTCTGGATAGGGGACACAATGATATAGGCATCTTCTCTTTAATGCGTCGCTTAACTCCCGAGTACGATTAGAAGTTAAAACAACAATAGGTATATGACTGGCTTTGATCGTTCCCATTTCAGGTATACTAATTTGATAGGCCGAAAGAAGTTCCAATAGAAAAGCCTCAAATTCTTCATCAGCACGATCTATTTCATCAATAAGCAAAACGGGGGCCTTATCAGACTCTGTAATAGCCTGAAGAAGTGGTCTTTTAAGCAAAAATTCATCTCCGAAGATTTGAGACTCTTTTTCTGCAGAACTTAATGCCGAACTTTCAGTAAGTTTTATAGATAATAATTGCTTTTGATAGTTCCATTCATAAACAGCTGAATTGACATCTAGACCTTCATAACATTGCAATCGGATTAATTTTGTATTTAGGTAGGATGCTATAATTTGCGACGCTTCGGTCTTACCAACTCCTGGAGGTCCTTCGAGTAGTAAGGGCTTTTTTAACTTCAGCATAAGTAGAAGAATGGTGGCTAACTCCTCTTCAACCACATAGTCCAAGCTATCTAACTTCTTAATAAGTTGGAAAATATCTGGTAACATTATGATGAAGATTCGTCCTTGCCTTTAAATATACCACCAATCTTACTTTTAAGGACTGAACCCATCATTGACCCTGCATTTAGGTTGTTGTCAAATTCTTGACCTGCTAATTGAGCTTTGAAATTTGCAACAAACTGTTTGAGTAGTTGGTCCGAAACATCATTGATAAGTCTTGATCCAAACTGTGCAATAGTTCCTACAATATTAACTGTCATCTTGAAATTCACGCTCGTTCCTTTATCCGAAGATTGGAGATCGCCATTCATTATCATGTCAGCACTTCCTTTTCCTTTTGAATCAAGGCCTTTGCCACTCATTACTATTCTGTAAGCTGAACTGTCAAGCTCAACCACTTCAATATCCCCGTCAAACTGTGCTTTTATAGGTCCAAATTTCAAGGTTACTTCGCCTTTAAAATGTGTATCATCAATTTTTTGAGTAATAGCTGCTCCTGGTACGCATGAAGCAACTTCCATAGGGTTACTCAAATTAGCCCAAACCTTATCTATTGGCTCTTCAATTTCAAAACTTTTTTCAATTACAGCTTCCATATTTTCTGGTTAGTTTTTTAAGAAGAGGGTCAACAAATATCTTTAATTGTCAACCCGGCTCTATGAAGGATAAAGCTTTAATGTGCGAACTCTTATTAAAACTTAAATTTTAGTATCTGTATCCAGCAACCCCTTCTCTTGCAAGGTCTTAAAAATCTTGAATGGAGTAATAGGAATGTCCAGATGAGTAATTCCATATGGCTTAAGTGCATCGCAAATAGCATTGGCAATAGCTGGCGGAGCACCCACAGTTGGTGACTCTCCGACCCCTTTAGCTCCAATAGGATGATGTGGACTGGGTGTAATAGTATGACCAGTTTCCCAACTAGGAGACTCGACAGCAGTTGGAACCAAATAATCCATTAAGGTACCATTCAGAATATTACCGTCATCATCATACAATAATTCCTCATACATCGCTGGTGCTATTCCCTGCGTTAAACCACCATGTACTTGACCTTGTACAATCATAGGATTGATGATGTTTCCACAATCGTCGATAGCTACAAATCGTCTGACCTTTATCTCAAAAGTACCCGGATCAATATCTACAACACAAATATAAGCACCTGATGGGAAGGTTAGATTTGGTGGATCATAATAATGTGTAGCTTCAAATCCAGCTTCCATCCCTTGAGGATGGTTAGTATAGGCAGCAAAAACAATCTCTTGGATTGTTTTTGATTTCTCCGGGGCTCCTTTAATAGAAAACTTACCCGGTTCCCATTCCAAATCATCTTCACTAACTTCCAATAAATAAGCGGCTATTTTCTTAGCCTTATCTCTTAGTTTCCTGGCGGCCATGGCTGCGGCTGCGCCTGCTGTTGGTGTACTTCTACTGGCATATGTTCCGAGTCCATAAGGAGCGGTATCTGTATCACCTTCCTCGATCTGAATATTTTCGGCTGGGATGCCTAATTCTTCAGCAATAATTTGAGCGTAAGTGGTCTCATGACCCTGTCCCTGTGACTTGGTTCCAAATCTGGCAATAGCTTTGCCTGTGGGGTGAACTCTTATTTCGGCGCTGTCAAACATTTTAATTCCAAGGATATCGAAATCTTTAGATGGACCAGCTCCAACAATTTCGGTAAAGGTTGAGATACCAATACCCATGAGTTCACCATTTTTTCGTTTCTCTATTTGTTCTTTCCTTAAACCATCATAATCGATAGCATTCATTGCCATTTCAAGACCAGCCTTATAGTCACCAGAATCATATTCCCATCCGGTCGGAGATTTCCAGGGGAATTGGTCCTTTTTAATGAAATTCTCAAATCTCAATTGAGCTGGATCTTTTCCAATTTTCAAAGCCAAAGTATCCACCACAGTTTCAATGGCATGAACAGCTTCCGTCACTCGGAATGAGCACCGGTAGGCCACACCTCCAGGAGGCTTATTTGTGTAAACTGCATCCGCTTCCATATAGGACGTGTCATAATCATAAGACCCTGTACCAATTGAAAACATTCCCGTCGGGAATTTGGAAGGATTTGCAGATGCATCAGTATAGCCATGGTCAGCCAATACTTTAAATCTTGTAGCCTGGATCTTTCCTTCCTTGGTAGCTGCAATCTCAGCCTTGATGTGATAATCCCTGGCGAAAGAATCCGCCTGAAGGTTTTCACTTCTATCTTCAATCCATTTTATCGGGACACCGGTCAAAAATGATACGGCAATGGCAATTACATAACCTGGATAAACAGGAACTTTACCTCCAAATCCACCACCAATGTCTGGCGAAATCACACGTATCTTTTCTTCTGTCAAACCAACATGACCTGCTACCAAAGCAATAACAGTTCTAATAGCATGAGGAGCTTGAGTGGTCATGTACATGGTTAGGAAATTATTTACTTTCTTATAGTCAGCCACACATCCGCAAGTCTCCATGGAAGCTACATGAATACGAGGAATATGCATGGATTCTTCGACGGTGACTTCAGCTTCATTGAATACCTTTTCTGTTTTTTCCTTATCACCTACTTCCCAGTGCCAGATATGGTTGTCTTTTTTTCCTTCTTTATCTGGTCTTAAAACCGGGGCATCGGCATCCATAGATTTGTGCGGATTCATGAGCGGTTTCATAGGCTCATATTCTACTTTCACCGCTTCCTTCCCGTCTCTTGCAATAAATCTGTCAGTTGCAATAACCGCGGCAACTTCTTGGGACTGATACATTACTGTATCTGTAGGCAGTACCATTTGGGTATCTGACATTAAAGTAGGCATCCAGTGTAGATTATATTGTTCCAGGTCTTTACCAGTTACTACGGCGACCACACCCGGAATTTCGAGAGCCTTGGAAGAGTCTATACTCTTAATTTTAGCGTAAGCATAAGGACTTCTTACAATATCCATATGAAGCATGCCATCTAGTTTAATGTCATCTACATAGTTCCCTTTACCCTGAATGAAGCGATCATCTTCTTTTCTTTTGATGGAATGTCCCATTCCACCAATTTCTTTTGATGTTTTACATTTCTGTATCATAATTTTTTAAAGGTTAAGGTTATACAAATTCTGGTTCAACCGATGGCAATTCTGAACCTCGCATTTTGGCACTGGCATACTTAATGGCCTTCACAATATTGTTATAACCAGTACAGCGACAAAGATTACCAGAGATACCCCATCGTATTTCATCTTCTGAAGGGTTAGGATTTTTTTCCAACAATTCCACCGCTCTTATCATAAGTCCCGGAGTACAGAAACCACAGTGAAGGGCATGATTCTCCTTGAATCCTTCTTGAATAGGATGCAAGCCATCATCAGTAAGGAGTCCTTCTACCGTCGTAACCTCTTTCCCATTGGCCTGAGCGGCTAATATGGTACATGATTTTGCTGACTTTCCATCTATTAATACTGTACAAGCACCACAACTTGAGGTGTCACAACCAATGTGTGTTCCCGTAGAAGAAAAATTCTCTCGAATAAGATGTACCAGTAATGTTCTTGGCTCCACTTCGGCCGCCATCTCGGTTCCATTTAATTTGATTTTTATTTCCATGATTAATTGATGTCTGGTTGATTAATTAGCTCTTTCCATTGCCTTAATGATCATTCGTTTGGTTAGAACTTTTACAATTCTGCGTTTATAGTCTACAGATCCTCTTAGGTCATCCGATGGATTACAATCCTCGGAAGCATATTGTGCTGCGTTTTCAATGGCTACATCATCTAATTTAGTCCCAATTAAGGCCTGTTCAGATCTTTCAGCCTTGAGCGGAGTAGGATTAACATTTGTGAGACCAATTCCAACTGCAGTACATGTTCCGCTGTCATCAAACGTAATATTTACAGCAACTCCTGCAGTGGCATAATCCCCTACTTTTCTTTCGTTCTTGTGATATGAATTACCATTCTTAACGGATACATTAGGAATCCTGATTGCGGTTAAGATTTCGCCTTCCTGGACAGCCGTAGTATAAAATCCCATAAAAAATTCATT